>CATNDK010000078.1 GCA_950096585.1 Thalassococcus halodurans | reverse complement strand
AGCACCGGCAATGATCTCGAGGGTCACCCGTAGGTCTTCTGCCCGCCGCGCAAGCGGACCGCCGACCAGGATATCCATCTCCGCATCGTCGGGCGCGCAAGCATGACCGCGCAACGGTACGATGCCATACGTTGGCTTATGACCATATACGCCACAGAAATGCGCTGGCACGCGAATCGATCCGCCAATATCGCTACCCATTTCTAGCCCTGTGAGACCAGCCGCCAGCGCCGCCGCCGTGTCGCCCCCTGCCGTGGAAAAGGCCAAGGGGAAGTTCGATGCGCCGAACACAGCTACAGGCCCAATCGGGCGCTGCACCATTTTCAGATCGGGGCGCGGCAGCGGCTGACGATCGGGCAGCGCCACGTCATGGCGGCGATCCAGATAGTCACCCTTCAGGATGTGATCGGCAAACAGGCGAAGCTGACCGGTGGTGCGGCCCCGTTCCCCTTGCAAGCGCCCCTCGGGCAGGCCCGTTTCAGCGCAACCGATTTCGGTGATCTGCTCGGCCCGTGCTTCGATTTCATCCGCGATGGCATTCAGAAAATCAGCCCGTTCCTGCGCGGTGGTCGCGCCATAGCTCCAGAACGCGTCTTCGGCGGCCTGACAGGCCTGATCGACCAGCGCTGGCGTGCCATCATAAAACGTGAACCCGTCGCCTGTGACCGGCGTCGATGTAAATGTGGCCTCGCCCGCAACCCAGTTGCCCGCGATCAGATGTTTGCCATGGGGTGTGAATGTCATGTGACGCTCTCCTTATTTTCCCCATTTCAGGGCAATTAGATCCATGTCACCGGCCAGTTGCAGCAGACGTGCGCGCGTCCGGTCGGACATGGGTTTCAACGGATGGCGCACGTAGTCGGACCCGATCACGCCGCCCTCTTTCATGACCACCTTGCAGGCGCGCAGCCCGCACTGGCGGTTTTCGTGGTTGATCAGCGGCAGGCAGCGCGTCCAATGGGCCAGTGCGGCCTCTTTGTCGCCCGCCAGATAGCTGCGGATGATCTGGCCGATGTGTTCGCATTGCAGGCCCGAAGTCATGGTGCCGGTACAGCCCGCATCCAGATCAGCCAGCAGCGTCGCGGCCTCTTCCCCGTCAAACGGGCCTTCGATGGCATCGCCACCAGCTTCGATCAAAGCCGCGAGTTTGTCGGCGGCAAAGGGCATCTCCATTTTGAAGTACCGCACCTGCTCGAGCTCTTTCGCCATGCGCGTCAGCAACGGCACCGACAGCTGGCAACCGGACAGGGGCGCGTCCTGCACCATGATCGGGATGTCGATGGCATCGGAGACCGCTTGGAAGTGTTCGTAAATCCCCGCCTCGGCCGGAACCAGACCCACGCCGTGATAGGGCGGCATCATCATGACCATCGACGCCCCCAGCGCCTGTGCCTGTTTCGCGCGTTCGACCACGATGCCGGTGTAGAAATGGCTGATCGTGACAATCACAGGCACGCGGCCCGCGACATGTTCCAGACTGATCCGCATCAGCAGCGCACGTTCTTCATCCGACAGCACGAACTGTTCGGAATAATTCGCAAGGATACAGATCGCATCGACGCCCTGATCGATAATGCAATCCAGAACGCGGCGCATACCGTCCTGATCCACGGTGCCATCGTCATGAAACGGCGTGGGCGCGACGGGAAGGATACCTGTCAGTGGGGAAGTGATCATGTCTTGGTCCTAGTCGTAAAATGGGTCGACGATTTTGCGGTGGCCCAAAAGGAAAGCATCGGCCACATGGCGCATCGGTTCGAAATCGGTGTCGCAGGCGCCGGTTGCCAGCAGTTCAGCCATATGGGCATAAAGGCGCGGGTATTCACCGGACAGCGCCGCAGCACTGGCGCTGTGTTCCTGCCCGTCAATGAACATCCTGCCGCCGCCTTCGTCCAGCAGCAAGGTACCCGCATCGGTCACGGCCTCGATCTGCCAGATCTGATCGCCTTCCTGACGCCAGTCGAAATCGGCACTGACCTTGGCCCCATGCGGATGCACAAAGTCTAGCACGGCGGCGATCGGGCCCTGTTTGTTTTCCGGCACCTCAAGCGTTGCGTTTTTCAGGTGCAGTTTGTCCGGCAGGATCTCTGTCAGGATCGACAGCGCGTTGATACCGGGGTCAAAGACACCCAGACCACCCGGCTCCCAGATCCAGTCCTGACCGGGATGCCAGCGGCGCACGTCTTCTTTCCAAGTCACCTGCAGGCGTTTCAGCGATTTGTCCGCCAGCCACTCTTTGGCCGCAGGCACCATGGCCGCCGCGCGGGAATGCCATGTCGCGTAGAGCGTCAGGCGCTGGGACTGTGCCAGTTCGGCCAGCTTTTCGCATTCCGACAGCGTCGCACCGGGTGGCTTTTCCAGCATGACATGACGACCCGCGCGCAACGCGGCCTCGGCATAATCAAAGCGCGGCACGGGAGGCAGGCAGAGCGAGATGACGCGGATATCGGGGCGTGCCTTGAGGAAGGCATCGAAATCCGCATGGCTTTCCACGCCTGCGACTTTGCCACTGCGCGACACGGTGGCGGCAAGGTTCCAAGCGTCCGACGATTTCAGGGCGGGCACGTGCTGGTCCAGCGCGATCTTCCCGATCCCGACTAGGGCGATATCGATCAATGGCTGCCCTTGAGGAACGTCAGATCGGCACCGGTGTCGGCCCCTTCCACATGTTCCTGATGCAGCCACGCATAACCGGACGTCGCGCGTTCATGGTGCGGTGCCCAATCGGCCAGACGGGCGGCCAGTTCGTCATCGGGGATATCCAGATGCAAGCGGCGGGCGGGCACATCGACCTCGATCATGTCGCCGGTCTTCACCACGGCCAGCGGGCCACCGGCGGCCGCTTCGGGAGCGGTGTGCAGGATCACGGTGCCATAGGCGGTGCCCGACATCCGCGCATCCGAGATACGGATCATGTCCGTCACGCCCTTTTTCAGAACCTTGGGCGGTAGCCCCATGTTCCCGACCTCGGCCATACCGGGATAGCCCTTGGGCCCGCAGTTCTTCAGCACCAGAATGCTGTTTTCGTCCACGTCCAAAGCATCGTCATTGATCCGCGCCTTGTAGTCGTCGATGTCTTCGAACACGACGGCAGGGCCGCGATGCACAAGCAGGTGTTCGGACGCGGCAGACGGTTTCAGGATCGATCCTTTGGGCGCAAGGTTGCCCTTGAGTACCGCAATGCCACCCTGTGCGGTCAGCGCGCGTTCAACAGGGCGGATGACGTCTTCGTTCCAGTTCTTGGCGTCCTTGACCTCATCCCATATCGCACCACCCGACACGGTCAGCGCATCTTTGTGCAGCAGGCCATCTTGGCCCAACTGGCGCAGGACCACAGGCAAGCCGCCGGCATAAAAGAACTCTTCCATCAGGTATTCGCCCGACGGCTGAAGGTTCACAATCGTCGGCACATCGCGCCCGCAGCGGTCCCAATCATCAAGCGTGAAATCCACCTCGATCCGGCCCGCGATGGCCAGAAGGTGCACCACCGCATTGGTCGACCCGCCAATCGCACCATTGACGCGCACGGCGTTTTCAAAGGCCTCTTTCGTCAGGATATCGGACGGCTTCAGATCGTCCTTCACCATCTGCACAATCCGCCGCCCCGACATCTGCGCCATCACACGGCGGCGGCTGTCGACCGCAGGGATCGCGGCATTGCCAGAGAGCGCCATGCCCAACGCCTCGGTCATTGACGCCATTGACGATGCCGTGCCCATCGTATTGCAGGTGCCTGTGGAACGCGTGACGGCGGCCTCGGCCTCAAGGAAATCTTCCTGCGTCATCTCGCCTGCCTTCACGGCCTCGGAGAACCGCCAAAGGTGCGTGCCCGCCCCAACCCGTTCGCCTTGGAACCAGCCGTTCAGCATCGGGCCACCTGTGACCACGATCGACGGCAGATCGACAGACGCAGCTGCCATCAACAGGCTTGGCGTGGTCTTGTCACAACCCACCATCAGCACGCAGCCGTCCATCGGCTGTCCGCGGATCTGTTCCTCGATGCTCATCGCGGCCAGATTGCGGAACATCATCGCCGTGGGACGGAAGGTGTTTTCGCTGGCGGAAAACACCGGCACCTCGACGGGAAAGCCGCCGGCCTCCCAGATGCCTGCCTTCACCTTTTCGGCCAGTTCGTTCAGGTGGCCGTTGCAAGGCGTCAGTTCGGACCATGTGTTCAGGATGCCGATGATCGGGCGACCGTCGAACAGGTCTTCGGGGTAGCCCTGGTTCCGCATCCATCCACGGTGATAGATGCTGTCCCGCGACGTGCCGCCGTACCATTCCTGACTGCGCAGGCGACGGGGCCATTTTGCTGGTGTAAATGCCATATTATGCCTGCTTGGATTTGTTGTAGACGTCGAAGATCACAGCAGCCAACAGCACCAGACCTTTGATCATCTGCTGATAGTCGATGCCGATCCCGAGGATGGACATACCGTTGTTCAGAACCCCCATCAGGAAGGCACCCACAACCGCGCCGACAATCTTGCCGACACCGCCCGACATGGACGCACCACCGATGAACACCGCCGCGATCACATCAAGTTCCAGCGCAAAGCCCGCCTTGGGCGTGGCCGAGTTCAGACGCGCGGCAAAGACCATGCCCGCAATCGCCGCCAGAACACCCATGTTCACAAAGGCAAGGAACGTCAGCCGTTCGGTTTTCACACCCGACAGCTTGGCTGCCTTCACGTTGCCACCCAGCGCATAGATGCGGCGGCCTGTGACAGTGCGTTCGGTGAAGAACGCATAGAGGATTGTCAGAACACCCATGGTCAGCAACACATTCGGCAGGCCACGGAAGGTCGACAGTTTGAACAGGATAAAGACCAGCGCAAAGGCGATGATGCCGACACGCGCCCAGAAGAAGGCTTTGGGTTCGGTCTCCATCCCGTAGGCACGGTTCTGCGCGCGTTTCTTCATCTCAAGGTACACGACCAGCGCAGCGGCGATGATGCCGGATGCAAGCGCCAGCATGTTCACGCGGCGTTCGCCCAGCAAACCGGCGATGGTTTCGCCCAGCCCAGCAGGGAAGATATCGGGCACAAAGCCGTTCGCGATCATCTGGAATTCACGTGGGAACGGGCCCAAAGACTGGCCTTCCAGCAACCACAGCGACGCGCCGCGAAACACCAGCATCCCCGCCAAGGTCACGATGAAAGACGGAATCCCCCAATAAGCGACCCAATATCCTTGCGCCGCGCCGATCAAGCCACCGGCGATGATACAGACGATCATCGTCACGCCCGTGGACTGTTCGAATTGAACGATCATCACAGCCGCCAAAGCGCCGACAAACCCCATGACCGATCCGACCGACAGGTCGATATGCCCCGCCACAATGACGATCAGCATACCCAGCGCCATGATGACGATATAGCTGTTCTGCAGCAGCAGGTTCGTCACGTTCACCGGCTTCAACAGGGTGCCGTTCGTCACGATCTGGAAAAACGCCATGATCGCGATCAGCGCGAACAACAGCCCGTATTCCCGAAGGTGACGCACCAGATAGGCACCGATCCCCGACGCCTCTGCCCCTTGTGCTTTGCTATCCGCAAGTTCCATCCCCGATCCCTTCCCTAGTCCGTTACGATCAGCGACATGATGGCTTCCTGACTGGCCTCTTCGGCTGTCAGCTCGCCCACGAATGCGCCTTCGTTCATCACGTAAATTCTGTCACACATGCCCAAGAGCTCGGGCATCTCGGACGAAATCATCAGCACGCCTTTGCCCTGCGCGGACAGTTCGTTGATGATCCCGTAAATTTCGAATTTCGCGCCCACATCGATGCCGCGCGTCGGTTCGTCCAGAAACAGAACCTCGGGCTGGGCAAACAGCCATTTCGACAGCACGACCTTCTGCTGGTTGCCGCCCGACAGGTTCACAACCCGCTGGAACACACCCGGCGTGCGGATGTTCAGCGCTTCGCGGTACCGTTCGGCCACACGGGTTTCTTCGGCGTCGTTCAGGATCTGCCCTGTCGCCACACCTTCGAGATTGGCAAGCGAGATATTGCGCTGGATCGTTTCATCCAACAGCAGGCCCAGCGCCTTGCGATCCTCGGTCACATAGGCCAACCCTGCATCAATCGCGCGGCTGACGGTGCCGGTGTCCACCGGCTTGCCGTTCATTTCGACCTGACCGGAAATCTTCTGCCCGTAGGATTTGCCAAACAGGCTCATAGCCAGTTCGGTGCGCCCCGCGCCCATCAGGCCTGCCACGCCCACAACCTCGCCCGCGCGGACGGTCAGATTCACGTCGCGGATTACCTGTCGGTCGGCGTGCAGCGGGTGGAATACGTTCCAGTCCTTCACCTGCATCAACACATCGCCCGCCCGACGTTCGCGCGTCGGATAGCGCTGTGCCATGTCGCGGCCCACCATGTGGCGCACGATCCGGTCTTCGGTGATTTCATCCTGACCGGCGATCATGTCGGATACAGTCGTGCCATCGCGGATCACGGTGATCTTGTCGGCCACACGGCGCACTTCGTTCAGCTTGTGACTGATAATGATCTGCGTGACGCCCTGCGCCTTCAGTTCCAGCATCAGGTCCAAAAGCGCCTGACTGTCCGATTCCGACAGGGCCGCTGTGGGTTCGTCCAAAATCAACAGACGCACTTCTTTCGACAGCGCCTTGGCGATTTCGACCAACTGCTGTTTGCCGACGCCCAGTTTGTCGATCAGCGTTCCGGGGGCTTCGCTAAGCCCCACCTTCTTCAGCAACTCCATCGTCCGGCGGTCGGTTTCGCGCCAGTTGATGACGCCGCCCTTGGCCCGTTCGTTGCCCAGAAAGATGTTCTCGGCAATCGACAGCAGGGGCACCAACGCCAGTTCCTGATGGATAATGATGATGCCGCGCTCTTCGCTATCGGCAATGCCCGCAAATTGGGCCAGCGCGCCATCGTAATGGATTTCGCCGTCATAACTGCCTGCGGGATAAACCCCTGACAGGACCTTCATCAACGTCGACTTGCCTGCGCCATTTTCCCCGACAAGGGCAAGGATTTGTCCCTGTTCTACGGTCAGATCCACCTGATCCAGGGCTTTGACACCCGGGAATTCCTTGGTGATCCCGCGCATTTCCAGCAGCGCAGCCATAGTGCTGTCCTTCCTTCAATCACCCCCCAGGGCACGACCGGTGTTGGGGCCGGACGCACCATGGGGAGAAACCTGTTTTGATTACTTCAGCTGGTCAGCAGTGTAGTAACCGGAACCGAGGATGACCTCTTCCCAGTTAGACATGTCCACCGACACCGGCTCAAGCAGGTAGGACGGCACGATCTTGACGCCGTTGTTGTACGTCGAGGTGTCGTTGATTTCCGGCTCGCCACCTTTCAGCAGCGCCTCGACCATACCCACAGTAACACGCGCCAGTTCGCGGGTGTCCTTGAAGACGGTCGAATACTGTTCACCTGCCAGCATGGATTTGATCGAACGCACTTCGGCGTCCTGCCCGGTCACGATCGGCATTTTCAGATCGCCAGAGCCATAGCCCACGCCCTTGAGGGACGAGATGATGCCAATTGACAGACCGTCATAAGGCGCCAGTACGCCGTGTACTTCGGCATCGGTGTAATGGGCAGACAGCAGGTTATCCATGCGTGCCTGTGCAACCGCACCGTCCCAGCGCAGGGTGCCAACAGTGTCCATGCCCATCTGGCCGGATACGATGTTGATCTCGCCACTATCGATCAGCGGCTGAAGCACGGACATCGCGCCATCATAGAAGAAATACGCATTGTTATCGTCGGGCGACCCGCCGAACAGTTCGACGTTGTAGGGGCCATCGCCAAAGCGTTCTTTCAGACCGTCCACAAGGCTGGTTGCCTGCTGAACGCCCACTTTGAAGTTATCAAAGGTCGCGTAGTAGTCGACGTATTCGCTGTCACGGATCAGGCGGTCATAAGCGATGGTTTTGATGCCTGCGAAATGCGCGTTTTCCAACGCGTTGGACAACGTTGTGCCGTCAATCGCCGCAATTACCAGAACGTCGACGCCATTGGTGATCATGTTTTCGATCTGCGCCAACTGGTTCGGGATATCATCTTCGGCATACTGCAGGATGGTGTCGTAGCCAGCAGCTTCGAACTGTTCGACCATCGAGTTGCCGTCGGAAATCCAGCGCGACGAGGATTGGGTCGGCATCGCGATGCCAACGGTGTCAGCCATAGCCGCAAAGCCTGTCAGAGCCAGAGCCGAGCTGGTGAGCAATAGTTTCAAATTCATTTGGTTTCTCCTCCCAAGTCCATGACAACGCCTTGTCCGCATCGCTGGTCCCTCCCTCGGGTTGCAGGCGACTCGGCCCACCTCAGCGGTGCTGCGCGTCATGGCGGGCAATTTACGCCCCGCACTGCATACCTGTAAAATTGACTAATGGGCATTTTGCATATCATAACCGTTATGCAGAATTCAGGACGCCCCATGCAGAACCTTAACCGCATCAAACCCAAGCATCTCGAACTGATGCTGAAGATCGACGAAACCCAGCAGTTGCAACTGGCGGCACGGGCCGTGGCCATTTCGCAGCCTGCCGCATCCCGCATTCTGGCGGATCTTGAGGCGCAACTGGGCAGTGACCTGTTCATCCGCCATCCTGCGGGGATGGAGCCGACGCCTGCGGGCCGCATCCTGCTGCGGCATGCGCGCGTGGTTGTGTCGGAACTGGGCACCATGTGGGATGAGCTGAACCACCTGCGCTCGGGGTCTTTGGGGGACGTACGCGTGGGCGCGGTTACCGGCCCCGCTGTGGGGTGCCTGATGCCCGCCGTACAAAGCATCCAACAGGACTATCCCGATCTGCGCATCTCGGTGGACGTCGCCCCGTCTGCCACGCTGTTCCGCAGGCTGGAAGAGGCGCACTATGATTTCATCATGGGCCGCACCACCCCCGGCTACAAACGAACCGAGTTCCGCTTTCATCCCGGACGCACCGAAATCGTGTCGCTGATGGTGCACAAATCCCATCCGCTTGCCGGACAGGACCCCGTCGATCTGGCCGAACTGGCGGCTTATCCGTGGGTTATCCAGGAAGAGGGCTTTCCCATCCGCGAAGCGATCGAGAACGCCTTTCACAACAAGGGCGTTTCCGGCCCCAGCCGCGTTTTGAACACCTCGTCCCTGATCATCGCCCTGTCGCAAGTCGCCGAAGGACAGGCCATTTCGCCCCAGACGAAAGAGGTGATGACGCTTCTGACCTCGCAGGAACTCGGCGCAAACCTGACCGAGTTGAAGACCAGCGCACCGGTGGTGGTGGCCCCCTACTTCGTCATTCAGGATTCACGCCGAAAACTGTCCCGCGCCGCAGAGCGGGTTCTGCACGAGGTTCTGAAACGGATGTAACCGGATCAGATCGGGTAGTGGACCGGACCGTCCTGCAATGTGATCCAGCGCAGTTCGGTAAACTCGGCAATGCCCCAGATACCACCAAAACGGCCATAGCCCGACGCCTTGATCCCACCGAACGGCATTTGCGCTTCGTCGTGCACGGTCGGCGCGTTGACGTGGCAGATGCCGGATTCGATCCGTTTGGCCACAGCCATTGCCCGCATCACATCCTGACCAAAGACCGCCGCCGACAGCCCGTATTCGCTGCTGTTGGCGATGCCCACGGCCTCGTCCACCGATCCCGCACGGATGACCGAGGTCACGGGGCCGAACGCCTCTTCAGTATAAATCCGCATTTCCGGTGTCACATGATCCAGCGCGACCGCGTTCATGATGGTCTGATCGCCACCGCCACCGATCATGACAGCGCCTTTATCGACCGCATCCTTGACCAGATCGCGCACACGGTCCGCCGCCCCTTGGTTCACCAGTGATCCCAACGGCTCAGTCCCGTCGCGGGGATCACCCGCGCGCAGGGATTCGACCTTTTTCGTGTAGGCCTCGACAAACTTGTCGCCAATGTCACCCACGGTGATGATGCGTTCGGTCGACATGCAAATCTGGCCTTGGTTCATGTACCCGCCAAAGCCCGCCGCCGCGACCGCCGCGTCGATATCGGCATCATCCAGAATGATCATCGGGGCCTTACCGCCAAGCTCCAGCAACGCAGGCTTCAGGTAACGACCGCAAAGCTCGCCAATAATCTTGCCCACGCGGGTCGAACCGGTGAAGTTCACACGGCGGATCGCGGGGTTTTTAACCAGCGCCTCAACAATCTGCGGCGCGTCGTTCGGATCGTTGGAAATCGCGTTCAGCACACCGGCAGGGAAGCCCGCCTCGGCCACGGCTTCGACCACCAGCGCGTGAACGCGGGGGCATAGTTCGGACGTTTTCATGACAACCGTATTGCCGCAGGCCAAGGGCGTTGCGATCGACCGCACCCCTAGGATCACCGGCGCGTTCCACGGGGCCATCGCCAGCACAACACCCGCAGGCTGACGGATCGCCATTGCCAAGGAACCTGGGCGGTTCGACGGGATGATTTCGCCCTTGATCTGGGTGGTCATGGCCGCCGCCTCGACCAGCATGGTGCGGTCGAGGTCGGTAGCAATCCGATCGCGGTATTCCTGATCCGGTGGTTTGGGACACCTCTTAGCCACGGCGCAGCTCCCGAAAAT
>CATNDK010000077.1 GCA_950096585.1 Thalassococcus halodurans | reverse complement strand
GCCTGACCTGACTGAAGTGCAGCACCGCCTGCTGTTCGCTCAGTCGCTGGAAGCCGTTCGTGCGCTGGAAGAAGGCGTTCTGATGGACATCCGGGAAGGTGACGTTGGTGCGATCCTTGGCTGGGGCTTTGCGCCTTGGTCCGGCGGTCCGCTGTCGTGGCTGGACATCATCGGCGCGCCCTATGCCGCCGAGCGTTGCGATCAGCTTGAAGCCAAGCACGGCGCACGTTTTGCCTGCCCGCCGCTGCTGCGCGAAATGGCTGACAAAGGCCAGAGCTTCTACGGTCGTTTCGCACCGGAAGCAGACGCTGCCTAAATACAGAAAGGGCGGGGATTTCCCCGCCCTTTTCATTTTGAATGCTTAGAAGAGAGAGCCCTGTTCCGGGGCTTTCTTTTTGGGCGGCGCCTTTTTAGGCGCAGCGCCCCCGATCCGCATTTTCCCGTCGTTGAATTCGATCTCAAGTCCGCCTGCCTTCTCGGCCTCGGCTTTGGTCGTCACGACCTGCCCCTCGGCCCGCACGACGGCATAGCCCCGTTTCAGCGTGGCCTTATAGCCCAGCGTTTCGCGCAGACGGTCCAGCGCATCAAGACGTTCGCGGCGTTTGCTGGTGCTTTGTTGGAACGCCGCATCCAACCGGCGCGACAGATCCGCGATGCGTTCGGATTTCTGCGCCACGTCCCGCTGTACGATCCGCGGGTCCAGACGTGCCCCGATCTGGGCAACACGGCGTGTCTCTTCCGCCAGTCGCGACCGCAGCATCGCGGGCCGCAAGCTACCTGCGGTTTCAGACAGGACCACACGGCGCGTTTGCACACCGCGTGTCAGCGCGGCAGGCAAACGATCCGAGATGGTGTCCAGCCGCTGACGCGGGCCATCCAGCAACATGTCAGGGCGCGGCAAAGCGCGTGACAGATCGCGCAGCCGCTGATCCCGCAGTTCCAGACGCTGTGTGATCGCACGGCTGAGACGCGCCTGCACCTCGTCCGTCCATGCCAACAGATCACGGCGCACCGGTACGGCCAGTTCCGCAGCCGCCGTCGGTGTCGGCGCGCGCTGGTCCGATACAAAGTCGATCAGCGTGGTGTCCGTTTCGTGGCCCACCGCTGAAATCAAGGGAATGTCCGAAGCTGCCGCAGCCCGCGCCACGCTTTCTTCGTTAAAGCCCCAGAGGTCTTCAATCGATCCACCGCCGCGTGCAACGATCAGAAGATCAGGACGCGGCAGCGCACCACCGGGTGGAAGCTGGTTGAACCCTTCAATCGCGCGGGTCACCTCGGGCGCACATTTCGCGCCCTGCACGGCCACCGGCCAGATCAGAACCTTGCGCGGAAAACGGTCACGCAGACGATGCAGGATATCGCGGATGACTGCCCCTGACGGCGATGTCACAACGCCGATGATCTCGGGCAGAAACGGCAGCGGCTTTTTCCGGCTCGCGTCAAACAGCCCCTCGGACTGCAACAGCGCCTTGCGCTTTTCCAGCATCGCCATCAATGCACCGGCACCGGCGGGGCGCATATCCTCGATCACGATCTGGTACTTGGACTGGCCGGGGAACGTCGTCAGACGGCCTGTGGCGATAACCTCCATCCCTTCTTCGGGCTGGGTCTGCAGCCGGCTGGCCACACCTTTCCACATCACGCCTGAAATGACAGCCTTATCATCTTTCAGATCAAGATAGATATGCCCCGAACGGGGACGCGACACGCGACCGACCTCGCCCTTGACCCGGACAAAGCCGAACTCACCCTCGATCACCCGTTTGACGGCACCGGACAATTCCGAGACGGAAAATTCCGGCGTATTGCCGTCGCCTTCCTCGGGGCCGTCGTCCAACAAATCCATGGTCATCCTCGTGCTTGGTTGTTCCTACACTACCCATCCGCCCCGGAAAGGAAAAGCACCACATCTTGCGCCAAAGCCCCGCGCCGGATAGGAGGGCGCAACAGCGCAAATAAAGGGACTTTGGCCATGAATATCCTGATCCTCGGTTCGGGCGGACGTGAACATGCACTGGCGTGGGCCGTTATGCAGAACCCCAAGTGCGACAAGCTGATCGTGGCCCCCGGAAACGCAGGCATCGCACAGATCGCCGATTGCGCGTCTTTTGACGTCAATGACGGCGGCGTTGTGGTCACCTTTGCTGAAGAAAACGCGATTGATCTGGTCATCGTCGGCCCCGAGGCCCCGCTGGCCGCTGGCGTGGCCGACGCGCTGCGCAATGCATCGATCCCTGTCTTTGGCCCCTCTGCCGCGGCAGCCAAGCTGGAAGCGTCCAAAAGCTTTACCAAAGAAATCTGCGATGCAGCCAAGGCCCCGACGGCAGGCTACGCGCATTTCACCGATCTGGCCGCAGCCAAAGCCTATGTCACCGAACAAGGCATGCCGCTGGTCATCAAGGCCGACGGTCTGGCCGCGGGCAAAGGCGTGATCATCCCTGAGACGTTGGAAGAAGCACTGGCCGCTCTGGACGACATGTTCGGCGGTGCCTTTGGCGAAGCTGGCGCAGAGGTTGTGATCGAAGAATTCATGACCGGCGAAGAAGCGTCCTACTTCATTCTGGTCGACGGCGAGACCGTTCTGCCCATCGGCACGGCTCAGGACCACAAGCGCGTTGGTGAAGGTGACACAGGCCCCAACACAGGCGGCATGGGGGCCTATTCCCCTGCCCCCGTGCTGACCGATGAGATCGCACAGAAAGCGCTGGACGAAATTATCAAGCCGACAATGGCCGAAATGGCCCGTCGCGGCACGCCCTATCAAGGCGTCCTGTATGCCGGTCTGATGATCGAAAACGGCCAGCCGCGTCTGGTGGAATACAACGTGCGCTTTGGCGATCCCGAGTGTCAGGTTCTGATGCTGCGCCTTGGCGCACAGGCGCTGGACCTGATCCACGCCTGCGCCGAGGGCCGCCTGGCAGAAGCGCAGGTTAACTGGGCGGATGATCACGCGATGACCGTGGTGCTGGCGGCCAGCGGCTATCCGGGGTCCTACGAAAAGGGCACCGCGATCAACGGTCTGGATGCCATCACTGAAGACAGCTTCAACGTGATGTTCCACGCAGGCACATCCGAAAAAGACGGTCAGGTCGTCGCCACGGGTGGCCGCGTTCTGAACGCCACGGCGCGCGGCGCAACGCTGCAAGAAGCCCGCGATCGCGCCTATGCGTTGGTGGATGCTGTGGATTGGCCCGAAGGCTTCTGCCGCCGCGATATCGGCTGGCGCGCGCTGTAATCAGCTTTGAAAGGCGCGAAGGGTTCAGGCCCCTCGCGCCTTTTTCTATCAGATCGTCAGAACGGTCGAACCGGTCGTCTTCCGCGCTTCTAGCGAGCGATGCGCGTCGGCCACCTGATCCAGCGGGAAACGCTGATCAATCCGGATTTTCACATCCCCGCTCAGAACCTTGGCAAACAACTGCTGCGCCATATCCTGACATGTGGCGTGATCCGCGATGTGTGTGAACAGTGTCGGGCGCGTGATTTTCAGCGATCCTTTCGCCCCCAGCGTCCCGATATTGAACGGCGGCACTGCGCCCGAGGCGTTGCCGAAGGAAATCATCATGCCCAGCGGGTTCAGGCAATCGAGCGAGCCTTCGAACGTGTCTTTCCCGACAGAATCCATCACCACATCGACGCCTTTGCCATCGGTCAGTTCCTTGACCTTGGCGACCCAGTCTTCATCGCGGTAATTGATGCAGTCGGACGCACCATGATCCAGCGCCAGTTGGCATTTCTCATCGGTGCCTGCTGTGCCGATCAATCGGATGCCTTCGGATTTCGCCCACTGACAAGCGATCAGGCCCACGCCACCGGCAGCGGCGTGAAACAGCACCGTATCACCAGCCTTCAGCGGCGTTGTGCGATTGAACAGGTACTGCGTTGTCAGCCCCTTCAGCATCATCGCAGCGCCTTCTTCAAAGGAAATGCCGTCGGGCAGCGGACAGACCTGCGCGGCAGGCATCACGCGCGCTTCGCAATAGGCGCCCGGCGGCTGGCTGGCATAGGCCACGCGGTCGCCGACCTTCAGATGTGTCACGCCTTCGCCCACGGCATCAACCACGCCGGATGCTTCCATCCCCATCGCGTGGGGCAGGTTCATCGGGTAAAGGCCGCTGCGCTGGTAGCAGTCGATAAAGTTCAGGCCGCAGACCTTGTGATTGATGCGCACCTCGCCTGCTGCGGGGTCACCAACGGGGCGATCTTCGATCTGCAATACCTCGGGACCACCGTGTTCGTGCATCACTACGGTTTTTGCCATGCCTTACTCCCTTTAAATGACGCGTGTCAGCTATCAGGCGCGCGGGTCATTTCAATGCCGACCGCCTGCTCTGAGAAAGAGATGTAGCGAAAACTGTCGGACGGCAAGCTCTCTTCCAGTGCTTTCCATTCGTGATGGCGCCAACCGGGATATCCATAAAGTTCGTCAAACAGCAAAACCGATCCCGCCACCAACCGTGGCTTGATCGCATCCAGCACAAAGCGCGTGGGCGTGTAGGTGTCCAGATCCAAGTGGGCAAAGACCACGGCCTGCCCTTTGTGATCTTCCAGCCAGCCCGGCACTGTGTCCTGTACCCAGCCTTTGACCAGCTTCACGCCATCCGCAACCTCGGGCAGTTCGCCCTTTAGCGTAAACCGCCCCGCCTGCCCGCCTTTAGCGTGGCCGGTCCAGTCCTCTTCCAGACCCTCAAAGCTGTCAAAGCCCCAGATGACTGCACCGGATTTTTTCAGCTGACGCGAAAACAGGTTCACGCCATGCCCGCGCCACACGCCGAATTCGGCAAACAAGCCGTCCGTGCCCAAGGTCTCAATCGCCCGGTTGATGCAGTATTTGCGGATGTTGCGTTTGTCGGGGAACAGCATCGCCCCCGACATGTGATCCTTGAACGTCTCGAAACTGTCCTGAATGGCGTATTCGCCTAACAGATCGAGCGGCGTCTTCTGGGGTGTGTCTTCGGACAACCCTCAGCCTCCGACCTTAAGCACAATTTTCCCGATGTGGGTCGATCCTTCCATCCGCGCATGCGCGTCAGCGGCCTGATCCAGCGCATATTCACTGTCCATAACAGGGGCGATTTTGCCCGCCGACAGCAGCGGCCAGACCTGTTCGCGCAGCGCATCGGCAATGCGTGCCTTGGCCAGATCGCTTTGCGGGCGCAAGGTCGATCCCGTGATCGTCAGACGGCGCATCATCACTTGGGCAAAGTTCAGTTCTACCTTCGGCCCTTGCAAGAAAGCGATCTGCACCAGACGGCCGTCATTGGCGAGGCTTTTGACGTTCTTGGGCAGATAGCTGCCGCCAACCATATCAAGGATCAGATCAGCACCACCTTCAGCGCGGATGACCTCGACAAAATCCTCTTCGCGATAGTTGATGGCACGTTCCGCCCCCAGTTCCTCGCAAATCCGGCATTTGTCGGCGTTGCCTGCCGTGGTGAACACACGTGCGCCAAAGTGGCTGGCCAGTTGGATTGCCGTCGTACCGATGCCCGATGATCCACCGTGAACCAAAAATGTCTCGCCCGCTTTCAGGCCCCCGCGCTGGAACACATTGGACCAGACGGTGAAAAAGGTTTCGGGAAGGCAGGCAGCCTCTTTCATGCCCATGCCTTCGGGAACAGGCAAGCAGTGGGCGGCGGGCGTCGTTGCGTATTCTGCGTAACCACCGCCCGGCAGCAGGGCACAAACCTTATCGCCCACGCTGATGCCGCTGACACCTTCGCCCAGCGCGACCACCTCGCCCGAGGCCTCAAGCCCCGGCAGATCGGACGCTTCGGGTGGCGGGGCGTAAAGGCCCGCACGCTGCAGCGCATCGGGGCGGTTCACACCGGCATAGGCAATTTTCAACAGCACATCGCCGTGGCCCGGCTTGGGAATGTCCCGCTCGACCGGTTTCAGAAGCTCGGGCCCGCCCGCTTCGGTGATTTCAACAGCCCGCATCGTTTTCGTCATAGTCGTCCTCCGCTTTGGCGGAACTTTGGCCGATCCGGAATGAAAGAACAATCGCGCGGAATGGACGCATCCCTTTGTCTGGCCTTCGTCTGGGATCCTTAGCCCAGATGGCCTGGCAAATCAGAGGGATCGGTCTTAGGCGCTTTAACGCGGGACAGGAAAGCATTCGGGAACGCCATCAGCCCTTTGGTCAGCGGATTGCTGTTCACCGCCGCCTTGAATTTTTCAAAGCGCATGACGTCTTCGATCCGGCGATCCAGAAATTCCCATGTCGCGGAATGATCGGGCGAGTCATCCCCCAGCCAGAACAACACGGTCGCAGAATAGACCCCGGAAAGTGTCGCGCGCTTTGTGTACCAGTTCACATCGTCCGAGGTATCGCCCAAAGCCGTCCAGATCGCATCCGCCGTGCCCCAGATCAGTTTGGCGCCATCCGCTGCATGCGTAGGCAAAGCAAACAGCGTGGTGCCACGGCGCACGACCTCGCGATCATCGACGGCTTCGATCCGGTGACGGACGGCTGCGGCGACCTTATCGCGGAACCGGTAGCCCTCCATCGGGTCGGCATCGATTCGGCGCAGCATCTCGGCGTCGCCAGCCTTGTGGTAGGCCACCGCCAGATCAACGGCCCCACGCGGGAAAAGGCCACGGGCCACAATCGGATCAACATCACTGTCCTGAACAGCCGCATCAAAACTGGCCTGAGACCAGCCATCGAACGGAACATGCATCAAAATAGCGTCCAAAAGCTGTGTTTGGGGATCATCGGACATGGCGTGGTTTCCTTCAACTCAGTGGCAATTCAGGCCCCTTGGCCCCACACTAGACAAGTTAGGCGCGACTTGCTATACGGCCACTTCCTGCAATTCCTTGCAACTCAAACTTAGAAAGGTGGTGAAAACCACATGCAGGTTAGTGTTCGCGACAACAACGTCGATCAGGCGCTCCGCGCTCTGAAGAAGAAGCTGCAGCGTGAAGGTGTCTTTCGTGAGATGAAGCTTCGGCATCATTTCGAAAAGCCTTCCGAGAAAAAAGCGCGCGAGAAGGCTGAAGCGATCCGCCGTGCCCGTAAACTGGCACGCAAAAAGGCGCAGCGTGAAGGTCTGCTCTAAGCAGTTTTTCAGACACTGTTATGAATTTGACGACCCCCGAGGTGAAAACCTTTCGGGGGTTTGTCTTTTCCAAGGGGTCAGACAGGCAGTGCCGTTGTCCGGAATACCGTGCGCAGGGCAAAGCTGGATTGCATCTGACGGACATGGGGCAGCCGCGCCAGATACTGGCGATGGATGCGCGCGAAATCATCGGTGTCTTCTGCCACGATTTTCAGGATGTAGTCCGCCGTGCCTGCCATCAGATGACATTCCAGAATTTCCGGTACGCGCTTGACCGCTGTCTCAAACGCCTCAAGCACTTCGTCCGCCTGCCCTGTCAGGGTGATTTCAACAAAGACCGTCGTGGGCAACCCCAGTTTGCGGGCATCCAGCAGCGCGACGTAATCCTTTATGAAGCCCTCGGCCTCTAGCCTTTGGACGCGTCTGTGACAGGCCGATGCCGAAAGGTTTACCTTTTCCGCAAGGTCCGCATTCGACATGCGCCCGACCTTTTGCAACGCACGCAGGATTCGGCGATCCATATCGTCCAAAGCTGACATGACTGCATTCCTTTCGCTTAGTCGGGCTAAATTCGAAGATTCTTCGAAACTTGCGGTGTAGCAGGCCAGATCAGGAACAAAGTTGCAAGCAAACTCCTTCATCCTAGGTGCAGTAGGACAAACGGGAGGACGCCATGAAAATCGGGTGCCCAAAAGAAATCAAACCGCAGGAATATCGCGTCGGCCTGACACCCCACGCCGCAGCGGAAGCCGTCCAGAACGGTCACGAGGTGATCGTGGAAACCGGTGCTGGCGATGGCGCGGGCTTCACTGACAAAGAATACACAGACGTTGGCGCGACCATCGCAGACACCGCCGCAGAGGTATTTGACGCCGCCGATCTGATCGTAAAGGTCAAGGAACCGCAGGCTGTCGAACGCAAGATGCTGCGCAAAGGTCAGGTGCTGTTCACATACCTGCACCTTGCCCCCGACCCCGAGCAAACCAAAGACCTGATGGAAAGTGGCGCGACCTGCATCGCTTATGAAACCGTGACGTCGGCCCAAGGCGGCTTGCCGCTGCTGGCCCCGATGTCCGAGGTTGCAGGCAAGCTTGCCCCGCAAATGGGCGCTTGGGCTCTGCAAAAGGCCAATGGTGGCATGGGCGTTCTGATGGGCGGCGTGCCTGGCGTCTTTCCTGCCCGCGTCGTTGTAATCGGCGGTGGCGCGGTTGGCACGCATGCGGCCCGCGTGGCCGCAGGTATGGGGGCCAACGTGGCCGTTTTGGACCGGTCCCTGCCCCGCCTGCGCCAGTTGGACGATCTGTTCGGCGATCAGTTCAAAACAGTCTACGCCAATCCGGCGTTGACTGCCGAACTGGTGAAAGAAGCCGACATGATCATTGGCGCGGTCCTCGTGCCCGGTGCCGCCGCCCCCAAGCTGGTCAAACGCGAACAGCTGGCCACTATGAAACCCGGAGCGGTTCTGGTGGACGTGGCAATCGACCAAGGCGGCTGCTTTGAAACATCGAAACCCACCACCCATGCCGATCCGATCTATGAGGTCGACGGCATCATTCATTACTGCGTCGCCAACATGCCGGGCGCGGTGCCACGGACGTCAACGCTTGCCCTTGGGAATGCCACACAGCCCTTCCTGATGGCGCTGGCGAACAAGGGCTGGAAACAGGCGCTGAGGGATGATCCGCATCTGGCAAACGGCCTGAACGTGCACGACGGCCAGATCACCTGCGCGCCGGTGGGCGAGGCTTTGGACCTGCCCGTCACGCCTTTGGACAATGTTCTGAACGGCTGACCACAGCCCGAGCCTTGACACGGGGGCGTGCGAGCATGCATCGCTCGCCCCATGACTTTGACCATTCTAGAAAACGTCCTGAACGACCGCGGGTCGCGCTATGCCGTGGCGGGTGGCCCTGCTGCCTCAAAGGCCGAAGCCGAAGCGCTGATCAAAGAGCTGAAAAAGAAAAAGAAGTTCGCCAAAGCAACGCATAACAGCTGGGCTTTGCTGACCGACGACGGGCCCGTCAAAAACGATGACGGTGAATCCGGTGCAGGCATGGTCATCATCCGCATGCTGGAACGCGAGAACCTGCAAAACCACCTGATTGTTGTGACCCGCTGGTTTGGCGGCGTCCATCTGGGCGGCGACCGCTTTCGCCACATCCAGACATCCGTCAACGCCTATCTGGACGATCTGAAGCGTTAAAGAACCACAATGCCTGTGTGTTTGGCGTGATCTTCCGGTTCCACGTGGATGGTCACGATGCATTCTTCCAGATGCTTTTTCAGCGCCGCTTCGATGCGGTCGCAAATCTCATGCGCGGCAGTCACAGACATATCGCCCGGCACCACCAGATGGAAATCCACGAATGTCGCGCGACCGGCCACACGGGTGCGCAGATCATGCGCCTCTACCGCGCCTTCGGCATGATCCGAAATCAAATTTCGCAGGTCGGCCAGTTCATCTTCGGACACGGATTCATCCATCAATCCGGACAGGGACGATGCAATAACATGCCAACCGGACCACAGGATGTTCAGCGCCACCAACGCAGCCATCAGCGGATCCAGCCAGTACCAACCAGTCGCCACGGCAGCCGCGATCCCGATGATCACACCAATTGACGTCACAACGTCTGTCTGAAGATGCTTTCCGTCTGCGCTAAGCGCAGGGGATTTCAACGCCTTCCCCTTGCGGATCAACACAAGCGCCCAAACGCCGTTGATCACGCTGGCTACCACAACGATCGCCGAACCAAGCCACGGCTGGGTGATTGCCGCAGGTTCCCAGAAACGCCCCCACGCTTCGTGCAGGATCAGCAAGGCCGCGATGACGATCATCACACCTTCCAGAACCGCCGAAAAGAATTCGGCCTTGTGGTGTCCATAGGGGTGCGAGGCATCGGGCGGGCGCGCCGCGACACGCACAGCGACCAGCGCTGCGATGGCGGTGGCCACGTTGACGATGCTTTCCAAGGCGTCTGACAGGATCGCGACTGAGCCGGTAAAGAACCACGCGGCCAGTTTGACCACCAGCACAACGGCTCCGACCACGACGGACCCAAGGGCAATACGCTGTGCCTGTGTCATTCTGGTCTCCGTCGTCTCGGCGTCGGCGCCGTCTTAGTCAATGGGGATGCATGGGGCAAGGCGACAGATCGACTTTGCCAACAACTGCGCGGGAAAAGGTACAATCCTTATCCGCCAGTGGCCCGCAGCTTTTCCGCGACGGCCAGCACCTCGGCCCTCAGGCGTTGTAGCGTCTCGATGTCCAGTCCGGTCTTTTCCAAGATGCATTCGGGGATATGCGCGGCCTTGGCCTCAAGCGCGGCGCCCCTCTCGGTCAAGGCGACGCGCACTTGGCGTTCATCCTTGGGATCGCGGCTGCGCTGCACAAGCCCAGCGGCCTCAAGACGTTTCAGCAAGGGCGTCAGTGTGCTGGAATCCAGCTGAACCTGCTGACCGATGCCGCCCACCGTCAAAGGCCCGTCCGATGACCACAGGGCACTTAGAACCAGATACTGCGGATAGGTCACGCC
>CATNDK010000076.1 GCA_950096585.1 Thalassococcus halodurans | reverse complement strand
GGGCATCGTCAACGCCGGTATGCTCGAGGTGGACGAGGAAATCCCACCCGACTTGCTTGAGCGCGTCGAGGACGTTCTGCTGAATCGCCGTCGTGGTCTGCAAAAGAATCGCACGGCGCTGATCACGGTTTGCCATGGACTGGCGCACCAAGGATGACAGACGGCCGCCCTGATAGATCGGGCCCTGCGCGCTTAGCGATACAGAACCGCCAGCGGTATATGCGTCACTATCCAGATCGTCGCTGAGACCATAACGCCCGGACAACGACACTGTCGGCTTCATCGCGGCCTGCGCGATAGCGATATTCAGCTCGGCCACGGTGACCTGATGCTGGGCCGCTTTCAGATCGGGGTGATTGCGAACGGCAACCGACATCGCCTGATCGACAGATCCCGGCAGCGACGGTCTGGACCGCGGGGCCTGAAGCGGGCCAGTATGCTTGCGACCGACAACGGCCGCATATTCCTGCTGCGCAACCGCAAGCGAGCCCTGCGACGCAGCCAGCGCTGCACGGGCAGCAGCCAAGCGCGCCTCGGCAAGCGAAACGTCTGTGCGGGTGACTTCACCAACGTCAAACCGGTCCCGTGCGGCGCGAAGTTCACGGGTGATCAGGCGCAGGTTGCTTTGACGCAGCTCCACATCCTGACTGGCGCGACGCACTTCGAAAAAAGCGGATACGGCACGCAAGAGAACTTCTTGCTCGACACCGACAAGGGCTTCACGCGTGGCAAGAACCGCCTCTTTCGCGGCATCGATGTTCAGCTTGGTGGCGCCGAAGTCGTATAGCGTCAGTTCGGCCGTCAGGCCGATGTTGGCCTCGTTATCGGCGAACCCCACTACTGTCCCTGTGGTGGTTCCCGAACGACCAAAACTACGGGTCACATCCGCAGACCAATTCAGCACAGGACGCAGGGCAGCCACGGCTTGCGCCACGTCTTCATCCGCAGCACGCAGAACCGCGCGATTTTGTTCAAGCAAGCCTGATGTGTTGTAGGCCCCGACAAGCGCATCAGCCAACGTGTCGGCCTTTGCGACGTTACCAAAGGACAGTGCTGTGCACCCCGCCAGCAGAATCCCCACCCAGTTACGTCGTCCCATCAAACGCCTCCAGTTTCAAAATCACTGACGGGCACCTGCCCCAAAAGCCAATGTTGCCCCTTAAAGGGCGAATGCGGTCTCTTTCGCAAACCCCGGCAGAACCGGCGCGCTTGCATTAAAGGAAAAGCGCCAAGTGACGCGACCGTCCTGTTTGTAACCGATCCGGACAACGCCCAGACGGTCTTCCATGAACAGGCACGCGATGCGTCCGCCGTCTTTCAACTGGTCCGTCAAAGACTGCGGCACCTCTTCTACGCCACCCTCGATGATAATAACGTCGTAGGGGCCATGATCCGTCGCACCTTCTGCAAGCGGACCTGTATGAGGGATCACATTGTCAGCGTTGACCGACGACAGCAGCTCGGCGCTCTCGCCAGCCATGTCTTCATCTTCCTCGACGGCAACAACCGCCTCGGCCATCGCGGCGATAACGGCGCTGGAATAGCCATAGGCCGCGCCCACATCCAGAACCAGTTCAGAGCCATCAAAGGTCAGCGCATCCAGCATCTTGGCGAATGTTCTGGGCTCCAACACGACACGGCCACCACCGAGTTCGACATTCTCGCTGATATAAGCGGCTTCGACCTTGTCCGACGGCACGAACTGTTCGCGCGGCACAGAGAGCATGGCAGAAATAATGGGGAACTTGGTGACATCAGACGGGCGCACTTGCGTGTCTACCATCATTTGCCGGCGGCTGGCGTAGTCAGTCATAGCTAAACTCATCCGTTCAGATTGCTTCCTAAGGTTTTGACACAGATGCACGCGGTCAGCAACGTGTCGAAAGCGGAATCTGGGCACAAAGCGGCAATAAGTCCGGCAATGACCTGATTGGTCACCTGCCGGACTTCAATTTTGGATAAATTTTCTGGAATTAATGGGGTCTGCGTGCCTTACGACCTGCCTGCATGCCCGTAGCAAATCCGTCCAGAAGACGGACGTAAAAATCAATGTCAGAATGTCTTGTACGTTCAACGTCGTGCGGAACGTGCTCTGGCGGTTTTGCGATAACCGACGCCATCCCCAACCCCGCCAAACCAAAGCCGGTATAGGCGAGACCGATAATCAGCGCGGCCTTCGCCGCTCCGTATGCAGCAACAAGTGCAATCCAGCCCGCAACCGTCAGAAACGCCATGCCTACAAGCAGGCACAACGCGGCCCCTGCCCCGATCCCCGCGGCACGAAACGCCCGCGAGATGCGGGCGCCGATGCTCTCTTTGCGAGCCACGTTATTTTTTCCCCACGACCAGACCGGCAAGGAAGCCCGCGCCGACAGCAAGACCCAAGGCAAGACCCGGCTTTTCGCGAACGGTTACAGCAGCTTGATCACGGACGTTGGCCGCGTATTCAGCAGCGACTTCAGCCTGCTGGCGCGCTTTGACAGAGGCCTCTTCAACCTGGGCCTTGGCAGCCGCGCTCACGCCATCCTTACCCTTAGTGCCGATATCGGCGATCAGCGACATGATATCCCGCAGATCCGAGCGCAGAGCGTCAACATCGTCTTTCAGACTGTCAAATTCGGTTTGGGCGGTTTTCGAAGTAGCCATTTTTTCGTTCCTCAAATGTGTTCGTTGAAAGAAGAACGCCGGACCCACGGGAAAGTTCCCGAAAGAAGAAACAAGAAATCCGCAACTACCCGCTTGACGCCCCCGCGCCGACGCCATAACAGGAAGGCCACTTCGGCGAGTTGGCGGAGTGGTGACGCAGCGGATTGCAAATCCGTGTACACCGGTTCGATTCCGGTACTCGCCTCCATAAATCCGGCCCACACGCTTGGATTTGTTTCGAAATCACTCCCTAATACACAACGCAAACGCTGCATATTTTTGCGTCGTATCCTGCTATCCACCATAGCCTTCAAAAGAAAAACGGAGCGCCGTTTCCGGCGCTCCGATCACACTTGTTAAACCTTTAAACTCAGGCGAACAGGAAGGCATCCACGTTCAGCATGGCGGCTTGGAACTCTGCGCTGTCGGCATCGTGGGCGTAACGGACTCCGTCGATGGTGCCGAAGTTGTTGTATTCATCCAGCGCAGACATGATGTCGGAGCCAGAGGCAATACCGTTCTGTTCGTGGTTCCAGACACTGTTCTTGCCTTTCATCGGACCACCAGAGTTATTCAGGCCCCATTCAATCGCCTCGCGCAGCCAGTCTTCGGGGCTGTCGAGCGCGATGTCAGGTGTTGTGTCCTGATATCCGTTGCCAGCCCGCATGTTCAGTTCGGTCGCAATAGCGTGGCGCAGCAGATTCATTTCCTTCGAACCGTACCGACCACCGCTTTGCTCAAGAACGGCCCAAGCGAGTTCCAGATCGACGGAAAATTCGCCCTCACCCAGCACACCGTCGCCACCATTCATATGGTCACCGATGATAAAGACACCCGCTTCCATTTCAGCTGCGCTGAGTAGTTCCTGATCCGGGAAGTTATCCGTATCCGAAACATGCGGTTCGTTGCCTTCGATGCCGTCCCAATACAGCTGCAGTTTGGGCGAGTTGCCCCAGCCACCCGGCGTCCGAACGCCAGGACCATCACTGATCAGACCGAAGTAATGAGCGCTGTCGGTATCGGTGACCCCCTCTGCGGTATAGACCGTCGCATCGTTGCGATGCTGGTCAGCCGTCAGAACGTCGGTATATTCGACGTAGGCCACCGCACCAACCGCCAGATCATCGAACTCGCCATCGCCGTCTTCGTCGGTCAGGCCGATCAGCGTCGGAACGGTGACTTCGGAATGGAAGACGCCTTCGATATACTTCAGGTCTTCGATGGTCACATCAGTCAATGAGATGTTGCCGGTGTTTGTGACTTCTATCCGGAAGGTCACTGTCTCACCCACGATATCCACTTCCGGCCCTGTCGGGCTGTCCGCATCGACAAAGGCGCCACCGTTGACGGAGATCAGCTTTTCGATGTCGACATTGGGGTCATAGTCGAAGTTCGAACATTCGGTGTCCGAGACGCTGCCATCAAGTTCAACTGCTGTCGCCGTGACGGTGTTTTCAAAGTCGCACTCGTCGTCTTGACCGTCCTTGGTCGGATCCTGAGCATCCAGCATCGCCTGAGTGACGATCACCTTATCAACCGGCGCCAGCGTCACGCTGCCTCCAACCTCGATCGCGTCGATGGTTGTTGAGTACCCGATGGTGGCGTCCTCGACCAAGACCTCGGTCAGGGTGATATTGCCAAGGTTCGACACTTCGAACGAATAGCTGATGTAATCGCCAGCCGTTTCGGCGCGTTGATCTTCGTCCAGGCTGCCATCTTCGTTGTAGATTGTCGCGACTTTGGTAATGCCCATGTCTGGTGCGTAAACGACATCAACTTCTTCGCTGTCGTCATCCGAGACCTCGACGGCGCGTGCCTGACCCACGGCTGTTGCGGTGTTGTCGATGTCACCATCACCATCGCCCCAACTGTCCAGATCGGCCTGCGTTACGGAATACTGCAGGTCTGCTGCATCACCGTTCTTGTCCAGCTGACCATTTGCAATCGTAAACGATGCGCCCGGCGCGAGCGATCCGTCATAGGCATAGCTCAGCCCTGTCAGAGGATCGGTCACAACGATGTCTGTCAGTGTCTGGTTGCCGGTGTTCGTAACGATTATGCCATAAGTAATGACATCGCCTTCAGCATCGGCAGCGGTCGAACCGGTACCATCGCCACCAACATCCACGACCAGCTTGTCGATCTTGATATCCGGAAGTTCCTGAATATCGACCTCTTCGCTGTCCGACACTTCATCAGTCTGGTCACTATCTGCCGTGGCCGTGTTGTCCACGTCGCCATCACCATCAATCAGGCCCAGATAATCTACGCCATAGCCGTCGATATCAGCCTGCTGAACAATGTAGCTGGCCTGAACCGTGCTGCTGGCGCCGACCGCAAGGTCACCGACAAGAACATCAGTCTTGGTCAGCGGATCGACAACAGTCACGCCTGTCAGCGACACTTCGCCTGTGTTGGTGACGATGATGTCGTAGTAAATTACATCGCCCGCGGCGAGCACCGTTGTCTGTGTCGCGCTGTTGTTGATCGACGTGACTTGCTTGTCGATAGCCAGAATGGCGCGGTCGATATCGTGGTCGTCGCAGACTTTTTCACCCTCTACCGGTGTCGCGCAGGCGACGTTGGTCAGATCGTTCAGACCATCGTCAAACATCTCTTGCGTGATGGTCGCGGTATAGCTGAACGTCCACTCTTCGCCGATATCCAGCAGGCCGTCTCCGTCGGTATCGCCCATCTCGAAGCTGGTCGCGTCGCCGTTTGTGTAAAGCGTCGCGGCAAAGCCACCTTCACCGTCAAAGCCTTCATCGACAACGCTGGAAATCGCCTGCGCGTGATTGGCATCTTCGTCCGCGCTGATGGTGATCGTGTAGGTGACCTCGGTTCCGCTATCGTCAGGACGGCTGACATAGGTTGTCGTGCTCGTCTTCTCGATATCGATGCCACCGATCAAGGTGATATCGACCTCTTCGCTGTCCGAAACTTTATCGGTCTGGTCACTGTCCGCCGTGGCTGTGTTGTCCACGTCGCCATCACCATCGACCACACCGAGATAATCAATGCCATAGCCGTCGATATCCGCCTGCTGAACGGTGTAGCTGACATCAAGGGTCGCGCTGGCACCTGCTTCGAGCGAGCCGATGTTTTCATTCAGGCCCGTCAGCGGGTCGGTGACGATGACGTTGGTCAGAGTCTCTTCACCGCTGTTGGTGACTGTGATTTCATAGTTGATCACATCACCCGCACTCAGAACCGTCGTGTTCGCCGCATCGCCATTGATGTCTTTCACAACTTTGTCGATGGCAATGATCGCGCGGTTCAGATCGTGCTCATCACAAGCCTCGATGCCATCGGCTGTCACCGCGCAGGCGACGTTGGTCAGCCCGCCGATGTTGGCATCAAAGTCCTCTTGCGTGATCGACACCGTGGTCGAGAAGCTCCACTCCTCGCCCACATCCAAAAGGCCGTCACCATCCGTATCGCCCGTGACCGCACCGGTGCCGTTGTAAAGCGTAATGTCGTCAGAGGCATCGGCTGGCGTAAAGTTATCGTCGATCACGCTCGCGATGGCCTGCGCGTAGTTGCCGGTGTTTGTGAGTGTGTAGGTATAGGTCACATCCGCCGCGCCGGCGACGTAAGTCGTGTCAGACGTCTTATCCAGCGCAATGCCACCGATCTGTTCAATCGGGACATCGGCGTCATCCGAAACCTCGCCGGTTTCGTTTGTGTCGGCTGTGGCAATATTTTCAATCGCGCTATCGCCGCCGCCGTTGGTATCCAGATCGCCCTGCGTGGCCGTGTAAGAGGCTTCGAAACGCCATGTTTCGCCTGCCTCAAACACATCATCGCCATCGCCAGAGACTTCTTCCAGATAAGCAACCGTGTCTGCGATCGTGTCGATAACTTCTAGGCCAGTTAGAGCCAGATCGCCCGTATTGGTCACATCGATGTGGTAGATGACCTCTTCGTCTGCCGCGTCCACGACCAGATGGGACGTCGAGCCATCGACAGAATAGACCACCTTGTCGATAGACAGATTATAGCGGTCGATGTCATGTCCATCGCAGTGGAAGGTATCGGGCGTGAAAGCGCAGGCAATGTTGGTCAGACCACCCAGATTGTCGTCAAACATTTCCTGCGTGATTTCCACATCGCGCGAGAACGTCCATGTTTCGCCAACATCCAGCAGACCGTCACCGTCGGTGTCCCCTTCGGCCACAATACCGGCCGCGCCGTCGTACAGGGTAAAATCATCCGATGCGTCGCCGATGATGAACCCCTGATCCACGACGCTGGTGATTTCCTGCGCGTAGTTGCCGGTGTTCGTCAGAGTAAAGTCATACGTGACCGTGGTCGCGCCATTGATCGTAACGGTATCGCTGGTTTTGATCAGGTTGATCCCTTCTTCCAGCTCGATCAGGACAGCCTCATCGTCGCTGTCCGAAACGGTGTCATCCCCGTATTCGCCGGTCGCAGTGGCTGTGTTGTCGATATCGCCGTCACCACCGCCGTTTCCGTCAAGATCATCCTGCGTTGCGGTGTAGACCACATCAACGTCGTCGCCGTCACCGATAGTGACCGTTTCACCCACACCCAACGCGCCGATCAGATAGTTGGTGCCTGTCAGGGGATCGGTCACCGTGACATTGCTCAGGGCGACATTGCCGTCATTCGTCACAACCAGATGATAGGTGATTTGATCATCCGCTTCGTCAACGACCGCGGCAGCGCCTTCGGTGCCGACGTCCATGACGACCTTGTCGATCACGATTGATGGGTTGGGAATGAAGTTACCAATGTCCTTGGTGACGAGTTGACCGCCATCGGTGATCGAGGCTTCCCAATAGGGACCGAATTCGTCCACGCCATCATAGTTTGTCGCGATGTAATCCGCGTTCTCACCCGTCAGTTCTTCACGAATGATAATGGGCTCGGAACTCGTCACGATACCGGTCAGCGTGTAGTAGCCGTTCTCGTCAGTGACATCGAACTGTTCGTTGCTGAATTCGTCGAAGACCTCGCCTTCATCAACGATGCCGTTCAGGTTCGTATCCCACGTGTCCAGCTGACCGTCGTTGTCGGCATCGTGGTAAATAACGATCCCTTCAAGGCCCTCTTCACCCGCGTCCTGAATGCCGTTCGAGTTTTCGTCTTCAAACTTTGTGCCTGCGATCAGGCCTGCTTCCTGCTGATTGAATTCTTCAAAACCCGCGTTCTCTTCCCAAGGCTCTTCGCGCCCCATCTCGGTGTACAGGTAGAAATACGTGGTCGCAGGATCGAGACCCTCGAACTGGCTGACCGGAATGTAGATCGCGTAGTCGTCGGTGCCTGATCCGGTAGACTCTTCGGACAGGAACAGCGTGTTATCTTCTGTTCCATCCAGATCGTAGATAAGGTTCTGGGTTTCAAGCGTCGCGAGGTCTTCAATCGTGCCGTCGGTGGACGTGTAAATCTTGAAGGCTTCCATCGAGATCTGGCTTTTCGCCGCCTCGCCCTCTTTGTTGTTTTCGTTCAGATCAAGACGGATTTCGTAGTACTCGACGCCGTCGATCCAAACCGTTGTCAGCGACCCCAGAAGGATCGCTTCGGACTTGGATGCGTCCATGTTCGAGTTCGACGGATCAATCGATCCGCTATCGTCCGAGTTGAATCCGGCAATCGTGCCATCGTTGTCGTTCAATGCCAGAAACGTATCGTAGTTCCCTGTGCCGGAACCGACGTTTGCCGCGTCCTCGAAAATAACGCCATCGACCGTGGTACTGTCACCAGGGTCCGTAATATCATAATCAGCCATAATATGTCCCCACACGCGCTGCTCAAAAACAGCCCGACATTCTTTGCCTGTACGGTATTGACGAGAGGTGCAGTTTTTTAAGTATTCAAAATATTCAGGATTAAATTATCGCGGAAACCCAACCCGCGCACCATTCATCAACTTGCCTTTGGGCGCCAAAAGCACCCGAAATAAAAATCTAAAAAATATGCGTTCCATTAACGCTTAGACGTCAACAGTGTTAGCTTTGCATCCACATTCTGTCAATTTACAGCGACAAACTGACCGCAAAGAAGCCAGCGGCAGCCAAGTTTCCAAACTGCTGAAAAATCAGACACAAAACATCTCAATTCCATGATGAAATACACATTGCAGGCTCCGTTTTTTGACCATTCGATCCAAAAGATTGCCAAAAAATCCAATTAATCGGCATCTTTAAATTTTGAGCATCCAATTTATGGATTTTCGAACAAGTGCCTCTAGCACCCATTGACAAAACGTTCAGAGGTTCAATTAGAAATTGCATTCTATAACATATATAAAATCCAGAGACGCATAAATACTTTTGGGATTGACCCGCTGCCAGACCAAAAGATGCACACCCCAGGATTGCAATCATTTACGATCAACCGCTCCAAACGCGCGAAACACGGCACGATGAAGTCCATATGATTCTACTTGCCCCACCCGCACATCAGATTGACAGGTGGCGTACCACGCTTAACTGGGTTTACGCCGATTGAAGGGGGGCCGTCTGAACAGACAAGTAATCCACCTTGACGCGAGCGTTTGGGAGGCGTCCAATCATGTGGATACACATCACCTATCTTACGGATCCCTAATGCTCGAAATCCTGAAAGACCGATCGTACCGGCATCTCTTCCTCGCTCAGTTGGTCGCGCTTTTGGGCACGGGCCTTGCCACCGTCGCATTGGGGTTACTCGCATTTGATCTGGCAGGCGAAAGCGCAGCCATGGTTTTGGCGACCATCCTGACGCTGAAAATGGTGGTCTACGTCACAATCGCTCCGGTCGCTGGTGCCTTTGCCGGACGGTTTGAACGACGCAAATTGCTAGTTGTTCTGAACCTGATCCGCGCCGGCGCCGCCGTTTGTTTGCCCTTCGTAACCGAGGTATGGCAGGTCTACATCCTGATCATTTTCCTACAATCCGCATCAGCGGTGTTCACCCCGACATTTCAGGCGACAATCCCCGACGTTCTTCCGGACGAAGAGCAGTACACAAACGCGCTGTCGATGTCGCGACTGGCTTATGACCTTGAAAACATCATCTCTCCGACCCTAGCTGCGCTTCTTCTGACGTTGATGAGCTCGGGATCGTTGTTCTGGGGCACCGCAATCGGGTTCATGGCCTCGGCCTTTCTGGTTCTGTCTGTGGTGCTTCCCAGCCCGAAGCCTTCGACCGAAAAAAGTGTTTATGCGCGGACGTTCAGCGGAATTCGCATTTATCTGGCGACGCCACGCCTTCGCGGGCTGTTGGGGTTGAACCTGTCAGTCGCCGCAGCAGGTGCGATGGTGCTGATCAATTCCGTTGTTCTTGTCCGTTCTCAATTGGGGTTGGGTGAAAGCGCCTTGGCGTGGACCCTGTTTGCCTTTGGCGCAGGGTCCATGATCGCTGCGCTGGTGATCCCGAAACTTCTGAAATCTATCGCTGATCGCACCGCAATGATGACTGGCGCCATGATCATGATTGTCGCCCTGCTGTCTTTGACCAGCTACATCCTTGCAAACGGGCTGAACTGGCCTGTTTTGCTGTTGGCATGGCTGATCGTTGGCTTGGGCTATTCCACGGTTCAAACACCCGCCGGACGTCTGCTTCGCCGGTCTGCACATGCAGAAGACCGCCCTGCCCTGTTTGCCGCGCAGTTCGCGCTTAGTCATGCGTGCTGGTTGGGCACCTATCCTTTGTCAGGCTGGCTGATGACGGAGTTCGGCACGGTGCCTGCGCTGTTGGTACTGGCTGGTCTGACGGTTCTTGGGCTTGTGATTGCGATGATCGTCTGGCCTGCTGCCGATCCTGTCGACCTTCCCCACCAGCACACGCACCTGCCGCCGGACCACCCGCACCTTGAAAGCGGCGTAAGACACTCGCACGCCTACGTCATCGACAACATCCACCGCCACTGGCCAGATGCAAACAAGAACGCAGACTAAGCCGATGCCTCAACTGGCCTTTTCGGGGGCTATCGGCAGTTCAATCCAGACGGCGTATTTACCGTAGGCGTCCCTTTCGATGCC
>CATNDK010000075.1 GCA_950096585.1 Thalassococcus halodurans | reverse complement strand
TGACAGCAGCGTCGAGACGCTGAACTGGGTCTTTGAAGGCGACCAAGGCACAGACCTGACCGCTGGCTTTACCCAGAACACCGGCGACATCGACGTTTCGGTCAGCTTCTCGACAACCGATCCGGCAAACTCCGATTTCGAGGTCGACACACAGAACGATCAGTACACCGAAGCTGGCGAACCGTTTGTCGAAAACTCGTCACTGTTTATCTTTGGTCAGGGTGCGGCCTATTCGTCCACCACAACGATCGATTTCGCAGCGGCTGCGGGCTCTACGGTTTCCGGCGAAGTCGAAAACGTCACCTTCCGTATCAACGATATCGACTGGGGTGATGCGAACCACACCGATATTGTCACTGTTCGTGCATATGACGCGCTTGGCAATGAAATCGTTGTCACGCTAACCCCCAGTGGCGGCGACACGATCAGCGGCAACACCATCACCGCAAACACAGTCGCCAATGCGACCTATGACGCGGATGGCTCTGTCCTTGTTGAAATCGCGGGCCCCGTATCGTCGATCGAGATCGACTATTCGAACGGCCAAAGCGGTACACAGGGTATCTGGCTGACCAACATCCAGTACGAAACTGTCCCGACAGCGGGCGGCAACGACACCCTTCTGGGCGGTGATGGCAACGATACGCTTTATGGTGAATACGGCGATGACTTCCTTGATGGTGGTCTTGGCAGTGACACCCTGATCGGTGGCGACGGCAACGACTATCTGCTGTCCACAAGCAACGACATCGCTGACCAGCCGAACTATCTGGATGGCGGCACCGGCAACGACACCATCGAAATTTCCGGTGACCTGACGGGTCAGGATACCATCGTTGGTGGCGACGGTATCGACGAACTGCGCCTGTTCCCAAGCGACGGGCGCGACCTGAACGTCGACATGACCACCGGCACAACGTCGGATGGCATGACCGGCGCGCAAATGTTTTCGGAAATCGAAAACGTCACCACCGGCGAAGGCAATGACACCGTCACGGGTGATGCGGGGAACAACGTCATCGCGACCAACGGCGGCGACGACTCGATCCTTGCTGGCGACGGCAACGACACACTCTGGGGTGGCACAGGCAGTGACACGCTCGAAGGCGGCGCCGGTGCTGACATGCTCAACGGCGACAGCGGTATGGACTATGCGTCCTACACCACCTCTGACGCTGCTGTTTATGTTGACCTGACGACCAACACCTTTAGCGGTGGCCACGCGGAAGGCGACCAGAACTGGGGTGGCCTGGACGGCATCATCGGTTCTGACTTCAACGATACGCTGATCGGCTACGATGGCTCCGGCCCGGACTGGACAAACGTCATCTACGGTGGCGCCGGCGACGACTACATCGACGGTATGGGGTCGGACGACTCGCTTTACGGTGAAAGCGGCGCTGACTCGATCATCGGCGGCACCGGCAACGACTACATCGACGGTGGCACCGAAAGCGATACGCTGGTCGGTGGCGCAGGTGGCGATACATTCGTCGGCGGCGACGGCTTTGACTATCTTGATTACACCGGATCGACCGCTGGCGTTAACGTTGATCTGAGCACCAACACATTCTCGGGTGGTGACGCGACAGGCGACACCATGGTCGACACGGTCGAAGGTGTTTGGGGTTCGGATTTCAACGACTCGATCACGGGTGCTGACGTTGGCCCGTCCAGCGACAACCTTATCGACGGTGGTGCGGGCGACGATACGCTAAGCGGCCTTGGCGGCAATGACACCATCGACGGCGGCATCGGCAACGACAGCATCATCGGCGGCACCGGCGCTGACCTTCTGGGTGGTGGAGATGGCAACGATACGATCGTCGGCTCGGAAAACGACACGATCCTTGGCGGCACCGGCGACGACTACATCCAGCTTGAGGATCTGGGAGAAGCTGGCAGCGGCACGATCACCATCGACGGTGGCACCAGCAACCAGACAACAGGCGACACACTTGATCTGAACGGCCTTGCCGACCGCTCGACCCTGATCCGCAATGTGGATGAGGTGACCGGCGAAACATCCGGCTCGGTCACGTTGCTGGACGGGACAATTGTCACCTTCAGCAACATCGATCAGGTCATCTGCTTTACCCCGGGCACACAAATCCTGACCGAAACAGGTTTCCGCCCGATCGAAGATCTGGAGGTCGGCGATGGGCTGGTCACCATGGACAACGGCATTCAGCCGTTGGCTTGGATCGGCTCGCGGTCGGTTCCGGCGGTGGCCAACTTTGCCCCGATCCGCATCACCAAAGGTGCACTGCCCGGTTTGGAAAACGATCTGGTCGTTTCGCCCCAGCATAAAATGCTGCTGTCCGGTGGTGACGTAGACCTGCACTTTGGCACCGACGAAGTCTTCGCGCCCGCAGCGCATCTGGTCAACGGCGACACGATCCGCCGTGAAGAAGGGGGCATGGTCACCTACATCCACCTGATGCTGCCCCAGCACGAGGTGATCTTTGCCGAAGGCGCCCCGACTGAAAGCTTCCATGTCGGCAAAATGGGCCTGAAGTCGCTGTCGGCTGAATCGAAAGAAGACCTGTTTGATGCGTTCCCGCATCTGCGCTTTAACCCCGACGCATACGGGCCGACAGCACGCCGTTGCCTGCGCAGCTATGAAACCGCGGCCCTGACTGGCAGCATTCATGCAGCGGATGAAGATCAGACCGTAGCTGCCTAATAAGAAAAGCTTATGCGCTTTTACGGCCCGGAAGGGATTTCGCCAAAGACCACTCGCGCGCGGCTTCGCCAAAGGCCTGAAACAGCGGTCGGGAAACGGGGTCTATACCCGCTTGCCACTCCGGGTGCCATTGCACGGACATCGTAAAGCCCGGCGCACCTTCAACATAGATCGCTTCCGGCGTGCCATCAGGTGCAAGGCCGTCGACTACGATCCGGTTTCCCGGTTTCTTGATACCCTGACCATGAAGCGTGTTCGTCAGCACCTCGCGTGATCCCATCAACTGATGGAACGGCCCGCCTTCTGTGAAAGTGACGGTGTGGCGAAGGGCGAATTTTTCCTCAAGCGTGCCATCGGGGGGCATCCGGGGGTTCATCCGGCCCGGAAGATCGCGGATCTCCGGATAAAGGCTGCCGCCCATAGCGACGTTGATTTCCTGAAAACCACGGCAGACACCAAAAATCGGCTGGCCGCGTTCGATACAGGCGCGCACCAGCGGAAGAACCAAAGCATCACGGCACCGGTCAAAGGTCCCGTGCGCTTCTGTGGCTTCTTCGCCGTATTCCTCGGGGTGAACGTTTGGCCGACCGCCCGGCAACAGGAAACCGTCGCATAGATCCAGCAGTTCATTGACCGTGACCAGACGCGGGTCAGCGGGGATCAACATAGGCACCGCTTCGGACACTTCTGCCACCGCTTCGTTCACCATCGCGCCCCCTGCCTGAACGCAGTAGGTTTCGTTGATCAAGTGGTGGTTCGTGATAATGCCGACGACCGGACGGGCCATGACGGGTGCCTTTGTTGTTTCTTTCCCTCAATAGGTAATGCAATCGCAGGGGACATAAAAGCCCCGTCAGATTTCAGCGACCAGTCCCACCGCTTCGATGCCTGCTTTTGCGGCAGCCGCGTCGTTGTCAGATGTATCGCCTGTGACCCCGACGGCTCCGAGAACACGACCTTTGGCATCACGCACCAAAACGCCACCGGGAACAGGGATCAGGTTGCCTCCGTAGGCTCCATTAGCCGCCGCGATGAAATAGGCCTGTGCTTCGGCGCGGGCCATCTGGGCCGTGCCGGCCATGCCCAGCATCACAGTGCCATAGGCTTTGCCGTGGGCGATCTGGAAACGTCCGGGGGCTGCATCGTCTTCGCGTTCAAAAGCCTGCACATTACCGCCTTCGTCCAGAACGATAACGGACAGCGGCTTCATGTCATTCGCGCGGCCATGCTCGATTGCCTTACGGATGATGGTGCGCGCGCGGCGCAGGGACAGATTTGCCATGTGTTTCCTCCTCATGTGCCAAGGGGCGGAAGAACCGCCCCCTAATTACTGATGTTGTGACGCGGCTTTAGCCTGCTTTCAACTCAAGACGACGCTGGTGCAGAACCGGTTCGGTATAACCGGACGGCTGCACGCGGCCTTTGAAGACCAGATCGCAAGCCGCTTGGAACGCGATGCCATCAAAGCCCGGCGCCATCGGCGTATAAAGCGCGTCGCCCGCGTTCTGCCCGTCAACAACCTCGGCCATACGCTGCATGATCTCCATCACTTCGGCTTCGCTGACCACATCATGATGCAGCCAGTTTGCGATGTGCTGGGCCGAGATCCGGCAAGTCGCGCGGTCTTCCATCAGACCGACGTTGTTGATGTCCGGTACTTTGGAACAGCCAACGCCCTGATCAACCCAACGCACCACATAGCCAAGTATACCCTGCGCGTTGTTTTCAACTTCGCGGGTGATCTGGTCTTTGCTCCATTTGCGGTAGCTGGCGGTCGGAATATCCAGAACCGTATCCACGTGGGCACGGCGCCCCCCTTTGCGCAGACGTTCCTGCACGGCAAAAACATCAACGGTGTGGTAATGCAGCGCGTGCAGAGTCGCGGCGGTCGGTGACGGAACCCAAGCGCAGTTCGCACCGGATTTCGGGTGGTCGATCTTAGCTTCCAGCATCGCGGCCATCTTGTCGGGCATGGCCCACATGCCTTTGCCGATCTGCGCCTTACCGGACAGACCACATTCCAGACCGATATCGACGTTCCGGTCCTCATAGGCACCGATCCACGCCTTACGCTTGATAAAATCTTTGCGGCTGAACGGACCTGCCTCCATCGAGGTGTGGATTTCGTCGCCAGTGCGATCAAGGAAACCTGTGTTGATGAAAGCCACGCGCGATTTCGCAGCGCGGATGCATTCCTTCAGGTTCACGGAGGTGCGGCGCTCTTCGTCCATAATGCCCAGTTTGACCGTATACTGCGACAGGCCCAGAGCCTTTTCCACATGGGTGAAGATGTCGTTGGCAAAGGCCACTTCTTCCGGTCCATGCATTTTGGGCTTAACGACGTAGACAGACCCGGTGACCGAGTTGCCGCTTTCACGACCCAGATCGTGTTTCGCGATCAGGGCGGTGACCATCGCATCCATCAGACCTTCGTAAATTTCGCCGCCATCTTTTGTCAAAATCGCTGGGTTGGTCATCAGGTGGCCCACATTGCGCACCAGCATCAGCGCGCGGCCTTTCAAAACAACTTCACCCGACCCGTCCGGCGACGTGTAAACGCGGTCAGCATTCAGCTGGCGCGTGACGGTTTCACCGTTCTTTTCGAAGGTATCGACCAGATCGCCTTTCATCAGCCCCAGCCAGTTGGAATAGGCCTGAACTTTATCTTCGGCATCCACACAGGCGACGGAATCTTCGCAATCCATGATCGCGGAAATCGCGCTTTCGACCTGAACGTCTGCCAGACCACACTGGTCGCGGCTGCCGATCGGGTGCGTACGATCGAACACCAGCTCGACATGCAAGCCATTGTTTTTCAGCAAGATTGAATCGGGTGCTTTGGGGTGGCCTTTGTAGCCAACAAACTTTTCCGGCGATTCCAGCGGGTTATCATCGACCAACAGAACACCCTGATGGACATAGTAGCGCTGTGCATCCGCGTGGCTGCCACCGTTGATAGGGAAAGCGCCATCAAGGAACACGCGCGACCGTGCAACAACTCGCGCCCCGCGACCCTTGGCATAACCGCCTTTCGGCGCGGGGGTCCCCATGGCGTCGGTGCCATAGAACCCGTCATACAGGCTGCCCCAACGGGCGTTCGCAGCGTTCAAAGCGTAACGGGCATTTGTGATCGGAACGACAAGCTGCGGGCCGGGAACAGACGCGATTTCAGGATCGACATTAGCGGTATCGATTTCGAATTCTTCGCCTTCGGGCAGAAGATAACCGATCTCTTCCAGAAATGATTTGTAGGCTTCGTGATCATGCGGCGCGTTGCGGTTCCGGATGTGCCATTCGTCGATCTTCTGCTGAAGCGCCTCGCGCTTATCCAGAAGCGCCTTGTTCTTTGGCCCCATCTCATGTGCCAGATCAGAAAGGCCCTGCCAGAAATCATCCGAAGACACGCCTGTTTCGGGCAATGCCTGTGTTTCAATAAAGTCGAAAAGGGTCTTGTCGATCTGAAGCCCAAACTTTTCGATCCGATCAGACATATAAGCCTCCCTCAGTCAGTATGCCATTGTGTGCGGTTGCCCCGATGCGAATAGATACGTTGTTTCCGATGGGAAACAAGGCGGAAAAGCAGGAAACTTTTTCAAATCAAGCCGAACACTGGGTCAGCGGCTTTTGGTATTAACCTTGGTACGGGTCACATTCCGCCCATTGCGACATCTGTCAGAGCAGTAGCGCACCTCATCCCAGACCTTTTCCCACTTCTTTCGCCAGGTAAATGGCCGCCCGCAGGTTGCGCAGGTTTTTTGCGGCAGATCGGATTTGCGGGTTCCCCGTGGCATCAGAAATCAAAGCTTTGCTGTCGTGCGTCGGGCCTAGCCGTCCGCCCTTTGCGCGGAGCGCGATCATTAACGAAATGTCCCTCTTTATCCTTGCGGCTGGCATGTTTGACCACAACACGCGCCGCGGCAGTCCCGAATGACGGGTCCCGTCGCACAGACCAGATACGATCGCGCGCCTGTTTTGATGCCTGCGCCAGATCGACGATGGCGCGTGGATAGGTTCGCCCGATCACCCTGCCCTCGCCGTCCCAGCGCCATGGCTCTTGCAGAAACTGGTCCGGCACCTCGGCCAGTTCCGGGCACCATTGCCGTGTAAAGGCACCTGTCGGGTCCTGATCCAGCCCCTGCTTGACCGGATTGTAGATACGCAACGTGTTGATGCCGGTCGTGCCTGACTGCATCTGGACCTGCGGCCAATGAATACCCGGTTCATAGTCTGTAAAAGCGCGGGCGAAATGCTGCCCGCTGTCCCGCCAATCGATCCAGAGGTGGTAGGACGCAAAGCTCATCAACATCGCGCGCATCCGAAAGTTGATCCATCCCGTGGCGTTCAGATAGCGCATACAGGCATCCACAAACGGCACGCCTGTTTCGCCGTTTTCCCACGCGGTCAAAGTGGCCTGATCGGCCGGGCGCGGCCTTAGGGTTTCAAAAGCGGGATGCAGGCAGTGATGCTCAAGCTCCGGTTCGTCCTCGAGCTTTTGAGTAAAATGATCCCGCCACGCAAGCCGCCCTTGAAAGCTGCGGAGCGACCCAAGCCAACCGTCCCGCGTGCCGCGGCGCATTTGCTGCTCATGCGCTGTGCGCTGCACCACCTCGCGGATCGACACAGCACCAGTGGCCAGATGAACCGACAGGCGGGAACAAGCATGTTCCGCAGTGACAGGCGATGACATCGCCTTGCGATAGGTCTGCCCGCGCTCGGCCAGAAAGCTGTCCATGGTTGCCAACGCCGCCGTGCGCCCACCACGCTGCCGCTGCGGACATTGATCAGGTGGCGCATCAGGGATTGGATCGCTTTCGAGGGAAACAGGGTTCAATGCCTTTGGCGCAGGCAAAGCATCTGTGGAAAGAAACGCGTTTCGGTGTTTTGACCAATTATCCCGGTCACCCAATCGCCGGACGACAGCGCTTTGCGGCAATTCTTGCCAAATGACGCCCGCGCCCCGCGCCCATGCGGCGACCCGTTTGTCACGGGAGTAAGTCCAGTCATTACCGGTTTCCTCATGGCTGATCAGATGGGTCGCATGGGCCTCAGACAAAACCGTGGCCAATTCTTCAACCGCATCGCCACACCGGATCACCAAATCCGACCCAATGGCACGCAGTTGCCCCCTTAGATCGGCAACCGCTTCGACAAAAACGGAAAACTGGCGGCCTGAGGTGTCGCTCAGCCGCCAGTAGTCCGGTTCGAAAATGTACAGCGGTATGACATCGCCAATCTCGACAACGCGCATCAGCGCTGGATGGTCAGCCAATCTCAGATCCCGTTTGAACCAAAGAACCGCTGTCGTCATGTTTAGTTGTCAGGGGTGCCCGAAACGGACCCTGTCGCGTTGCCGCCCGGCGCGTAATTTCCGCCGTCGTAATTCTCAAGAACGCTTGTACCCACTTCGGCGGGTGTCGTGCTTTCTTCGCCACCTTGGTAGACCACATAGGTCACGAAAGCCGCCAAAAGGATCGCCGCATAAACCAATGCCGCCTTGATCCCGAAGAGCGGTGTCTTGTGTTCGTGTTCTTGGGTTTCGATATTTGTATTCGGTGCAGACATTGTATCCTCACTCGTCGGTTCGGTTAACTGGTTTTGGACCCGAAAAATTCAAGCCCGATCTGCTTTAACAACCGCTGAACCCGTCCTATTGTTCCAACAAAGCGCCGCGAAGCATCGCGCGACAGCAGTCACCTGATACAGGAGGTCCCCGTGAAGGACGCCAGCCCGCAGACCATTTATTTGAAAGATTACAAACCCTTCGGCTACGTCGTTGATGATGTGCACCTGACCTTCAAACTGGCGCCAAACAGTACGCGGGTCGTCAGCAAAATTACCTTTTCACCGAACCCCGATGCGGCTGATCGACAGTTCCGTTTGCATGGCGAACAGCTGAAATTGATCAGTGCCAAAATCAACGGGTCGGATATAAGCCCCGTCATGCTGGACGACGGCCTGATGGTCGATGCGCCGAACGAAACATTCGTGTGGGAGGCCGAGGTCGAAATCGCGCCAGAGGCGAATACCGCCTTGGAAGGGCTGTATATGTCGAACGGCATGTACTGCACCCAGTGCGAGGCAGAGGGTTTCCGCAAGATCACCTACTATCCGGATCGCCCCGATGTCATGAGCGTCTTTACCGTGCGGATCGAAAGTGACTTGCCGGTGCTGCTGTCTAACGGCAACCCTGTGGCCCAGGGCGAAGGCTGGGCCGAATGGCACGATCCGTGGCCCAAGCCCGCCTATCTGTTCGCCCTTGTGGCCGGTGATCTGGTCAACCACCCCGACCGTTTCGTCACGCAATCCGGCAAGGATGTGGAACTGAACATCTGGGTGCGCCCCGGCGACGAAAACAAATGTGCCTTTGGTATGGAGGCGCTGAAAGCGTCGATGCGTTGGGATGAAGAGGTCTACGGTCGGGAATACGATCTGGATATCTTCAACATCGTGGCCGTTGATGACTTCAACATGGGCGCGATGGAAAACAAGGGCCTGAACATTTTCAACTCGTCCTGCGTTCTGGCCTCGCCCGAAACGAGCACCGATGCGAACTTCGAACGGATCGAGGCGATCATCGCGCATGAGTATTTCCACAACTGGACCGGCAACCGCATCACATGCCGCGACTGGTTCCAGCTGTGTCTGAAAGAGGGTCTGACCGTTTACCGAGACAGCCAGTTCACATCGGATATGCGCTCGGCTCCGGTGAAACGGATTTCCGATGTGATCGAATTGCGCGGTCGTCAGTTCCCCGAGGACCAAGGCCCCCTGTCCCACCCAGTACGACCTGAAAGCTTTCAGGAAATCAACAACTTCTACACGGCGACTGTGTACGAGAAAGGCGCCGAAGTCATTGGCATGCTCAAACTGCTCGTAGGGGATGATGCCTATGCCAAAGCGCTGGACATGTACTTTGATCGCCACGACGGTCAGGCCTGCACAATCGAGGACTGGCTCCAGGTGTTCGAGGACGCCACAGGCCGCGACCTGAGCCAGTTCAAGCGTTGGTATTCCCAGTCCGGCACGCCGCGCCTTGCCGTGTCTGAGAAATTCCAAGACGGCACCTATACGCTGACCTTCAAGCAGCACACGCCGCCGACACCCGGTCAGGACGTGAAGGAACCTCAGGTGCTGCCCATTGCCGTCGGCCTTCTGGCGCAAGACGGGACCGAGGTAACGCCGACAACCGTTCTGGAAATGACCGAAGCTGAACAAAGCTTTGATTTCGGCGGACTGGACGCGAAACCGATCCCGTCGATCCTGCGCGGCTTCTCGGCCCCTGTGGTGTTGGAGCGGACGACATCGCGGGAAGAAAACCTGTTCCTGCTGGAACACGACACCGACCCGTTCAATCGCTGGGAAGCGTCGCGCACCTTGGCGCGTGAAGGGCTGATCGCCATGATCACCGATGGCGTGGGGTCCGATACGCTCTGGCTGAACGCCCTGAAAACTGCTGTGGCCGATAGCACGCTTGATCCGGCCTACCGTGCTCTGTTGCTGTCGTTGCCAACGCAGTCCGAACTTGCACAAACCCTGTTTGAACAAGGCGTCACGCCCGATCCGATGGCCATCTGGACAGCGACGGACACGCTTCGGGAAGACATGGCGAAAAGCTGGGCGGATATTCTGCCTGCCTTGGTCGAGGAAACTAAGGTCACCGAGACCTTCAAACCCGACGCGGAACAGTCCGGCAAACGCGCGCTGGCGGCATCGGTATTGGCCATGCAAACCAGACTGGACGGAGGTGCCGTTGCCAAGGCCCAGTTCGAAACCGCCGATAACATGACTCTACAACTGTCGGCCTTGACCTGCCTGATCCAAGCGGACGCGGCAGAGGACGCACTGAAAGCCTTCTACGACCAGTGGAAGGACGACCGTCTGGTGATGGACAAATGGTTCGGCCTTCAGGTCGGGGCGACGGCGCCGGAAAACGTCGTGCCCCGCGCAGAGGCGCTGACACAGCATCCCGATTTCGACTGGAAGAACAAACTGCTTTTCGCCGAA
>CATNDK010000074.1 GCA_950096585.1 Thalassococcus halodurans | reverse complement strand
GGTTCGCCTGCCAGTTTCAGACCCTCTTCGGTTCGACTTCCGTCCTGGGCAAAGGTCGTGACAGGCAGGCCGATCCCGTCGCGCGCCATCAACTGCATCGAGCGCAGCTTGTCCCGCGACCGGCCAATCGCGACGCTTTCATTCAGGGGATAGACGCCCATCATTTCGAACTGCCGCAGAACCGCGGTGCCGTAGAACGTGATTGATGCACCGATCCGCGGAATAACCGCGTCGTAGCCTGTCAGCTTTTCACCGTTGTAATAGATCTCGGGACGCCGCGACGCGATGTTCATATAGCATCTCAGCGTGTCGATGATGTCCAGTTGATGACCGCGTTGCTCGGCGGCTTCTTTCAGGCGCTGGTGGGAATACAGTTTGGCATTGCGGGCAAGCATCGCGATTTTCATTGATAATCCTTTCTGCGGCGCTCGGCCGGAGCGTCCGTCATTTGGAAAGTTTTTCGGGTGTGGACGGCAATGTTATGGTTCTTGAGCGCGGCCCGACCGATAATCATTGGAAACGTCATATTGCTGCGGTCCGTCACGGATAGATCAATCATCCACTTACGGCTGCCAAGCTGCAGATTGGTGCGAATGATATAGCGATCTTCGGGGATACCGCTGGTGTTCTTGATCGCGCGCTCGGAATGGTACGGTGCTTCGATCACATGCTCGGGCCGGTGATCGGCAAGCTGGGTCCGGAACCGCACCCATGTTTCGCCGTCTTTCACAAATTCTTCGATGTCCGTCGCATGAAGCGCGGTGGTGCGTGCGCCTGTGTCGATCTTAGCCTTGATCCGGTGCAGGCCCAACAATGGCAGATCAGCCATTTCCATCCAGCCGATGATCGCCGGCGCGGCGACCTTTCGGGGGGATTTGGGAGGGGAAGATGATGTCATCAGATCAGCCTTGGCATCATTAAGGTTTGCTGCGCCAGGGGACGGTGCCCCGCATGTTTCATTGTGTGGTCAAAGAAGGCGCGCGGTCACTTGCGAATTGATTCACGGCCCATGATCTCCCCTTTAGCCACAAATTTTTTCTTGTCTACTGGCTAAAAAACGATGACCCGTTTTATCTTGGAAAACCGTTTCCTTGCCACGAAATAACGAAGCTGGGCATCGGTTAGTTCCGACCTTGTTATCACAGGACACGCAAGAGCGGTTCTTGCGAAGAACCTTTGCCTTTGGCAGGGGTTGAAGCGCCCCCTGAGTGGTGGCTCAGGCAGCCTGCTATACAGGCGCATAGTGCTGGTCTAGACCGCACGCTGCCCTTAGATAGCCACGAACCCCGCCTGTCGGTTAGCCGGACGGCATTTCACCCTACCGCCTACTGAAACGTGCTGTGAATGTTAGACGATGTTTCCAGCAGGGTTTTTTCGATCTTGGCGCGTTGTCCGGCAAATCTGGACGACGGCACGGGTACGGAAATGGCATGCAATTCACCAACCCAATCTGTGAAAGCGAAACCGATCGCGGACACGCCCGAGGAATGTTCATCAAGGTCATAGGCAAGCCCCGTGGCGCGGACCTCGGCCAGTTCCTTCAGCAACGACGAGATGTCTTTTTCAACGCCGTTGCGTGTCCATTCGTTTTTGATCAGCTTGCAGGCCTCTTCTTCGGGAAGCTGCGCCAGACAGGCTTTGCCATTCGCCGTGGTCGTCAGGGGAAACACCTCGCCCACCTTTGACACGGTCGTCAGCCGGTGGGTGCCAGGCACCTGATCCAGAAACACCATCCCGATGCCGCGCATGACGGCAAGGTCGGTGGTTTCGCCTGTCTTATGGGTCAGTTCGTTCAGCAGCAGGCGGCAATGTTCGACGATGTTGTACTGCGCGGCGCTGGCCAGCGCGCTAAGTTCCGGACCAAGGATCAACCCACGGCCCTGCGGCGCGGTGATGACGAAATGTTCGTCCATCAGGGCGCTGGTGATTCTTTGTACCGTAGAACGGGCCAAACCGACCCGCTGTGCGATTTGCCCAAGGCTCAAACCATTCTTTTCGTCCTTTAACGCGCGCAGAACAGCCGCCGCCCGAGAGATAACCTGAATACCGGACTTTCCATTTTTTTCTTCTATTTCAGACATTTGCAAAACCCTTCGCCGGTACTGAAAGCTTAAAGCCATCCTTCATTGCGACCATTGATGTACCGCGATGCGATGCATGTCAACCGCATGGTGAACTTTTTTCTTGACCGCGATACGATGCGCCTGCATCACTTCTCGGGACAGGTGGGAGGAGCCACCCTGACAATCTGAAACACAAAACGCCGGGATTCCGGCGAACAAAGGAGATGTGCCAAATGGTTGAAATTCGCGGCATCGAGTTCCAAGGGAACACCGACAACGACATGGGGCTGGAGTTCTACAACCTGAGCCACCGCTTTGGTTTCCAGAACCCCAACTGGCCATATTTCGAAGATACAAAGATCGAACGTATCCACTACATGGCCAAGTCTGGCGTTCTCAGCCAGCGGATCACCACAACCATGCACGCGACCACGCACATCGACGCGCCTGCGCACGTGGTTCAGGGCACACCGTTCATCGACGAAGTTCCGCTGCCGCACTTCTTTGGTACCGGCATCGTTGTGTCGCTGCCCAAAAAGAAATGGGAACCGATCACAGGTGAGGATCTGGAAAAAGCCTGCGGTCACGCGATCCGCAAGGGCGATGTTCTGATCATCAACACCGGCTGGCACAAGCAGTACGAAGACGGCGATTACTTTGCCTACTGCCCGGGCTTTGTGGCCTCTGCTGGCGAATGGATGGTGGAAAAAGGTGTGAAGGTTGTCGGGCATGACACGCAAGCCAACGACCATCCGCTTGCCACAGCGATCGGCCCGCAGCGCAACGGTCCTCTGCTGCCGCATCTGGCGGACGAGTACAAAGAATGGTCCGGCGGTCGCGACTGGAAAGACGACTTCCCCGATTGGGAACCGGTCCACAACATCCTGTTCAAGAACGGCATCATGGGCATCGAAAACGTGGGCGGCGATCTGGACGCGGTCACAGGCAAACGCTGCACATTCGCGTTCTTCCCGTGGAACTGGGATCGCGGCGATGGCTGTATCGTTCGTCTGGTTGCGATGATCGACAAAAGCCAGAACTTCCGCATCGACGCTGGCGAAAGCTTCTAGGGCTTTCCGTGCGGGCTGCCCGACAACGGCGGCCCGCGACTTTCAAGACCTGGGGAGGATGTCATGAAAAAACTTCTGTGTTCTTTGGCATTTCTGGCCGCGACTCCGGTCTCGGCCCAAGTGGCGCTGACGCCGGATATCGCCGAGGCTTTGCCTGCCTTGGGGTCCGAGCTGTCGCGCGAAATGGTCGGTGAAACCATGAAGCTGTACGGCCCCCTGCATGCAGCCGACAGCAATGACGGGCTGAACGTTTCCTCCGATCAGGCCTATGGCGATCACGAGCGGCAAAAGCTTGATGTCTATGCCCCTGAAGGCGCGTCCAATCTTCCTGTGATGGTCTTTGTGCACGGCGGTGGTTTTGTCCGCGGCGACAAGGGCGGTGCCGCCAATATCGGCCGCTGGTTGGCGCGTCATGGCGTTGTGACGGTGACCCTGAATTATCGGTTCGCACCGGAAAGCACGTGGCCCTCGGGCGCCAAGGACGTTGCACTGGCGCTGGAGTGGATCAAAGCGAACATCGCCGGTCTTGGCGGCAATCCGGAACACATCGTTCTGTCGGGCAATTCCGCCGGATCGATGCATGTGGCCGACTATACGTTCCACGAAGAATTCCAGAACGCGGCTGACGGCGTTGTCGGCTCGATCCTGATCTCTCCTCCTGCTGTTGATCTTATGGGCCGCGAACTCGATCCCGCGCGGGACGCTTTGTACTATGGCCCCAACGGCGACCGCGCGGCGCAGTCCGTGGTGAACGCGCTGGACGGTCGCGCCCTTCCGGTGATGGTCGCCTACGCCGAGCATGAGCCCGCCATGATCATCGATCAGACCCGCAAACTGATCACCGGCCTGACCGACCGCAACGGTCGTCTTCCGCTGGTCGTGGGTGTCGCGGGTCACAACCACATCTCAATCGTCGAACACATCGGCACTGCCGATGAATCGCTTGTCCACGAAATGCTGAACTTTGTCGGCATGGCGGGCGGTTAAGAAAGGACTTTTCCCATGCATATCAAGCGCTTCAACGACGCCGAGCCCTATGAGGCCCCGAACCACTGGGGCGTGTCGGGCCTAAGGCTTCAGGGTTTCGAAGAAGGTGGCCCGACGAACCAGTGGGTCGGCTTTTCCCAGTTCCTACCCGGTGGCGGCGCAGGTCCGGATTCGACCCCGTTTGAAAAGGTTTACGTCGTCCTCGAAGGCGAAATGACCATCGAATGGGACGGCAAAACCGACGTTCTGCGCGCGATGGACAGCTGTACCGTTCCGCCCGGCATGATCCGGCGCATCGAAAACAAATCGAACCACGTGTGCAAAATGCTCGTGGTCATCCCCTACCCGCCAAAGGCCTGACCCATGCAATCAATGACAAATGCTCTGTCCATGTTCGACGTCAAAAACAACGTCGCCCTGATCACTGGCGCCTCTGGTGCCTTCGGAATGGTCGCGGCCCGCGTTCTTGCTGGTGCCGGATGCAAGCTGGTTCTGGTGGCCGGAAATCAGGATGCGCTGGACGAAATCGCCGAGGAATGTCGCGCGATAGGCGCTGATGTGACTGCGATCAACACGCGCCCGACGGACGAGACGATCTGCAACGATCTTGTGGCGCAGGCGGTCGAAGCCTACGGGAAACTGGATATTCTTGTCGTCGCCTCGGGGATGAACCGCGTCGCGCTGATCAACGACATGACGCCGGAAACATTTGAATCTGTCATGGATGCGAACGTCACCCAGACGTGGCTTTTGTCCCGTGCAGCGGCGGCCCAAATGAAACAACAGGGCTATGGCAAGATCGTCTTGGTCAGCTCGGCGCGCGGCCTGTTGGGCCACCCTGCCGGATACACCGCATATTGCGCGTCGAAATCGGCCACTGACGGCATCACCAAGGCGCTTGGCTGTGAACTGGGCGCGTCCGGTGTGACCGTGAACGCCATTGCCCCGACCGTGTTCCGGTCACCGCTGACGGCGTGGATGTTCGAGGATACCGAAGAGGCCACCAAAGTGCGCAACGGTTTTCTTGCGCGGGTGCCGAAAGGCCGGTTGGGCGAACCCGAGGATCTGGCAGGTCCCTTGCTGTTCCTCGCGTCCAAGGCATCCGATTTCTACACCGGCCACATTCTGTATGCCGATGGCGGATACACGGCGGGCTGATGATGGACACCACCGCACATCATATCGCTGTTATCGGTGCAGGGCTTATGGGGCACGGGATCGCCCTGACCTTTGCCCGCGCAGGTCATCGCGTTTCGATCACCGATCCGATGCCCGAGGCGCGTGAAACGGTCACCGACCGGATGGCGCAAAGCATGGCCGCGATGGGCGACGATGCCGCATCGATTGCCACAGCGCTGAAACTGATCACGATTGCCGAAACCACCGCCGATGCGGTGAAAACAGCAACCGTCGTGTTCGAAGCCGCGCCGGAAAAAATGGCGTTAAAGCAGAAAATCTTTGCCGAGATCGAAGCCCACGCGCCCGAGACCTGCATTCTGGCGTCGAACACGTCGGTCATGCCGATCACCGAAATCATGTCAGGCCTGCGCCTGCAAAACCGCGCGCTTGGCACCCATTGGTGGAACCCGCCCCACATGATCCCGCTGGTCGAGGTCATCCGCACCAAGTGGACCGATCCGACCGTTGCGCAAACCATGTTCGACCTCCTGGAAGGGGCCGGAAAAACGCCGGTGATGGTTGCAAAGGATGTTCCTGGTTTCATCGGCAACCGGCTGCAGCATGCGCTGTGGCGCGAAGCGATCAGCCTTGTTGAAAACGGCATTTGCGATGCCGAGGCCGTGGACACCGTGATCAAATCCAGCTTCGGTCGCCGGTTGGCCGTGCTGGGCCCGTTGGAAAATGCCGATCTGGTCGGCACCGATCTGACGCTCGATATCCATGAAAACGTGCTTCACGACATCGAGGCGCGCCAAGGCCCGTCGCCCTATTTGCAGCAGCTTGTTGCCGAGAAGCGGTTGGGAATGAAGACAGGCGAAGGGTTCCGCAAGTGGACCGAGGCAGAGGCGGACGCCGTGCGCGCCCGCGTCGCAAGCCACCTGAAGAAACTTGAAAAAATCTTGGAATAACGAACCGCCGGTTGGAAGATCGGCACAGGGAGGAAGAACCATGAATAAGAAAACAGCCATAGCTCCAAACCGCCGTGCGTTTCTTACGGGCGCAGGCGCAGTTCTTGCCAGTCCGGCGGTCCTGACGGCCACACGGGCCTATGCCGCGACACCCACCCTCCGCGTCGGACATGTCAGCCCGCGCACCGGGCCGCTGGCCGGTTTTGCCGAAGCGGACGACTTTGTTCTGGCGGGCATCGAAAAGGCCTTTGCCGGAGGGATCGAAAACAACGGCAAAAGCTGGAACATCGAGATCATCTCGAAGGACAGTCAGTCCAACCCGAACCGCGCCGCCGAAGTTGCTGCCGATCTGATCCTTGGCGACGAGGTCGATATCATCGTCGCGGCCTCGACACCGGATACGGTCAACCCTGTGTCCGATCAAGCCGAGGTGAACGAGGTGCCCTGCATCACCACCGACTGTCCGTGGCAGCCCTATTTCTTTGGCCGCAACGGCGTGCCCGGCGAAGGGTTCGCATCGACCTACCACTTCTTCTGGGGTCTCGAAGACGTCATCGGCGCGTTTCTGGATATGTGGGGCAAGTCCGGCGTCGCCAAGACGGTAGGCGGTTTGTTCCCGAACGACGCGGACGGCAACGCCTGGGGCCATCCGGAATTGGGTCTGCCCAAACCGCTGGCTGCAGAGGGCTATAACCTGATCGATCCGGGCCGCTACCAGCCGCTGTCTGATGATTTCTCGAACTACATTGCCGCGTTCAAGGATGCGGGTTGCGAGATCGTGACAGGCAACATGATCCCGCCGGATTTCGCGACCTTCTGGTCGCAGGCTGCGCAACAGGGCTTTAACCCCAAGGTCGTGACCATCGGGAAGGCGCTGCTGTTCCCGTCGGTGATTGAATCGCTTGGCGAACGGGGCGATGGCCTGAGTTCCGAAGTCTGGTGGTCGCCCAACCATCCCTTTGCATCCTCGCTCGACGGTAGCTCGGCCAAGGATCTGGCCGAAGGCTATACCGCCGCATCGAACCGCCCGTGGACACAGCCCATCGGCTTTAAGCACGCACTGTTCGAAGTGGTCGCGGATGTGGCGCGCCGGACCGACGATCTGGAAGATCCCGAAGCCATCGTGGCCGCCATCCAGGGCACCAATCTGGATACGATTGTTGGCAACGTGAACTGGGCCAACGGGCCGATCAACAACGTCACCAAGACGCCTCTGGTTGCGGGCCAATGGCAGAAAGACGGCGATGCGTTTGATCTGAAAATCGTCGCCAACTCGGCTGCCTCCAACATTCCGCTGACCGGCGACCTGAAATTTCTGGCCTAAAAGAAAAGGCGCGGCATCATGGCGCCGCCCCTTTTTCCAAGTGAGGACGGTATGACCGCCATTTTACGACTGGACCATCTGAGCAAGTCTTTCGGGGCTGTGACAGTGGCCGATGCGCTAAGTTACGAGGTCGCCCAAGGCGAAGCTCTGGGCGTGATCGGTCCGAACGGCGCGGGGAAAACCTCGATGTTCAATCTGATCACGGGCACCTTCGGCCCCGACAGCGGGCGGGTGTACTTTGACGGCAAGGACATCACCAACATGAGCGCGGCCAAACGCAGCCACGCTGGTATCGCCAGATCGTTTCAGGTGCCCCAACCGTTTTCCAGCATGACCGTGTTTGAAAATGCCATGATCGCAGCCACCCAGTCGGCGGGTCTGCATGGACACGAGGCCGAACGGTTTTGCCTTGAGGTGCTGGAACAGACCGAACTTTTGCCAAAGGCCAATGTTCTGGCGGGCAGTCTGACCCTTCTGGAACGCAAGCGGCTTGAAATGACACGCGCGCTTTGCGCCAAGCCCAAGCTTTTGTTGCTGGACGAAATCGCCGGCGGCCTGACCGAGGCCGAGTGCAAATCGCTGGTGCAAACCATCAAGGATATCCACGCAAGCGGCGTTGCGATCATCTGGATCGAACATGTGGTTCACGCGCTGATGGCCGTCGTTGACCGCCTGATCGTGATCGATTTCGGCAAAAAGATCGCCGAGGGCGAGCCGCAAAAGATCATGGAGAGCCCCGAAGTGAAAGAAATCTATCTCGGGATCGAAGCCGATGCCTGAGCCCATTCTGAACATTCAGGGGCTGAAGGCCTTCTACGGGGATTTTCAGGCGCTCTACGGGGTCGATATGTACATCGAACCCGGCGAGGTGCTGGCAATTATCGGTGCCAACGGAGCGGGCAAGACCACCCTGATGCGGTCGGTCACAGGGCTTTTGTCAAACGGGCCGGGCCAGATCCATTTTCAAGGCAACGACATCAGCCAGCTGCGCGCCGACGAAGTGGCGATGCAGGGGCTGGCGATGGTGCCCGAAGGGCGCCAGCTTTTCCCGTCTCTGTCGGTCAAGGAAAACCTGATGATCGGTGCGCAGGTCGGGCGGCAAGGCCCGTGGGATCTGGATGCGGTCTATCGGCTGTTTCCGATCCTTGAAGAACGCAAAGATCAGGCTTCGACATCGCTTTCGGGCGGGCAGCAGCAAATGGTCGCGATTGGCCGTGCGCTGATGGCGAACCCCGATCTGATCATGTTCGACGAAATCAGTCTCGGGCTGGCACCCATTGTCATCAAGGACATCTACGCCGCCCTTCCGGGCATCATCAACGGAGGCATGAGCGCGATCATCGTTGAACAGGACATCGCTCAGGCGCTGAAAGTTTCGTCGCGTGTGTACTGCCTGCAAGAGGGCCGCGTGTCGCTGGAAGGCGCCTCAGACAAGGTTTCGCGCGAGGAGATTTCCCGCGCATATTTCGGGATCGAATGACATGGATTGGGTGAACGCAATCGTACAGGGCACCTTGCTGGGCGGGTTATATGCGCTTTTTGCAGCTGGATTGTCCCTGATTTTCGGCGTCATGCGGCTGGTTAATATCGCGCATGGCGACCTGATCGTCATGGCAGCCTATCTGGGTCTGACTGTCACGGCGACGGTCGGGCTACATCCGCTGGCGGCCTTGGCAATCGTGGTCCCTGCTATGGCGTTGATCGGCTATGTGCTGCAACGCGGGCTGTTGAACCAGACCCTTGGCGAAGACCTGCTGCCGCCCCTGCTGGTCACCTTCGGCCTGAGCGTGATCCTGCAAAACGGTCTGCTTGAGGTCTACACCGCCGATCCGCAAAAGATGGATGCAGGTGCGTTGGAAACAGCCAGCATCGCAATGGGCGGGCTGACGCTCGGGGTGTTGCCGGTTCTGACCTTTGCTATCGCTGTCGTGGTGATCTGGGCGCTGCAATGGACGTTCTATCACACCGCCGTTGGGCGTGCCTTTCGGGCCGTGTCGGACAATCAGGACATTGCCCAACTGATGGGCCTGAACCGTCGCCATGTGTTCGGACTGGCCATGGCACTGGCACTGGGTGTGACGGCAATTGCGGGCATCCTTCTTGGTATCCGGACAAGCTTTGACCCGTCGATCGGCGGCGGACGCCTGATTTTCGGCTTCGAAGCCGTGATTATCGGGGGGCTTGGCAACCTCTGGGGCACTTTGGCAGGCGGCGTGATCCTTGGCATCGCGCAAACTGTGGGCGCCAAGATTGATCCCGGTTTCCAGATACTCGCGGGCCATCTGGCCTTCCTGATCATCCTTGCCATCCGTCCGAACGGCCTATTCCCGAGGATCGCAGCATGAGCTTGCAGAACTACTCCGTCACCCGCTCCTCAAAGGCTGCACGTGTCGCGGCCATTCTGGGGGCATTGTGTGTGATCCTGCTGATATCGGCCCCGTGGTGGGCCGGTCGCGCCGAAATGCGCCTGTTGGGAGAACTGTTCCTATACCTCGCGCTGGCCTCGCTCTGGAACCTGATGGCGGGCTACGCCGGACTGGTTTCGGTTGGACAGCAGGCCTTTGTTGGGTTCGGCGGCTATATGCTGTTTGCTCTGACGATGTTCGGCGGCCTGCACCCCTTTGCGGCCATTGCGCTGGCAGGCGTTCTGGGTGCGCTGGTGTCCGTGCCGGTCGCGGTCCTGATCTTCCGGCTTCGCGGGGCCTATTTTGCCATCGGCACATGGGTCATCGCCGAAGTGTTCCGGCTGGGGTTTGCACAGGTTTCGGCATTGGGGGGCGGGTCCGGATCGTCTTTGCCCATGGCCATCGTCAAATCGCTGGCCTCGAAACGCGATATGCGCGAGTCGCTGAGCTATTGGCTGGCTTTGGGCGCTGCCGTGCTGGTCGTGACCTGCGTCTACCTTTTCCTGCGCTCGCGCCAGGGTCTGGCCCTGACCGCCATCCGCGACAACGAACTGGCCGCGAAAAGCCTGGGCATCGATATCTGGCGCACGAAGTTCACGGTCTACGTCGTGACCTCTGCTTTGACCGCGATGATCGGCGCGCTGATCTTTCTGCAAAAGCTGCGCATCTCGCCTGATGCCGCGTTCAGCGTCAACGACTGGACGGCGTTTGTCATCTTTATCGTGGTGATCGGTGGCATCGGAACCATCGAAGGCCCGATCATCGGAAAGCTGGTGT
>CATNDK010000073.1 GCA_950096585.1 Thalassococcus halodurans | reverse complement strand
TTCGGGGGACAGAAGCGGATCGGTACAGGCAGACAAGGCCAACAAAGACCCTGCCGCAAGCCACTTACCAATCCGTTCCATCTTCATACAGGTCAGGCTCCGGGAACAGATGTTCCGGCGTTGTCGCCTGTGCCTGTGCGGCGCGCTTTGGCGGAGGCCAGAGTATCGCGCAGTTCCGCTTCCATCTTTTTCAGCTCTGCCTCGGCCTCGGAACGACGACGTTTGCCTTCGTCCGCGATCTGCAGGCTTTCTTCAATGGTGCCGATCAGGTCTGCATTCGCTTGCTTGACCGCTTCGATATCGAAGACACCGCGTTCCATTTCTTCGCGGATCATCTTGTTGCTGTCGCGCAGGTTTTTCGCATTCGATGTCAGCAACTCGTTGGTCAGGTCATTGGCCGAACGCACAGCTTCTGCGGCTTCGGCGGAACGCTGGATGGTGACCGCTTGCGCCAGCTGCGTTTCCCACAGCGGCACGGTGTTGACCAAAGTCGAGTTGATCTTGGTGACGAGGCTCTTGTCATTTTCCTGAACCATACGGATCGACGGCAGCGACTGCATTGTCACCTGACGGGTCAGTTTCAGGTCGTGAACGCGGCGTTCCAGATCGTCACGCGCAGCGCGGATGTCACGCAGTTCCTGCGCTTTCATGACCTGATCATTCTCGGCGGCAGCCTGAACTTCCGCCTCTTTCGCGGGGATGACATTTGTGTCCAGTTCCGCAAGTTTGGCTTCACCAGCTGCAATATAAAGCGCCAGTTCATCATAGAACTGCAGCGTCTTTTCATACAGCATATCAAGCGACTTGATGTCTTTCAGAAGCGTATGTTCGTGCTTCAGTAGGTCGTCTGTGACCTTATCGATCTGGCCCTGCACTTCTTCAAAACGGGCGGTGAACTTGGCGAAGGGCGCAGCGCGACCCAGCAGTTTTTCCCACCATGTGCGTTTCTTGCGCACGTCCAGTTCGGACACCGAAAAGCCGCGGATCGTTGTCACGATACCGCGCAGGCTGTCACCTGCCGGACCAACGTCTTTGTTACGGACGCCTGTCAGCATCGCCTGACTGATTTCCTGCAATTCGGCCTGCGCAGCAGAGCCGAAGGACACGATGGATTGCGTGTCGGACATGTCCAACTCATCCATGCGGCTGCGAATTTCTTCCGCAACAGGCGCGTCGGCGGTTTCCAGTGCGACCAATTCATCGGCTTTCTTTGGCTCGGGCAGCAGTGCCTCCGAGACTTCTTTAACTTCGGCTAGGGCGGCTTCGGCCTTGGCTCGGACTGTATCGGACATCAATAATTCCTTCCCATCAAGAGTTCGGCCCCCGGTCGAGCCTGACACCTTCGCGCTGCAAACGATCACGCAACACATCAATTTCCACGGTCAAGTCACTGTTGGTATCCAACAGCAAAGCTTGCGTTTTCTTGCCGAAACTTTCCTCAAGATCGGTCAAAAGCATCATAAAATCGCTTCGCGCACTAGTATCGCGGGACCGCGTGTAGATATCGGCGAACTTTACCGCCGCATCGCGGGCCCCCATCAGATAGACGCCAAGGTACTTGCGCGCGGCGGTCAGATCGCGGGGATCATCTTCGACCGTGCGGATCAATTTGCGGGCAGAGATCTGGAAACGCTCAACGCGGCCTTCGACCTGACGGTCGCCGGAACGACGGGCCGCCTCAAGCATCGAGGTCAGATAGGCCTCGGCCTCATCCACAACGCGGGCGACGCGATCCTGCTGGAATTCGTCGATATGTTCGGCACCCTTGGCTTTCAACGGATCGATCCCGAAGGCCGCGATATGCAGGGCAAACGCGCCAACGCCATAAATCAGCGATCCTATCAGGCCGGCGTCGTGGGTCATCATCGCGCCCACGGTGCCCAGACCACACAAAATGGCCGCAGCGATTTTGCGTGGAACCGGCGGACGGGCGATTTTGCGTTCGTTATAGGCCGCCTGCGCCTTCAGACCTTCGCGCAGCAAAAACGCGCCAAAGACCCAGATGGCGGCCGCGCCAAGACCCAAAGCGAAATCCGTCGCGCCACCGCGCAGCGACGTAAAGGCCAGAACGATGGCAGGCACGAACATCACGTTCGACCGCGCGCCTACAGGTGTTACCCGTGCGCCTTGAAAGCCGCTGTTTTCAGAACCGGAGGTCGAGGATGATCCATCGGGGCTGTATTTGCCGCCATACCGTTTTGCCATGCCTTAAAATCCCCCGATCGAACCGGTGGCGGCCCCAAAAAGAAGCACAATAAGCAAAACAAAGGAAATCTTCTGGATCGTAGCGCCCGACAACATAGCCCCCTATCGTCGTATCACGCATTAAACTTAGGTGATCCGCTACGGGCTTGCTAGGGGGAATACCTTTGAGAACGCGGCATTCTTAGACGATTTGCAGAAAGTTCACAGACCGCACCAAAGGTGCTGCCCGATCAAACGCCGTGACCTTTCATGCGGTCAATCAGCAGGTCCGCATCAAAGTCGATCGCACCCTCGTCGCTTTTCATGCGCAGTTTGCGGACGTGGTTTTCGAACGCGTCACCCAGCGCCTGCATGCGTTTGGTGAACCGTTTTGCCGTCGAATGGCTATCAGCGTTCCAGCCGCTTTCAAGGGCGTCAACCTCGGCACCGATCAGGGTCAGGATTTTCTCCAGCGGTTGCTGGATTTTGGTGATTTCCTGGCCGGATTGCCCGAAGGCACGCAATACCCGCAGGATTGCACCGTGCAGCGCTTCGATTTTGACGGACAAATCCGGTTCGTTGAAGGCAGAGACACGGTCAGACAAGGCACGCAGGCGGTCATCCGTCGACACCAACAGGTGGCGGGCCGCGCGTTCGGCCATCAGTTGCGGATCATCCAGCCCTTTGCTGCGAAGCGGGTCGATGCCGAAGGCAAACAGCGACAGAACCGCCGCCAGCCCACCAAGAAGCATTGGCATTTTGATGTCCGTCATCTCGCCCATCGCGACGACAGCAACGAACAGGCCAACCAGAAGCGATCCAAGGATCAGACCCGGAATGCGCGGGGCCCGTGCGGCACGGCGTTCCTGATAGCGCGCCTTGGCAGCAGCACCTTTGACCAGACACAGAACCGCAACGCCCAGAATGGCAAACTGAATCAGCGTAATCACCAGCGACATCAGCGTGGCTTGCAGCAGTCCGAACATCAGCGGACCGGCAGCCATGACCAACAGAATGATCAGATCATAGCGATCATTCGTGCCTTTGGATGTGTGACGATGAAAACCGATATCAGCCATGGGCCACCTCAGATGTACGCAAGACCGAAGATCAAGACCCACAGGCCACCAAACGCCAGACCGGACAGCAACCGGCCGCGTTCCAGCGACGCCTGGAATTCGTTTCGCAGCATCGCATAGGCGTCTTGAGCGAAGACGCGCAGGTGGGATGCCACCAGAAGGATCGTGATCAGAACGATGGTATATGAAAGCAGTGTAATCATGCCCCCAGATTCACGGCCAAAGGCGGCGAAATCGGGGCATCTGCTTGGAAAAAGCGGGAAAGCTTTGCGACGTTATCCGCGCTTTTTAGGCGACCGGCTGTCTGATTTGGGTCCGCGTTTCGGCTTGGGCCCGCCTGTTGCCGGACCATCCGAACGCCCCTTTGCGCCAGCGTAACTCTTTCGTGCAAAAGGTTTTTTGCCGCTATCATCATTCCGGCTACGGCGCTGGACCTTGGGTTTTTCCGGCGCATCACCTTCCAGACCCAACTGATCGCGGACAATTTTTGAACGCACTTCCTCGACCGCGCCCGATTTCAGCTGACCCAATTGGAAGGGTCCGTAGGAAACGCGGATCAGGCGATTCACCTGAAGGCCGATATCGGCCATCGCGCGGCGGATTTCGCGGTTCTTGCCTTCGCGCAGCGCAACCGTCAGCCACGCGTTCGCGCCCTGCTGGCGGTCCAGCGACACAATCATCGGCTGGAAGTTCTGGCCATCAACCGTGATGCCTTTGCGCAGGGGCGTCAGCATATCGTCGGTGGGTCGGCCATTCACACGCACACGGTAGCGGCGCAGCCAGCCGGTCGAGGGCAGTTCAAGCTTGCGCTTGATGCCGCCATCGTTGGTCAGCAGCAAAAGACCTTCGGAATTCAGGTCCAGCCGTCCGACGGTCATCACGCGAGGCAATTCTTCGGGCAGGTCATCAAAGATGGTGGGACGTCCCTGTTCATCCTTGGTCGTTGTCACCAGACCCGTCGGTTTGTGATAGAGCCACAGCCGCGGTTTTTCCGGCGCGCCGATGGGGTTGCCGTCAACGGTGATCTTATCTGCTTCGGTCACGTTCAAAGCAGCGCGGTCGATGACCTTGCCGTTCACCGCAACGCGGCCTTCTTCGATCATACGTTCCGCTTCACGGCGCGATGCGACGCCCGCGCGGGCCAGAACTTTGGCGATTCTATCGCCGGGGGGTGTGGATGTGCTCATACGCCCGCCTTACAGCGGATCAAGGCTGCGCGGAAGGGGCCTTAGGGTTCGCGCAGCGCCTCGCGTGTTTTGTAAAGCGGCTTGAGCAGATACTGTAGTACCGTCTTTTCACCGGTCATCAGCTCGACCTGCGCCTGCATGCCCGGACGCAAATCGATCATCGACTGACGGTCGGACAAAGACATCGGATCAACGCGAACGGTGACCTTATAGTGGGACTCGCCATCAGGATCGCGTTCGTCCTTGAACGTATCGGCCGAGATCACATCAACGCGGCCTTTGATCGTGCCATAGATCGTATAATCATAAGCCGACAGCTTGATCGTCGCTTCTTGGCCCGGACGGATATTGGCGATGTTTTCCGGCGCGACCTTGGCCTCGACCAGCAGTTCTTCTTCGATCGGGATGATCTGCAGGATTTCCTCGCCGGGGCGCACAACGCCGCCGATGGTGGTGATCGACAGTTTGTTCACCACGCCACGCACGGGGCTGACCAGAACGGTCCGCTGCAACTGGTCGGTCGATGCCTTCAGGTTCTGCTTCAGCGTCGCCAGTTCCTTCAGCGTTTCGGAAAATTCCTCGGCGCGGGCCAGTTCGGTCTGGGTGACGAATTCGTCGTGTTTCAGCTTGGCATCGGCATAGGTTTTGCGGGCCTGCGTGACCTCGATCAGCGCGACAACCTTGTTGGCATACAGGTTCTCCATCAGCTTCAGTTCGGTCGCGGCCTGATCAAGAATGCGCTTGGCCCCGTCACGGCGCGACACAAAATCCTGCTGACGAGCCCGCAGAAGCGACCGTTCGGACGCAAGGATCGCGGGATTGGATTCGGCGAAAATTGCGGGGACGTCAAAACCTGACGCCCCCGCCAGTTCGGCCTCGAGTCGCAAGCGGCGTATCTCGAGGGCGGTGATCTGATCTTCGATGTCGTCCACCGAGGACTGGAACATCGTGCCATGCAAACGGGCCAAAACATCGCCCTGCATGACTTCTTCGCCTTCCTTCACCAACAGGGCCGACAGAATGCCGCCCTCAAGGTTCTGGATGATTTGCGGACGTGACGACGACACGAATTCGCCATCGGCCCGCACAATTTCATCGACCCACGCAAAGGACGCCCACAGGATAAACGCCCAGACAGAGATCGCGGACAGCCAAATGGTCAGGGACGGGCCCTTCATCTTGGTTTCGATCTGCGCGTTCAGGTCGGTCATGCCCATTGTCATGGTCGTTACCCCTTTTTCCCGCCAGCGGCGGCGCGTTGCAGGTGATCAAGCACCTGATCGCGGGGGCCGTCTACGGTCATGCGACCGCCGTTCAGAATAAGTGTGCGCGTTGCCAGCGACAGGATCGGCACGCGGTGCGTGGCAATCACAGCCGTCCGGCCCGGCAACCATTTCGCAAGACGCGAGATCAGCGTTTTCTCAAGCGTCTGGTCAAGTGCGGCGGTCGGTTCGTCCAGCAGCACGATTTCAGGATCCTGCAGCCACAAACGCGCCCAGCCGATGCTTTGACGCTGACCGACAGATAGGCCCGAACCACCGTCGCCGATAGGCATATCCAGACCTTCGGGATGTGCTTTGACGTATTGACCCAACCCCGCGAAATCCAGCGCGTGGTACAGGCGGTCGTCGTCCGCTTCGAGCATCGACAGGTTCAGGTTATCGCGCAGGGTACCCGCAAACAGACGCACGTCCTGGCCGAGATAACCGATGGAACGGCGCAGGTCGGTCGGGTCGATCTGGCTGATCTCAACCCCGTCCAGCAGAATACGTCCCTCGGTCGCACCATAAAGACCCGACAGCAGACGCAGGAAGGTCGATTTGCCCGCACCGTTGGTGCCCAGAATGGCCAGCGACTGACCCGGCTGAATGCCAAGCGCGGGAATATCCAGCGCGGCGTTGCCTTCGCCATAGGCGTAGGTGACGTTGGTCAGTTCATACTGACCGCGCAGACGTTCACGGCGCAGATATTTGCGTGTCTCGCTGCGGTCCTGTTCGGACTCGGCGATGGCATCCAGACCATCCAAAGCGGTTTTGACATTGCCCCAACGCGACATGATGCCAGACAGCTGGGTCAACGGCGCAAGCGTGCGCGAGGTCAGGATACCCGTCGCGATGATCGCGCCGACGGTAAAATCACCGGCAAACACCAGATAGGTACCCGTGATCACTGCACCCACATAGGTGCCCTGCTGAATGGCCTGCGCCCAGAAGGTCAGATTGGCCGACAGTTTGCGCTGCTCCGATGTCTTGACCGATTGCACGGCGGACATCTCTGTCCAGAGACGGCGGAAGCGGTCTTCGCCACGGGCAGCTTTGATAGTGTCGAGTTCTGCCACAACCTCTTGCAACAGACGCGCCTGTTTGGTGCTGGCCCCTTGCATTTCGCGGGTCAAACGCATCATCCGGCGTTGCAACAGCAGGCCCGGCACGACCATCAGTATACCACCCGCGATCAGAACCCAGACAACGCTGCCCGCAATCGACCAGACCATGAACAGGAACAGAAAGATAAACGGAAGGTCAGCCACAGCCCCCACGGTCGAGGCAGTAAAGAATTCGCGCACAGAGCCGAATTCACGCATGGCCGAGAATAGCTGCGACGGCGAGCGCGCGGCGATTTCCGACCGCATGCCCAACAGGCGATCCATCAGCAATTGCTGCACACCCATTTCGATCTGCCGCCCTGCCCCGTCCAGCAGTTGCGCACGGGCCGCTTTCAGGAAACCTTCCAGCAGCAGCGCCATGGCGGCACCGGCGGCAAGCACCCAAAGCGTCGCCTCGGACTGGTGCGGGATCACGCGGTCATAGACCTGCAGCGAAAATAACGCGACCGCGACAGCCAGCATGTTCGCCACGAAAGAGCCAATCGCCACCTCGCCGAAATGGCGGGAAAAGCGACCGAACTGGCCCCAGAACCAATGTTTCTTTTCGTTCAGACCAGCGTGGATTTCGCTAAGCCCTTCAATCGGTGCATCGCCACGCAGGATGATGCCACTGAACACGGGCGCGAATTCAGACACAGCCACTTCGCTGCGGCGGTCTTTGACGCTGTCGTCATAGACAGTCAGCATCGACCCGCTTTGCGACAGAACCAGAACGATCTGGCCCGACGTCATCAACGCCAGCGCAGGGAAATGCGCCTTGGTCAGGCGGGTGGATTTCTGCGCCTCGGCCACAAGACCGGCGGCTTTCATGCCCGCCAGCAGCGCCTCGGGGCCATAACTGTCGTCTTTGCCGCGATGTTTGGTCAGCGCGTCCAGAATATCGGGAATGCGGCCTTCGATGCCCTTTTGGCGGGCAAACAGCCGGATCACTTCGGCACGGGCGCGTGCCTTGTCACTGTGCAGGGGCGCACGACCGGGTTTGTTGGCCACAGCCTCTGACATGGTGTTCAGATGCTCTCGGGCCTTACCGGCCATGGCGATGACCTGCTGCGAGTTCAAATCCGATCCCCCGAAGCGAGCACACCTTGAAGCTCGGCGATCCGAAGCTCGGTCCGTGCGGCTTTGTATTTGACCTCAAGCGCGGTTTCGAGCGCGCGGATGTATGTCTCGTAGACGCCGACAACCTCCATCACCTTACGCTGTCCGCCGTCATATTGCTTCTGGAACAGATCAAGGTTGGATTTCGCCTGCGTCACAAGCGATGACGCTTCGGCGCTTTGGCGTTTGTAGGCCTCGTATTTGCGGGCCAGCGACGCCATTTCACGGTTTGCATCCTCGCGTGCCTCGGACACACGGCGTTCTGCGGTGTCTTTGGTCAGTTCAATGGATTCCAGCGTGGCCATGGTGCCAAAGCCCAAGCCCTGATCGGCCTGAACGTTCAGACCGCCACCTGTGTTGCCGTTCTGATCGATGCTGGCTTGCGCACCAAGTCCGGGCAGATGGCTGGCGCGGGCGATGCGGGCGTTGGCCAACGCGATATCGCGGGCGGTTTCAGCCTCAAGCACCGAAAGCGGATCAGTGGCCGCGGGCGCGGCCCCCAGTTGCCCGATACCACGGACATCGTCCATCGGGCTGGCCGACATGGCGTTCAGCTCGGCCAGCGCGGTTTCCGCATCTTCCTGTGCGGCGCTGCGCTTGGCCCGCAGATCGGCAAGCTTCTGCTGGATCACGTTCAGGTCGGACATGTTGGACACGCCGCCTTTGACACGCTGGTCCATGATCCATTCGAAATGGTTCAGATCGCTCAGCGCAGCATCATACTGCGCGGTGGCTTCGCGGCCTTCGGCGGCTTTCAGATAAAGCCCGATGGCATCAGCCACGCGTTTGTTGCCGTCGGTGGACATAGCGACAGCGGCGGCTTCGACCTCGGCCTGTGCCAGATCACGTTCGGCGCGCTTGCGGCCATTATCAAACAGCACCTGATTGACGACGATCTCTGCCACCAGATCACCCAGCGATGTCAGCGACACGCGCGGGCCCAGCGTCGGAAGCCAGTTCCGGTCAGCGGCCTTTTTGCGCAGGATCGCGACGCGAAGCTCAGCTTCGGCCACGCGGGCATCAGAGGCCAGAACACCGGACGCCACCGTGGCGTATGGGCTGCCTGCCTGAAGGATGCTGTGACGCGCTTTCAGATTTTGAATGATCGGGGATGTTTCACCGTCTGCCTGCACAGACGCCTGACCCACCAGTTGGTCGTTCGGTCCCGATGCGAAACGCGATGCGGTTTCGGGGGCCGTGGATTTCAGACATCCACTTAATAGAATTGTACTCGACAGAAGCACGATGCCTCTGCGTATTGCCGCCTGCCTCATTGGTCTGTCCCAGTTTTTTTATGATCATTCCCGGCGCATTGCCCGTGCGCCGGGAGGTCTTAGTTTGGGGATCAGATGACAACCTGAGTGATATCGTCCTCGATACGGACGGTTGCTTCGCCCAGGGTGAAGATGTTGAACCCTTCTCCGTCATTGCCGTGTGCAGTTGCACCGGTAATGGTGATCTGATCGTCCACGCCGCCTGTGATGGTCAGCGTGTCTGTGTCAGAGTTCAGAGCAAGGATTTGTGCCTCGGTGATGGTCAGTTCGCTGTCTTCGGCAAACTGCAGATCGATGGTTTCGATCTGGTAGTCGCCCAGCGTGTTCGCCAGCGCATCGGTCATGGTGACTTCGGACGTGGTTGTGTCGTCCAGCACCAGATAGGTACCCGATGTGTTGCCCGCATCATCTGTGCCGGTGATCACAAGGTGCGATCCGTCCGGAACGTTCTGGGTGAAGGCATAGCTGGTTTCATTCAGCGGCGCGCCAAGGTCGAACGACATGTTCGCGACCTCTTCTACGGTGCCCGCGTCAGTCACGTGGCTGACCACAACGTCGTCTTCGGTGGTTTCGATCGTCACACCGCGCAGACCTGTGTGGTCACGGGTGTAGCTTTCGACCAGCGGCGAATTGGGCGCATCGGTGTCGATCGACAGGGTTTCCGTGATGGAACGGGTGTTGCCAGCCGCATCCGTCGCCTCGATCAGAACCGGCAGATCGAAGGTGCCGCGCGGGATGTCCGCAGACGCCAGATCGACGCTCCAGTTGCCGTTTGCATCGACAGTCGCGGTATGTGTCACGCCGTTGATCGTCACCTGCACGGTGGACCCGCGTTCTACGGTGCCGGTCAGGGTCAGACCTTGCGACGCTTCTGCTGCGTTGACCACGCCGTCACCGGCAATGAATTCGTTGGTGCCTGTCAGCGTGTCGACCAGCGTATCAACCTGGAAGGTCTGCGTGGTCTGCGTGCTGTTACCCGCCATGTCGGTTGTGTTGATCACAGCCGTGGTGGTGTAGGTGCCTGCCGGAACCTCGCCCGCCGCAAAGGCCACGGACCAGTTGCCGTTTGCATCAACATTGGCTGCGCGTGTCACACCTTCGAACGTCACGGTCACAGCCGCGCCCGGTTCGGTGGAACCGGTCAGGACGATACCGTTGGACGCTTCAGCACCGTTCACGATGCCATCGCCTTCCACCGGATCGGTCGAAACGCTGAAGTTCTGGACCTCGGTATCGATGCTGACGCTGTCGGTACGGGTCAGAGTGTTGCCTGCCGCGTCTGTGATGGTCGCTGTGATCTGTGCCTCGTATGTGCCTTGCGGAATTTCCGAAGACAGGAAGTTCGCGGTCCAGATGCCTTGCGCATTGGTCATCACGTTGCGGCTGACGCCACCCAATGTGACAGTGACCATCTGGTTCGGATCGGATGTACCGGTCAGAACCACGCCATCCTGCGCTTCGGCGAAGTTGACGACATCGTCGCCTTCAACCGGTGCCGCGCTGATAGTCAGGC
>CATNDK010000072.1 GCA_950096585.1 Thalassococcus halodurans | reverse complement strand
GGCGGATGTGTCGGCAGGCGCGATTCCTGAGGATGTGATCGCGGCAGTCTCCGACGATCTGAACACCGCCGGCGCGCTTACCGTCCTTCACCGTCTTGCGTCAGATGGCGATGCGGCTGGCCTGAAAGCAGGTGCGCAGTTTATCGGACTTTTGACCAACGAATTGGGCGGCTGGATTGCCCCGGCGGCGGACCTGTCCGCGTGGGAAAGCAAGCTGGCCGAAGCGCGCGAAACAGCGATGCAGACCAAGGATTTCTCGCAAGTCGATGCATTGAAAACCATGCTGCTCGACGCGGGGGTCGAGGTGCGCATGTCCAAGGCTGGTGTCGAGCTGATCGCTGGCGCGGGCTTTGATGCGGCCAAACTGGTGGATGTGGACTGATGAGCAAAGAACGTCTGTACCTCTACGACACCACGCTGCGCGACGGTCAGCAAACGCAAGGCGTGCAGTTTTCGACATCTGATAAGCTTCGGATCACGGCGGAACTGGATGCTTTGGGTGTCGATTACATCGAAGGCGGCTGGCCCGGCGCGAACCCGACGGACAGTGCGTTTTTTGAACAGGTCGACCACACCAAGGCGCGTATGACCGCCTTTGGCATGACCAAACGGGCAGGGCGTTCGGCTGAAAATGACGATGTGCTGGCAGCGGTTCTGAATGCGGGCACGCCCTGCGTGTGTCTGGTGGGCAAAAGCCACGACTTCCACGTGCGTGAAGCGCTTGGCATCTCGCTGGACGAAAACGTTGAAAACATCCGAGCGTCGATTGCCCATTGTATCGCGCAGGGCCGCGAGGCGTTGTTTGACGCGGAACACTTCTTTGATGGCTACAAGGCCAATCCTGACTATGCGCTCGACTGTCTGCGCGCCGCGCAGGATGCAGGGGCCCGTTGGATCGTTCTGTGCGACACCAACGGCGGCACATTGCCCAGCGAAGTGCATCAGATTGTAACCGAAGTTATCGCTGCGGGCATTCCGGGCGATCATCTGGGCATTCACACCCACAACGACACGGAAACCGCCGTCGCCTGTTCTTTGGCCGCTGTCGATGCAGGTGTCCGCCAGATTCAGGGCACGCTGAACGGGCTAGGTGAGCGCTGTGGCAACGCGAACCTGTTGTCGATCATCCCGACGCTTGTTCTGAAAGAACCGTACCGCAGTCAGCTGGAAACAGGCATTAGCGATGAAGCGCTGGAAGGCGTGACGCGCATCAGCCGTATGCTGGACGAAATTCTGAACCGCGTGCCGCAGAAGCAGTTGGCTTACGTGGGGTCTTCGGCCTTTGCCCACAAAGCGGGCCTGCATGCCAGTGCGATCCTGAAAAACCCGTCGACCTACGAACACATCGAACCGGCGCTTGTTGGCAACCGCCGTGTGATCCCGATGTCCAATCAGGCGGGTCAGTCCAATCTGCGCAAACGCCTGTCCGAGGCGGGAATTCAGATCGAAGCAGGCGATCCCGCTTTGGCCCGCATCCTCGAGGTCGTCAAAAACCGCGAGGCCGAGGGCTATTCCTACGACACGGCTCAGGCGTCGTTCGAATTGCTGGCGCGGGAAGAAATCGGCCAACTGCCGCATTTCTTTGAGGTCAAACGTTACCGTGTGACGGTCGAACGCCGGAAGAACAAACACAACAAGATGGTGTCACTGTCCGAAGCCGTTGTTGTTCTGAAAGTCGATGGCGAAAAGAAGCTGTCGGTCAGCGAAAGCATGGATGAAACCGGATCGGACCGTGGTCCTGTGAACGCGTTGTCCAAAGCCTTGGCCAAAGACCTTGGACAGTATCAGGAATTGATCGAAGACATGCGTCTGGTCGACTTCAAGGTGCGCATCACCCAAGGCGGCACCGAAGCTGTCACGCGCGTCATCATCGACAGCGAAGACGGGCAGGGGCGCCGCTGGTCCACAGTTGGTGTGAGTGCGAACATAGTCGATGCAAGTTTCGAGGCGCTGCTGGATGCGGTGCGCTGGAAACTGGTGCGCGACACCGCCTGAACGCGACTGCAGGATCCGCTAGCATGAGCAAGCCCGAATTCTCAGACGATCTGAACGCCTGCGCCGCCTTGGTGCAAAAGGGCGATCCGGATCGTTTCCGCTATGCGATGGCGGCCCCTGTATCGGCCCGCGCGGTTCTGTTTCCCATCTATGCGTTTAACGTCGAAGTGGCCCGCGCGCCGTGGCTTACGAAAGAACCGATGATCGCGGAAATGCGCCTTCAGTGGTGGCGCGACGCTTTGGGCGAAATCGCGGATCGCGGCATCGTGCGGCGGCACGAGGTGGTGACACCCTTGGCGCAAGTACTGACGCCCGAGTTGGCGAAAGATCTGGACCATCTGGTCGCCGCCCGTCGATGGGACATCTATCGCGACCCGTTCGAGGATGCGCCGCACTTCACCCAGTATCTGGAAGAAACCGCAGGCCATCTGACTTATGCAGCAGCTTGCGCTTTGGGCACCGCCCCGCGCGATGTGGCAATTGATGCGGGTTATGCCATGGGATTGGCCAGCTATTTCGCTGCTATTCCAGAACTTGAAAATCAAGGGCGCAAACCCTTGGTCGATGGTCGGCCCGAGGCGATTGGTGCTTTGGCAGCGGATGGTCTGGCACGGTTGAAACGTGCACGTGCGCAAAGCTCGGCTGTTTCAGCCAATGCACGACCTGCGTTTCTGGGTGTGCGTAAGGCCGAGAAGGTGCTGAAACAGGTTGTGAAAACGCCCGCGTTGGTGGCTGAGGGGACAGTTGGTCTGTCCGGTCTGTCCGAGACGGCGATGCTGGGTTGGGCGTCGTTCAGCGGACGTTGGTAAGGCTTACGCCTTAGCCACCGCGCGCTGGTTCAGCACCAGCCAGATCAATGCACCGCCAGCCATGGTCAGGAAAGGCACCATCGCAAGGTTGACCGCGGTCCATCCTTCAACCGCCGACCCGCCGGAACAGTTCATCAATCCGCCGGACGCCAGCGACGCAAAGGTCACGCCGCCAAACACGATCAGGTCGTTCATGCCCTGCATGCGACCACGTTCATGCGGTTCGTGCGCGCTGGCCAGAAGCGTGGTCGCGCCGATAAAGCCAAAGTTCCATCCAAGGCCCAGCAGAACCAGAGCGATGTAGAAATTCTCAAGCTCGACACCCGCCAGACCGACAACACCGGCACTGGCAAGGATCGCCAGACCCAGCCCCATGATCTTCTCAACACCGAAGCGCGCGATCAGGTGACCGGTAAAGAAAGACGGCACAAACATCGCCAGAACGTGCAGCATAACCACGTCCGCCGCATCGGACTTTTCGAACCCGCAGCCCACGACGGCCAAAGGTGTCGATGTCATGACGAGGTTCATCAAAGCGTATGACACCATCGCGCAGATCACGGCGACCGCAATTGTTGGTGTTTTCAAAAGCTCCATCCGCGACCGGCCCTTGGGGGCGTCCTTGGACGGCACCGGTGGTTTCGGGATATCGAGGAAGAAGAACAGCAGCGAACCGATCAGGTTGACCGCAATCACCGCGACATAAGTGCCGAGGAAGGGCACCACATAGGCATCGGCGGTGAATTTCACCAACTGCGGGCCAAGGATTGCAGACACCAGACCGCCTGCCATCACGTAGGAAATCGCTTTGGGGCGGAATGCGTCTGATGCTGTGTCTGCGGCAGCAAATCGGTAGAACCCCTGTGCCGACATGTAGACGCCGGTCAGAAGGCTTCCCAACAAGAAGACAGGGAATGAGTTCAGATAAAGGCCATAGGCCCCGACCACACCGCCCAAGGCACCGCCAAGCGCGCCTACGACAAAGCCTGCGCGGCGGCCGTATTTCTGCATAAAGCTGGAAATCGGCGTGGCGGTCAGCATGGACCCCAGAACAATCATGGAAATAGGCAACGTCGCAAAGCAGACGTTGGACGCAAGGCTTTGCCCGGCCAACCCGCCAATGGTGAAAATCATGGGCATCTGCGTGCCCAAAATTGCCTGCGCGGCGACCAGTACGGCAACGTTGCGCTTGGCGGTGCTATGCGATGAATCTGTCATGCGTAATCGGTAGGACCGTTCCCGCAAAGTTACAAGCGTCGCGAATTCAATCTGGCGCGACGGGACATGGTCGGGATATGTCAGGTGCATGAGCAAACCGAGCGGCGCAAATGTGGTTATCCAAGGCGGCACAGCCGAAGCCAAACGATTGGCTGATATGCTGCCGCACGCGCAGTTTATTCGCGCCATCGACACACGCGGTGGCCCGGTAAATGCCGGTGCTTTAACGGCCGAGGCACTGCGTCAGACAGGCGCCTCTCTTTTGGTGGATGCATGTCATCCATTTGATATCGCGTCACATTATCGGGCAGTGCGGGCGGCTGGTTCTGCCGGAGTATCTTACGTTCGTTTTCTGCGTCCGGCTTGGACCCAATCGCCCCGTGATCATTGGGTCCAAATCGATCGGGCTTGTTCGTTGCGTCGTGTTGTTCCGAACGCAGCACGGTTGTTTGCAGCCACTGGCCGCGAGGAACTGAATGCGTTCAAGCCGCTGCACGCGCATGTTTTCTGGCGCAGTGTTGGCGATGAAAGGGTAACCCTGCCGTTGCGAAATTCGCATGTCTTACCGGCAGAAGGCCCGTTCACCGTCGAAGGGGAAATGGCGCTTTTCCGCAAGCTTCGGATTGACTGGCTGGTGGTGCGCAATGCAGGCGGACAGGGTGCTTGGCCCAAGATCGAAGCGGCACGGCGGTTGGGTCTTCAGGTTGCCATGATCGATCGCCCCAAGTCGCTAAAAGGGCCGGTGCTTGGATCGGTGGATGAGGTGATTGAATGGATCGAAAAGACACTGTGATCGGCCGGATCATCGAAACGGAAAACTGCGTCGCTAAAGGCGCGTCTTATCTGTGTGGGATCGAACCGCGTTTTGCGACCGCTTTAAAAGAAACAGGCCCGCTGCCGCTCCGTCGTAGTCCGGACGGTTTCGACGAATTGCTCCGGGCGATCATCAGCCAGCAGGTTAGCGTCGCGTCGGCCCGTGCCATTCGCCAGCGTCTGACAGATGCAGGTATGACCACACCAGATGCGATCCTGTCGGTGGATGATGAACATCTCAGATCACTGGGTCTTAGCCGCCAAAAGGCCCGCTATGCGCGTTCCTTGGCAGAGGCACGGATTGATTATGAAGCCCTTCGGGACACCGAGACCAGCCAGGTGATCAAAACCCTGACGCAAGTCACCGGCATCGGTGTGTGGACCGCGGAAATCTATGCAATGTTCAGCCTTGGCCGTGCTGATGTCTTCGCACCCGGTGATCTGGCGCTTCAGGAAGCTGCTCGAATTTTGTTCGAACTGCCCGAACGCCCCAAAGAAAAAGAGCTGCGACAACTGGCCGAGGCCTGGTCCCCATGGAGAGCGGTTGCAGCGCGGCTGTTGTGGGCCTACTACCATGTAGCCAAAGATCGGGAGGGTATCGCATGACACGTGTTTTGCAGGCAGGACGGAAAGAACCTTTGTCGGGGGAAACGCGCTCTGCGGTCATCTTCCTGCACGGCTACGGCGCGAATGGTGCCGATCTTCTGGGTCTGGCCGATCCTTTGGCCGAACACCTGCCTGATACGTTGTTCATCGCGCCTGATGCGCCCGAGGCCTGCGCCGGTTCGCCGATGGGATTCCAGTGGTTCCCCATTCCGTGGATCGACGGGTCCAGCGAAGAAGAGGCCGAAGCTGGCCTGCGTGCCGCTGCCGAAGATCTGAACGCCTTTCTGGATGCCGTCATGGTGGACGAAGACCTGCTGCCCGAACAGGTCGTGCTGGTCGGCTTCAGCCAAGGCACAATGATGAGCCTGCACGTCGCGCCCCGTCGTGAAGACCCCGTTGCCGGTATCGTCGCTTTCTCGGGGCGTCTGCTTCAGCCAGAACTGCTGGAAGACGAGGTCATCAGCCGTCCGCCGGTCATCCTGATCCATGGCGATATGGATGATGTGGTGCCGCCGCAATCTCTGCCTGATGCTGCCGATGCGCTGCAAAAGGCCGGTTGGAAAGAGGTCTACGCCCACGTCATGAAAGGCACCGCACACGGCATCGCGCCAGATGGCCTTTCGGTTGCACTGGCCTTCATGCGGGACAAGTGCGGGCTGTAAACGGCCCGTCTGCCTGTTCATTAGGCTGTCACATTCGCCAGCTACGTCTGTTCGCATACATCATATAGTTGGGCTTGCCAGATGGTTTGCCCGATATATAGTGTTAAGCATGCTGGAGCGGGGCTCCCGCTCTGGTGCTTTGAAGTGAGCAGACAGGGCGAAGGACGATTCCCCGAATGGACGGTAATTTCAGAACGAACTTTGTACGCGAACCCAGCGCATTGCGTCAGCATCCGGCTTTGGTGCTGAACGCGGACTATCGACCGCTGTCATACTACCCGCTTAGCCTCTGGCCTTGGCAGGATGCCGTGAAGGCAGCGTTCCTTGATCGCGTGGATATCGTTGCGGAATACGACGAGGTGGTTCGCAGCCCGAACATGGTTATCCGAATACCGAGTGTTGTCGTCCTCAAAGATTTTGTCCAACCCCAAAAGCGCGTGGCCTTCACGCGCTTTAATTTATTTCTGAGGGATGAATTCCGGTGCCAGTATTGCGGATCCAAAGGGGATCTGACCTTTGATCACGTTGTTCCGCGCGCATCGGGCGGGATCACCAGTTGGCAGAATGTGGTCGCTGCCTGTGCCCCCTGTAACTTGCGTAAAGGATCGAAAAGCCTGCGCCAGTGCGGCATGTCCCTTCGCAAACCTCCGCGTCCCCCCAGTGCGCAAGAACTTTTGAACATGGGCCGGAAATTCCCGCCAAACCATCTGCACGAAAGCTGGATGGACTTCCTGTACTGGGATGCCGAATTGCAGGCGTAGCGCCCTAATAAAGTGGGGTGTCAGTAGGTGGTGTTGGCCGGAAAAGCGGGCATTTCGGCCATTCATGGAGTTAGCTGTTCAACTAAGTTTCGGACTTCTTTGGAATGAGGACAACGTCCGAAATCGCCTGCGCCACACCAATAAGTTCGGTGCGGATTCTGCCATCAATCTTCTTGGGACCAATTTGCATAGCTTGTGACTGAACGACGAAGAGATAGTCGGCGACTTCTTCGACGCTATATTTATTCTTCAACATCTGAGCAGCTTTATACAAATACCTGTCATACTCGTCTTCATAGGGCTGACCTCTCCATCTATCGGTCACGCCAAGCAATCCGATTAGGTCCCACTGAGACCAGCCAATTTCGCGTAGCCGGTGGATATCAACTTTAGGGGCGGCAATTTTCATTGTTCAATTAGTCATAATAGTACCCATGGAAGTCAACTAACTGACGTGTTGTTTGGTTTCACAGCAAACCAACATGATTTGCGGGCACCCCCTAAATAAAAAAGCCGCCCGAAAAGGCGGCTTTTCCAGTTCAAATTCGAATGGGCCAGATTACTTGGCTGCGTCTTTCGCTGCTGCGGCCGGTGCTTTCTTGGCGCCGCCTGTCAGCGGATCGTCCTGACGCTGTACGGAACCTTCGAAGTGGGCGCCGCTTTCGATCGCGATTGTCTTGTGGATGATGTCGCCTTCGACGCGGGCTGTCGCGGTCAGACGTACTTTCAGGCCACGTACGCGGCCGATGATGCGGCCGTTGATGACGACGTCGTCCGCTGTCACTTCACCTTTGATTGTGGCGCTTTCACCGATGGTCAGCAGGTGGGCACGAATGTCGCCTTCGACGGTGCCTTCGACCTGAATGTCACCGGTTGTCTTTAGGTTGCCTACAACGTGCAGGTCAGAGGACAGAACCGATGCCGGCGGTTTTGCTTTGGGTGCAGACGGCTTGAATTCAGGCGCAGCAGGCGTGCGCGGCGCTTCAGGAGCAGACGTCTTTGTTTCGTCGGCCTTAGGTGCCGGATCGTTGATTTTGCTTTTAGAAAACATTGTTTGCAGCCTTGATAAACGTCATTGGGTTCACGGCTTCTCCTCCGACACGGACTTCGTAGTGAAGGTGTGTGCCAGTTGACCGTCCGGTGTTCCCCATATCACCGATGCGTTCCCCGCGCGAGACCCTTTGGCCAACGTTCACGCGGATTTTCGACAAATGCGCGTAGCGCGTTTCAATTCCGAACTCGTGTTGGATTTTGACCAGACGACCATAGCCCGACTGCCAGCCGGCGTGAACAACCACACCATCAGCAGTTGAATAGATCGGTGTGCCGTGCGGTGCGGCAAAGTCTGTACCTGCATGCAGGCGGCCCCAACGACGACCAAAGCCCGATGTAAAGCGGAACGGATCCTTCAGCGGGGATGCAAAGGGCGCTTTCTGGGCGGCGATACGGTAGAGGTTCAGGCGATCCATCTGCGTCAGGATCGAATTGGCACGTTCTGCATCGGCGCTGGGTTCTTCACCACGGGTCGAGAACGACAGCGGCGTCAGCGGGCCACCTTGGCCGGAATAGCCGCGACGCACCTGATCAAGCAGGCGGTCCGGGCTCATGCCAGCGGCCTGGAACATTTTGTCGAGCGGTTTGACCGAAACGGTCATCGCTTCTTCAAGCTGGCGGAAGATCTGATCATTCTTTTCTTCCATCAGGCGGATTTCGGTGGCCATTTCGTCGGCGCGGATCAGCGCGTCTTGCGCGTTCGCAATGACCTGATCGCGTTCTTCAGCTGTTTTGGCTAGGGCATCGCTCAGGAACGCGACGGTGGTGTCAGAGGCTGCGTCGCCCGCGACAACGGTTCCATCATTTTCCAGTTGGTTGCGCAGATCGGCGTAAAGCTCTTTGGCCGCTTCGCGATCTTTCATGGTCTTGGCCAGCGTCGATTGAACGATGTCCAGACCTGTTTCCAATTCACGGCGACGGTTTTCAGATTCCAGCAGCTGCGACTGCATCAGCGAAACCTGTTCCAGTGCGACGTTGAAACGTTCCTGCGCGGCAATCGCTTCGGATGCGCGTTGATCCCGTTCGTGGGACAGATCGTTCAGTCGTTGCTGGTATGTAATTTGGTCGCGACGCGCCTGTTCACGGAAGTTGCCCGATCCGATCGAGTCCATGAACAAAATGGCTGTTGCGATAATGGTCCACGCCACAATCGCAGAACCGCCCAAGAGGGCGATCAACTGGGTTTCCGACCGAAGGCGGATAAAGCGTGTATCGTTGTCTGATCGAAGAAATAGCCGACGTTCCGGCAGGTAGCGCTCTAACAGCGCATGTGTTTTGATCGCTAGTCGCGTTCTCACCCTGTCTTTCCCTTAATTACCCGTCCCAATGTGGTACTCGGTTCCCCATCCGGCACCTTGCCCAACGGGGTAGCCGCGTTTTTGCCGTTTCGCAACAATTTCAGGCGGGTGATTCGCGATTGCAGGCCAGATTGTGCTGAAATGGCAAAAAACCGCCGATTTTAAGGACTTTCCAGTCAGGTAGACTGATCGACCAGGGGCCAATAGAAGTCAGGTGCCATGCCCGCATCGGCGCGCTTTTCTTCGTTGAATGGCGGCTTCAAGGGGCCATGGAAATATTTCCGGACCAATTCGTGAAAGCGTGGCACGGGGTCCACATCATCGCGACCGCATAGGAAGTGGAACCATTTTGATCCGTAGGCGACGTGGCTGACTTCTTCGGCATAGATCGTTTCTAGCGCCTCAACCGCGCTGGTGGCTTTGGCGTTTTTGAAAAGCTGGATCATGTTCGGCGTCACGTCCAGACCTCGTGCCTCAAGAACCATTGGAACGACAGCCAAACGCCCCATGATGTCATCGCGCGTATCTTCCGCCGCCTGCCACATGCCCGCATGGGCCGGAAGGGCGCCATAGTGGCTGCCTTCTTCTTCAAGGCAATCACACATAAGGTTGAAATGTTTGGATTCTTCGTCTGCGGCCTTCACCCAATCATCATAGAAACCAACGGGCATTCGGGTGTCGGTAAAGCGCGGGATGATATCCCAATGCAGATCTACTGCGTTCAGTTCGATATGCGCCACAGCGTGCAAAAGCGCGATGCGTCCCTGCGGGCTGCCGGGCTTGCGTTTGGGCACGTCGCGCGGATCCAAAAGTTCGGGCTTTTCGGGGCGCGATGGGCGCAAGGGGGGCTGGGCCTGACCGATGGGCAATGATCCACCGTCTTTGCGCGCCGCAAACCATTCTGCCGCATAGGCCCGCGACTTGCGGGTCTTTTCCCGACCGTCCGAAGTTGTCAAAACGTCTACGGCCATTTCGGCAAGTGTCTGCGGCATCGTCGGTCCTTCGCTCATCGTTGGTCGCGGTGGTTTTACCAATAAAATCCGCCGCTTCCAGTCGTGATCCGGATTTAAAAGGCTTTCACGGCCTCAAGCACGGCAGCCGCGTGATCAGGCACTTTGACCTTGTTCCAGGCCTGCGCAATGGTGCCGTCTTTGGCGATCAGGAACGTGCTACGTTCAATGCCCATGAACGTTTTGCCGTACATCTTCTTTTCTTTCCAGACGCCATAGCGTTCGCAAACGTCACCCTCTGCATCGGACAGCAGGGGAATGGTCAGCGATTTCTTGGCCATGAATTTGTCGTGGCTTTCAATCGTGTCCTTGGAAATCCCGAAAACCTTACATCCCAACGCTTCGAACTGGTCCTTCAGCGCAGTGAAATCTTCGTTTTCGCGTGTGCACCCCGAGGTGTCGTCGCGGGGATAAAAGAACAAAACGACGCTGTGTCCTTTCATCTCGGACAGGGTGACAGGGTCACCGCCCGTGACGGGGAGTGTAAAATCCGGTGCGTTTTCGCCTATTTCCGGCATTGTTGCTTCCTTTATGTTCACGATCAGGTCA
>CATNDK010000071.1 GCA_950096585.1 Thalassococcus halodurans | reverse complement strand
CAGAAGCCGCGATCATCGCAACAACGTCGGGGTCGTTGACAAGGTCGTGGCTCAGAACGGTACACATCACCAGAACTTCGTTTTTGAAGCCGGGAACGAACAGCGGGCGGATCGGACGGTCGATCAGACGCGCAGTCAGCGTCTCTTTTTCCGTCGGACGCGCTTCGCGCTTGAAGAAGCCACCCGGTACTTTACCGGCAGCATAGTATTTCTCTTGGTAGTGAACGGTCAGCGGAAAGAAATCCTGACCTTCTTTTTGCGTCTTGGCAAAGGTCACGTTCGCCATGACCGAGGTTTCGCCAAGCGTCGCGATGACTGTGCCATCGGCCTGACGGGCAACCTTACCCGTTTCCAGTGTGAGCGTTTCCTCGCCCCACTGCATTGTTTTCTTCGTAACGTTAAACATCAGCGTTTCCTGTATGGGAGCGCTCCCGGCCCTCCGGGTCTCCCGTTTGAATGGCGGCCCCATTGCCGCCGACCCCTTCAATCTTTTCATGCGCCGGGGTCAAAGCGTCACGTCTCAGATGGGCGCCACATACACGACTTTGCGGCATATTGAAAGCCATTGCGCGTTTGGCGGGCGACCCAAAAAAACGCCCGCCTGAAACCAGACGGGCGTCCTGAATTCCGATCAGATCGGATTGGCTTAGCGGCGGATGCCTAGTTTGCCGATCAGGTCTGTGTAGCGAGCTTCTTCTTTGCCCTTCAGGTAGTCCAGCAGCTTACGTCGCTGAGCAACCAGTTTCAGAAGACCACGACGCGAGTGGTTGTCTTTCTTGTGGGTTTTGAAGTGCTCTGTCAGCGTTGTGATACGGCTGGTGAGGATCGCAATCTGTACTTCCGGCGAACCTGTGTCGCCTTCTTTGGTTGCGAATTCTTTCATCAGACGCTGTTTTTCTTCAGCTGTAATCGACATCGGGGTCTCCTTCAGAGTTAAAGGGTTATGGCGCAAGCCGGGATGTCGTCCAGCATGGCCCGTGGAGTACAACGGGTCCTAAGAACCCGAAGCGATGCGCGCGTATAGGTCGATTCCTATACAAATGGAAGAAAAATGTGGGTTGCGGCGCTAGACCCCGAAATCGCCCGCCAGTGTTTCTGGTGCCAGAACGATGTCGCTGACAAGTGGGGCCTGATCGGTCGGCACGGTGCAGGCGATATCCCCGTTCACAAGGATATTGGTTATCGCCGGATTGTCCGCATCCTGTTCGATGCTCAGTTCGGGTTCGACGCCTGCGGTGTCGTCAAACAGAACGATGATCTGGTCTTCGGTATCATCGTAATCCATGAAATGCGCCGCCGCTCCGGTATCTGTGGCGTCCATGACAAAGCTGTCCGCCCCGTCGCCACCGGACACATAATCGCCCTGCCCGGCGACCAGCGTATCCGCGCCGTCACCGCCATTCAGAAAATCGGTATCAGCGTCATCGTTGCCATAGAGCACGTCATTGCCCCATGCGCCGAACAGCGTATCGATGCCTTCGCCGCCGGACATCGTGTCATCGCCTTCGCGACCCATCAGCGCGTCATTCCCAGTGTCACCATTCAACACATCATTGCCCAGACCACCGGTCAGGCTGTCATCACCAGCACCACCTGAAAGGCTGTCATTTCCAGCGCAGCCCTGCAGGTCGTCATTTCCATCGCCGCCTTCGATCCAGTCGCCGTCATCCTGGCCTGCCATGGTGTCATTGCCATCGCCACCCGTCAAAAGGTCGCCGCCCGCGCCACCGCGCAGGACATCGTCGCCCGCGTCGCCATCTATCGCGTCTGCGCCATCGCCGCCATCCATATGATCGGTTTCCGAACTACCGGTCAGATCATCTGCGCCGTCGCCACCGCCGATGATCCATCCACCTGCGCCAGTGGTCTGAACGTCGTCGTCTTCCTGATCGTCAGACAGGTCATCGGCCAGCAGATCGTCATCGGCGTCGCTGTCTTCGTCAGGCATAGGCAGCGTGGCCAACATCGCTGTCGACCCCAACACCATCAAACCCAAGAGACCCGATAAAAGAAGCATGCCCAATCCGCCACTGTTCAACCCGAACCAACACCAATCCGGTGAGTTAAGGCAAACACCTTCGGATTCCGTGGTTAATGAATTCCTGCATAGCGCGTGCCAACGGGCCAATCCGCGGGCTGGGTTTTGTAGGACACATAAAGAGGGTGCCGCGGATGGCCGTCTTTGGTCAGGCCAAGGTGGGTCATTGCACCCAGTTGTGCGGCCAGATCGGCGGCACGCCCCAGATGCGCGCCATGCACACCCCACGCGGCAATCGTGGTGCCTGCAAGGTCGTGCCACTGCAATAAAATCTGGTCATTGGCAGGGCCAACCGGATCCTTCGCCTTTTTCAGATCCTCGGGTTTGGTGGCACGGAAGGCAAACAGATTGGCGATCATCACGCCACCGTATCCCATGTCTCGCGCACGGGTTTCGCAGCGATGAATTGTCGGGTCATTCTTCAGCTCGGTCGCCGTAGACGGGTTGAGCATAATGAATAAAACTTGAGGTTTCCCGGCATTCCAGACGCGGCGTAGGCCATAGCGGTACCGTTCGCATCCGCTGTAAACCGCCATCGATTCGGTGCCATCCTCGGCCTGATGGTGGCGTTCGATCAGTTCGGATTTTGCCCCGCGTCGTGCCAGCGCCCCGCCCCTTAGTCTGCTTCGACAAACACCCGCGACGGATGCAGTTCACCCGCTTTGAACCGCCCAACCGCGATGGGCGTGCCATTCAAAGATGCCCAGCATTCTTCGCCGTATTCGACATCCGATGCAATTACGACCGCCGGATTGCCATTGCGAAGGCGCGTGACGGACTCGGGCGGACAGGTCACTTCGGGCAGATCGGCCAGACCGACCTCGATCGGCAGCAGTTTGGCATCCAGTTCGGGCGTTTTTGCCAATGCGTCGATCTCTTCAATCGACAGACCGTCTTCGACCTCGAACGGGCCGGACCAGATGCGGCGCAGTTCGCGCACGTGACCGTAGCAACCAAGCGCCTGACCCAGATCGCGCGCAATCGAGCGCACATAGCCACCCTTGCCGCAGGTCATTTCCAAAGTGACATGATCCGCATCAGGACGTTCCAGCATGATCAGTTCTTCGACCCACAAGGGGCGCGCGGCCAGCTCCATTTCCTCGCCGTCACGGGCGCGCTTGTAGGCGCGTTCACCGTCGATCTTTACGGCAGAGAACTGCGGCGGCACCTGCATGATGTCGCCGACAAACTGATGAAGCGCCTCTTTGATCTGATCGTCCGAGGGGCGTTCATCAGAGGACGCGATCACTTCGCCTTCGGCGTCATCCGTGTTGGTCGCCTGTCCAAGGCGCACGGTGAACCGGTAAGCCTTCATCGCGTCGGTGATGTAGGGGACAGTTTTGGTCGCCTCGCCCAGCGCCACCGCCAGAACGCCCGTCGCTTCGGGGTCAAGCGTACCTGCGTGGCCCGCCTTTTTCGCGGCCAGCGCCCAGCGCACCTTGTTCACAACAGCGGTCGAGGTGATGCCAGCGGGCTTGTCCACCACCAGCCATCCAGAAATATCGCGACCTTTGCGTTTCCGTCCCATACGACCTGCCTTTGAAAGATACGGGAAAAGATAAGGGCGCCCGCCTAGCCCAGCGATTGCGCCCTGTCAATTCATCCCGAAAGGACCAATGGCTCAGTCCAGAACCCGAGCCTCGTCCCGCAGCATGACGGGAATTCCGTCGCGGATCGGGAAGGCCAGATTGGCGGCCTTACTGACCAGCTCCTGCTTTTCCGCGTCATATTCCAGACGGGTGTGGGTTTCAGGGCAAACAAGCGATTCAAGCATGCGGCGGTCAAAGACCTGCGGCGCGTCAGTCATTGCAGCATTCCTTCTGTCGCACCGCCACGCAGCGCGTATTCGATCAGTGTCACCAGCGTTTCGCGCCGTTGTGTCAGCGATTTCGCCTCGAGCAAAGCCTGTTTGTCTTCCGGATCGAATTCCAGAAGCATGGACAGCGAATTGATCAGCAATTCGTCTTCGGCCTCTTTCAGCGTGTCCCAATCCGCAGACAGCTCCATCGCATCGAAATACCGATCCAAGAGATCAAGGAAAGACGAGCGATCAAAGCTGACATCACGTTCGGTGCCATCCAGATCGGGCGAGTAATTGTCCCAAGACACCTCGCAGCGCCGATAGGGTGTGAACCCTTCGACTTCATCACGCACTTCGAACCGCGACACACCTGCCAGTGTGATCATGTAGCGGCCATCTTCGGTTTCCGAAAACTGCGTCACACGCCCAGCACAACCGATATGCTGAAGACCGAACTTATTGCCCGAAGTATCGCAGGGCTGAACCATTCCGATCAGACGCGATGGCGTTTTCAGCGCGTCATCCAGCATCGCCAGATAGCGTGGTTCAAAAAGATGTAAGGGAAGGCGGGCGCGCGGCAGAAGCAGCGCACCTGGCAAAGGGAAAACCGGAATAATATCCGGCAGGTCTTTGATCCGTGTCATATAAGACGAGGTTAGCCCAAAAGCCGGTTTAGGCAAATATCATCGAACTGAGTTTCCGACGTCCGTTCAGCACGATAGGATCGTTCGGTTTCAGCGCATCGAAAATGGTGAAAAGCTGTTCTTTTGCTGCACCATTATTCCACTCGCGATCCTTGCGGAATAGTTCCAGAAGGGTTTCCCCCGCCTCTTCTGTCTGACCGTTGGCATTTTGCGCCTGTGCCAGATCGAAACGGGCCTGAAGGTTATCCGGTTCGGCCTCAACCTGCGCCAACAGGTCGGCCACAGGACCAGCGTTTTCCGCCTGCTTCGCCAACGCCAGTTGCGCATACGCAGCTTCCAGTTCCGGCGACTGCGAAATCTCGGCAGGGGCACCGTTCAGGATGGCTTCGGCCTGTTCGACCTTACCCACCGCCAGATAGGCGCGCACCATGCCGCCGTAGGCCGCAGCGTTGTTGGGGTCTTCGCCCAGAACCGCTTGGAATACTTGCACCGCGTCTGTCGCAGCACCTTGTTCCAGCATTTCCTCGGCAGCCGCGATTGCGTCATCCAGACCACCCGAGGCATCGCCACCGGACGCCTTGACCAGACGTTCAATGAAGGCCTTGATTTCGGACTGTGGCACCGCGCCTTGGAAGCCGTCCATCGGCTGGCCCTGATAGAAGGCATAAACCGTCGGGATCGTCTGGATTTGCAGCTGGCCTGCAATGGCCTGCGCTTCGTCCACGTTGACCTTGGCCATTTTCACAGCGCCTTTGGCGTCGCGCACGGCCTGCTCCAACATCGGGCCAAGCGTTTTGCAGGGGCCACACCAAGGTGCCCAGAAATCCACGATGACGGGAACGTCGCGGCTGGCTTCGATCACGTCTTTCATGAAGTCGCGCTCTGCGACGTCTTTGATCAGGTCCTGATCCTGAGGTTGCGCTCCGCCCAGTTCAATCATCACGCGCCCTTTCGCGAATATCCCAAAGTTACTGCCTTACATGGCCGTCCTGCCCCTATCATGCAAGGGGCAGCACTGTCGCGCTTACACGTCGAAGGATGCAAACACCGGCGCGTGGTCGGACGGTTTTTCCCAACCGCGCACATGGCGCAGGATTTTGCTGGAATGTGCCGCGCTGGAGATATCCGACGTGGTCCAGACATGATCAAGACGGCGGCCCTTATCGGCCGCATCCCAATCGCGCGCACGGTAGGACCACCAGCTATAAAGCAGCCCTTCGGGGATATCGGCGCGGGTCACGTCAACCCAGTTGCCTGCATCCTGCACCTGAGCGAGGTGTTCGACCTCGACCGGAGTATGCGACACGATCTTCAACAGCTTCTTGTGATCCCACACGTCATCTTCGCGCGGAGCGATGTTCAGGTCGCCGACAAGAATGGATTTCTCGGGCTTGTTGCCATGAAACCAGTCGCGCATGCCGGTCAGGTAATCCAGCTTCTGGCCGAACTTTTCGTTCTTTTCGCGGTCCGGTTCATCACCCCCCGCAGGCACATAGAAGTTGTGGATCGTCACACCGTTTTCCAGACGCCCCGCGACGTGACGGGCGTGGCCGAGGTTGGCGAAATCCTGATCGCCTGCATCCTCGATCGGCAGCTTCGACAGGATCGCAACGCCGTTGTAGCCCTTTTGCCCCCGCGCAACCATGTGGTTGTAGCCAAGGGCGCGGAACTGCTCCATCGGGATCTTTTCGACGGGGCTTTTGCATTCCTGCAGGCACAACACGTCCGGCGCCTCTTCGGACATCAGTTGCGCCACGATGCCTTCGCGCAGACGGACCGAGTTGATGTTCCATGTCGCAAGGGTAAAGGGCATCCGAGTTCTCCTGAATTTGTCGGGCGGAGAATGCCCAGATCAGGGCGGTTTCCTCAACCCGAAAACAAACAAAACCCGCCGGACACGTTTGCGTCCGACGGGTTCTTAACAATCAAGCCAGCAGTCTTACGACGGCAGCTTGGCCGTACGCAGATACGGCAGAACGGTTGTGAATTCGCCGAACTTTTCTTTCGCGTCTTCAGCGGAAACAGTTGCCGGAATGACAACGTCCTGACCAACCTGCCAGTTTGCCGGTGTGGCGACGGTGTATTTGGCCGCTGTCTGCAGACCGTCCAGCGCGCGCAGCACCTCGGCAAAGTTGCGGCCGACGTTCATCGGGTAGGTCATGGACAGTTTCAGCTTCTTGTCCGGACCGATGATAAAGACGGAACGCACGGTCGCGCTGTCGTTCGGTGTGCGGCCATCGGGCAGATACGCCTCGGCGGGCAGCATGTCGAAGGCTTTGGACAGTTCCAGACCGTCATCCGCGATGATCGGGAAGCCAGCAGCGGTGCCTGCAACCTTCTCGATGTCACCTTTCCATTTCTTGTGGTCTTCAACGCCATCAACGGACACGCCGATCACCTTTGTGTCGCGCTTTGCCCATTCTTCAGCCAACTGAGCAACCGCACCGAATTCGGTTGTGCAGATCGGCGTGAAATCCTTGGGGTGCGAGAACAGGATCGTCCAGTTGTCTCCAATGAACTCATGCAGAGTGAATGTGCCAAGGTCGGTTTCGACCTTCAGATCAGGTACGGTGTCGTTAATGCGCAAGGACATGTGAGTCTCCCTAAAAAATCTGCGTTGTGTCTTACCTAAGGGTTTCAATTTGGGAAAGAACCCCCAATGTTGCCGCAGGGGACTTGCAATAGCTGCAAGGCAGAGGCAAGAATTTGATCAAATTCACATGGCGCACCGGTTGCGCAGGGAGGTTTCAGGCATGGACCATAAGAAATTCTACATCGACGGCGCGTGGGTAGACCCGATTGAAGGCCGCGATCTGGATGTCATCAACCCGACGACAGAAGAGCCTTTTGCAACGATTTCGCTGGGTGGTCAGGCCGATACAGATGCAGCTGTTGCAGCCGCCAAACGTGCCCTGCCCGGTTGGATGGCCACACCGCCGGAAGAGCGGATTGCTGCGGTCGAACGTCTGCTAACGGCGTACAAAGCGCGGGCAGAAGAACTGGCGCAGGCCATGAGTCGGGAAATGGGTGCCCCGCTTGATCTGGCGCGGCGCAATCAGGTTGGCGCAGGCATCTGGCATCTGAGCGGATTTCTGAAAGCCGCCAAGGATTTCAAATTCGAAGAGCCTCTGGGCGATCACGCCCCGAATGACCGCATCATTCACGAAGCTGTCGGCGTTGCCGCGCTGATCACGCCGTGGAACTGGCCGATGAACCAGATCACGCTGAAAGTGGGCGCAGCGGCTGTGGCGGGTTGCACGCTAGTTCTGAAACCGTCTGAGGAAAGCCCGATTTCCGCGATGGTCTTTGCCGAAGCGATGCACGAGGCAGGCTTCCCCGCCGGTGTGTTCAACCTTGTAAACGGTGACGGTGTCGGCGTCGGATCGCAACTTTCGGCGCATCCGGATGTGGATATGGTCAGCTTCACGGGTTCGACCCGCGCAGGCAAACTGATTTCAAAGGCCGCCGCGGATACACTGAAACGCGTGCATCTGGAACTGGGCGGTAAAGGCGCGAACCTGATTTTCGCCGATGCGGATGAGAAGGCCGTCAAACGTGGCGTCCTGCATATGATGCAGAACTCGGGTCAAAGCTGTAACGCGCCGTCGCGTATGATGGTTGAAGCGCCTGTCTATGATCGCGTGGTGTCTGAGGCTGCCGAAGTGGCCGCGAAGGTCACTGTGGGTCCGGCATCCGAGGAAGGCCGCCATATCGGCCCCGTCGTGAACCGCACGCAGTGGGACAAAATTCAGGGGTTGATCCAGACAGGCATCGACGAAGGCGCGCGTCTGGTCGCCGGTGGCCCCGGTTTGCCCGAAGGCATGAACAAGGGCTTCTTTGTGCGCCCGACAGTTTTTGCCGATGTCACACCCGACATGACCATCGCGCGGGAAGAGATTTTTGGCCCCGTTCTGTCGATCATGAAGTTCGACAGCGAAGAGGAAGCTTTGGAAGTTGCCAACGACACGCCTTATGGCCTGACGAACTATGTGCAAACCGCGGATGGCGCACGGCGCAACCGTCTGGCGCGGCGTTTGCGGTCGGGCATGGTGGAAATGAACGGTCAGGATCGTGCGCAGGGATCGCCCTTTGGCGGGATGAAGCAATCGGGCAATGGCCGTGAAGGTGGTTACTACGGTCTGATCGACTTCCTTGAGGTCAAAGCTGTGTCAGGTTGGGACAACGACGAAGCCTGATCCGGCGGAGTGCTGCGGCACGCCGCAGCACACAGGTTAGCCTCGGCAAAATGGCCTCGGGCGGGTCCCCTTACAAGGCCCCTAGAACGGGGCCTTGACGCGGAACGTGTGGCCCTTGCCCCCATCGGGGTGACTGATGCGCAGCTCTTCAGCGTGTAGCATCATGCGGGGGTAATCCTGATAGGTGTCAGGCGTATAAAGCGGATCGCCCAGAATGGGGTGGCCGATGAATTTCGTGTGCACCCGAAGCTGGTGGCTACGACCGGTTTTCGGGAACAGACGCAGACGGCTTTCGGTGTCGTTTGACTTCATCACCCGCCAATCGGTTTGCGCCGCACGCCCGTTTTCATAGTCGATCATCTGCAAGGGGCGGTTCGGCCAGTCGACACCGATGGGCTGGTCCACTGTGCCGGTCTTATCCTCGACCTTACCATGGACGCGGGCCACATAGGTTTTTTTGGTCGTGCGTTTTTCGAATTGCTTTCCTAGGTGACGCTGCGCGTGGGGCGTCAGGCCGAACACCATTGCGCCGGATGTGTCGCGGTCCAGACGGTGGACCAGCAGCACTTCGGGGTAGATCGCCTGCAGACGTGAGATCAGGCAATCCGCCAGTTCGGGGCCCTTCCCCGGCACCGACAAAAGGCCCGAAGGTTTGTTGACCACCAGAATTTCGTGATCGGCATGGACGATTTCGATGTCGTCTTGCGGCGGGTTGTAGGGGGGGATCGACATCAGACGATTTCATGTCCTGCGGCCCGCAGACGCTCTGCCACCGCCGCGATGTGGGCCGGACCTGTTTCGCAGCACCCGCCGATGATGTTTGCTCCGCGGTTCACCCAATCCATGGCAAAATCGGCGTAGCGTTCGGGCGTTATGTCGTCGCGTGGATGAAGCGCGTCGACCGTGGGGCTGTCTGTCAGGAACTCTTTGGTGATCTGGGTGAACGCATTTGCGAAGGCGCCGACAGGCAAACCAGATGGCAGGAGTTCGTCGATGGCTGCTGCCATCGCCTCGGGCGCGGAACAGTTGGCCAGTAATGCGTCTGCGCCTGACAGTTGAGCGATGTCGGAAACAGGTTCGCCAGACCGCAACAACCTGCCGTCTTCATCATCCACCGTCACAGCCAGCCAGACGGGTTTGCCACAGCCTTGCGCCGCCTCAAGCGCGGCTTTCGCGTGGGCAACCGATGCGACCGTTTCGAACAGGATCAAATCGACATGCGGTGCCAGTGCCGCCACCACGGGGGCATATTCGGCAACGCCCGTGGCATGATCCGGGAAAATGTCAGGCTGGTAAGATGCGCCGAGCGGACCGATGGCACCAGCAATCCGGCCAGACCCATGGGCATCACGGGCGGCCTTGGCCTCGGCCAATGCGGTGGCGCGCAATGCGTCTTCTTGATCGGCAATACCGGCCTTGACCAAACGATCCCGCAACAGGGCGTAGGTGTTTGTCGTCGCAATCGTTGCGCCCGCGGCAAAGTAATCAGAGTGGATTTCCTGAACCAGACCGGGGTGATCTACCATCACCTGCGTGGCCCAAAGCGGGGTGGGCGTGTCGCCTGTGCGGTGCAGCAACTCTTGCCCCATGCCGCCGTCTAAAAGCGTGATTTGTGCCATGTCAGACCTCAGTGAACCTGTCGCGCCCTACCCTTTCACCAGACGTAGCGCAAGCGCGGCAAAAACCACAGAGGCAATGCGGTTCAGAACCATCGCGCGGCGTGTCATCGCGCTGGCAAACCAGCCGCCCAGCGCGCCGTAAGCTGCGGTGACGAAAAACCCTGTCGTGATGAACATCGCGCCCAGCATCAGCATCTGCGCCCAGACAGGGCCGCGTGCGGGGTCTGCAAACTGCGGCAGGAAGGCCAGTACGAACAGCGCAACCTTGGGGTTTAACACATTCGTTAAAAAGCCACCGGCAAAAATTCGCTGCAAACTGGCGGTGCGAGGTAACTCAACTTTTTGTTTAACGTGTTGTTCTCCCTCAGGGCCGTCCTGCTGTGGCCGTTTTGCCATTAGCATAGAAAAACCGAGGTATAACAGGTAAGCACACCCGGCTACCTTAATCACCGTAAATGCCCAGGCGGAAGTGGCCAGCAAAGCACTGAGTCCCAGCGCTGCTGCCACAATATGTACGCTGACACCCGACATAATTCCGAGTATTGCCACTACCCCG
>CATNDK010000070.1 GCA_950096585.1 Thalassococcus halodurans | reverse complement strand
AGGCCACACCACGGAAGGTGAACGTGTCGGTCACCCAGCCATGGCGATCCTTGATCTGGGTTTCTTTTGCCATGTCACCTTCGACGGCCAGCAAAGGCCGACCGAATTGCGCGAACAGCGGTTTGACCTCGTAATCCGACAGATGCGTTTTCCACGCCTCTGCTGCGCCATCGGGCAACAATGCGCCATGCGCCAGCCGGATGTTGGCAAAGTTTTCCGGATCGACCTCGTTATCCTCGGCATCGACGTAGTCGCCTTCGGCGGTCGGGCGGAAGGCGGTGATTGCATTCCCGTCCGCATCAACGCCCAACCAGATCACGCGCTCCGTCAAACGCCCCATCAAGGGATGATCGCGGAAATCACGCAACCAGTCCGATACCGGCCAGACCCGTTCGGCACAAAGCGCCTCGTACAGGCGTTCGCCCTGAAGGGTCATGACCTGCTTTAATTCCCGCTTGGACGCGGACAGCTGTTTCTTGCTGGCTTTGGTGTTGTCATCATCGCCCGCAGGCAGCGCCTTGATCGGCTTGCCGTCGGGGTTGAAGGCCACCAGTTTAAAGTCGTCGTCCATCCGCGCGAAATAGGGTTTGGCATCGTCGCCAATGGGCAATTCCAGCACGCCGTCATCATTCAGACCTGCCGTCGGAATTGTCCGGTCGGCCAGTTCATCCAGCGACCAGTTCCGCGCCTCGGCCACGCCATTGACCAGTTCACCCGCATAGGCCTGCACGCCCTTTTGCTTCAGGCGCGTGGCTGCGGAAATCACGATCTGGAGCGACAGCGGATCACCCTTGGCCGCCAGCACATCCAATAGCGCGGACGCCTGCGACGTGCGTGACCCGTGCTGTTTCAGATAGGTGCGGACGACAGCCGCGCCATGGGCTGGGTCGATCTGTTTGGTCAGACCCAGAATGCCTTTGGTCGCAGCGCCCGAATTCAGGTAGTTGGATTTGAACCCGTTGAACAAATCACGATACGCGCGTTCGCGAGTGTAGCCTTCGATCCAGCGGCTGTTGTATTTGAAATTGCTGTCCGCGTGCTTCTCGGCATAGGCGTGTGCCTCTTCATCCGGCGGGCGCTGGGTGTCGTAATCGATCCACGCATCAAAGACCCACGTCGACAGGGTGCGCGCGCTTTCGGGAGCCAGCTGATCCAGATAGATGTCGAACAGCGCATTTCCGCCCGGTTGCTTCAACTTGTTGGCAAGGAAGAGCCACGCCTTGATCACCTCAGGCGGCACCTTTTGCCCGCCTTTGTATTTCAGCGCGGGCATGTGATCGCTGATCAGCCAGTCCAGCTTATCGAACTTGGCCTTTTTCAGAACCTTTTCCGCCTCGGCCAAAAGCGCCTTGGGGCCGACGTAATCGGATAGCTCGACCCCCAGACGTGAAAGCGCTGTCAGGATGGCCGCGCGGGCCAGATCGGACTTTTCTTTCTTAAGCCGTGCCTTCAGCGGTTTTGCAGCGCTAGTGGCCCCCAGATCCGCCAGCCATTCGGCGGCACCTGCGCGCACGTCCTGACGGGTATCTTCCAGCAAGGCAATTGCGCGCTCTTCCAGACCGGGCGCGCCTTTGAGCATCTCGCGGGCAAGGGCACGGCCTGCTTTGCCGGTCCCCGTGGCCAGTTCCAGAAGCGGGCCATAGTAGCGCTGGGGCGTTTTCGGCAGCAGGTTCAGGAACTGCACCGCCAGAACCTTGCGCGGCGCAGGTTCGCCGGGCGGGCGCATGCCGAAGGCTTCGTCGAACAGATCAAAACTTTCAGCCAACAAGGGCCAGATTGCATCGCTGTTCAGATCGGCGATGTCGTAATAGGACCAATCGCTCGCCATTTCGGAACGCAGCAGATCGCCGGGCTTGATTTCGCGCGTTTTGCGGTCACCCCATGGGCCGTAGGTCATTGTTTTGTTAGCAACGTTCATCGCTTCAAGGTGGCGATAATCGGCGTTTTCACTGTTTACGTAGTTGACCAAAACATTCTGGGCCGCGGACCAGCCGTTCTGATTAAACGCCGCGCTGAAACCGCGCTCAAGCACGCTGGCACACCGCAACGCGCGTTTCGGCGCCATGCGCGAAAGTGCCTCGGTCGTCCAACTGTCCTTCAGTGTGTGCTGAATCAAAGATACCAACCGACGGCTTTCTTTGGAATCCAGATCTTCGGGGTCACCGTTGAAGATTTTAATGATTTTACCCGCAAGCGAGGTGCTGATCGGTTTGGGGCGATAGCCACGCCCGCTGCGATTGGCATTGCGCCGCTCGATTTCTTCGTTTTCTTTTTCGATCAGGTTGATCAGCTTGGCCTTATCTTCATCGCCAAACCAAATGTCCGGTTCGGAGGCCAGTGGTGCCAACGGCGGAATATCAACCCGGGTGCCGTCCAGAGCGATGTAGCCGGTGTTGTCATCCCCGTCTTCGCCGGTGGACGCCTGCGTGACCTGATCCACCGCCAGCGCGCTTTCAATCGATGCCTTGATGCGAGCGGTTTTTTCGGCTGGCAGGTGATCCCGCAAAACGTTCAACGCCACTTCGGAACGCAGCCCGGCCAACAGATCGACCATGGCACCACGCACGGCCACCTTGCCGTTGGTCAGCATGTCTGTCGCCATTGGCAGAACCTCGGCCTCGGGCTGCGCCATCAGCACGTTCACGGCCATCTTGCGCACAGCTTTGGAACTGTCAGCACAGGCCTCGACCAGATAGGCGCGGGCGTCGGGATGGTCGAACATCTCCCAACGCTCCATGGCGGCGATGGCGTTCACCTTTCCTTCGGCAGCCATCCGGCGACCGGCCTCTAGCAGGGCCGGCACATTCTGTTTGGCAAAGTCGGAAAAATCGAAAATCTTGGTCAGGCCACGGATATCATCGCGGCTGGCCCAGCGTCCGTCGTCGTTGAACACCACGTCAAACAGATCAACAACCGAACCACCCGCCGCCACGCAAATCTGCGCCGCAAATTCGGGCGACAGCGCACAGTCCTTGGCATCGATCATTTCTCGGGGCCATCTGTTAGTTTGCTTGATTAGCCCCTGCCCCGCGTTTGCGAACAACACCCTGAGCGGTTGCGGCACATGTTTGGTGCCAACCAGAAAGTCGCGCGCCGATCCCATGGCCGCAGACAGCACCTCGCCATAGCGCGCCATCACCTCGGCGTCGTGCGCCTGCCGTGCGATGTAGTTCCAGCGATTAATAGTGACGGCGTCATTGCTGTACAGCCGGTCCAGTTCCAGCGTCTTGGCAACGTCTACATTGGCAAGCGTGGACAGAACCGAGCCTTCGTCACCCCGCCCCACATAGGCAATCGCGGCGTCGCCCAAACCCTTTTGCACACCATTCAACCGCTTGAGATCCATCCCGATCGGGCCGCCAAGCAATTCATTTTTCGAAAAAAGAGACAAAAGTTTTTTCACCGGAACGCCCTGAATACATTTCACAATGCATCAAGACTCGCACGGTCACGCGCACAACCCAAGAAGTTTCTTTAAATTTATGAACTCATCTTAAGACAGAGCAGACGCGCATCGGAAACACCGGCCATTTTCTGCCAAATTCAATTTTTTTCGACCCCTTTCGACCCCCGAAAACCAGCCAAACATGCTGCAACGCAGCAAAATGCTTTCTGCGCATAGTTAGTATAGCCAGAGCAGTCATTCCGAGAATTCCGGCGCGATCCTAACCTGAGTGCATTCCAAATTTCTTGTTTTCAGGAGTGCCGATATGAAACGTGAATTTGCCATTGCACTGGGCTTGGCCGCCTCTGCAACAGCGGGTTTCGCCGACCCTTTCATGACCCCGCCCACCGTCACCCGCGAAGTCGTTCTACCCACGCCTGCTGCTCAGGTCTGGTCTGAATTCGGGCAGTTCTGTTCATTGACGAAATGGCAGGATCTGGTGGCAAGCTGCGAAGTGACCCAGAAAGCCGACGGCATCTATCGCACCGCCGTTATGACCGACGACAGCGCCTATGTGGAACGTCTGATCCATTACTCGGATGACAGCATGTCCTTTGGCTATTCGATGTTGTCCGGCCCCGCACCTGTCAGCGACTACATCGCCCTGTTCGATGTCGATGCGGTCGACGAGACGTCAAGCGTGGTGCGTATCAGCGCATGGTATTCGGTCTCGGATGGCGCAACCCACGAGGTTGTCGACGCGATCCTGACCGACCTTTTCGACAACGGTCTGCGCGGCATGACCGACCTTCTTACCAACTAAGCCAACATCGGGCCGCTCCAAGGCGTGGTGTTTTGGAATGGTCCCGGCGTGGCTTCGATCATCAAACTCAAGAGGAGACACACGATGATTATTGTAACTGGCGCAACCGGCAATGTGGGCAGCGTTCTGATGGCAAAACTTGCCGAAAAGAACATCCCCGCCCGTGCGATGACGCGGGACGCGAGCAAGGCCAAAGGCCTGTTTCCCGCAGGCACCGAGGTTGTTGAGGCCGACTTTGCCGATCCGGCAAGCCTGACCAAGGCGATGGCTGGCGCAGACACGCTTGTTCTGATTTCGCCGGCCCATCCCGACATGGTCGCGCATCAGAAAGCGGCGCTTGATGCGGCCAAGGCTGCGGGCATCAAGGATGTGATCAAGCTGTCCGGACTGGGCGCGTCGCTGGATGCCCCGATCCGCCTACCAAAGGGCCACGCCGAGATCGAAGACTACGCGGGCTCTATCGGGCTGAGCATCACACCTATCCGCCCCAACCTGTTCATGCAGGTTCTTTTGGGCGATGCCGGATCGATCGCAGGAGAGGGCAAAATCTATGCCCCTGCTGCGGATGGCAAAATTTCGTTCACGGATGTGCGCGACATTGCCGATGTCTTCACGAAGGTCATCGAAGACACGGCGCTTCGTGGCAAATCATACGACATCACCGGGCCGGACGCGCTGACCTATGCGGAAGCCGCAGAAAAGATCGGCAAAGCGGCAGGCTTTCCGGTGCAGCACGTCGATGTCCCCGAAGAAGCCGCACGCGAGGCGATGCTCGGCATGGGCATGGATCCGTGGGTGACAGAAGCCTTTGTCGAACTGTTCCAGATCTATCGTGCTGGTTACGGATCGGCGGTTCTATCGGACACGGTTGCATCGGTGAAAGGCGCGCCTGCGCGCAGCTTTGACGGCTTTGCCGCGGATTTCCGCGGATCGTTCGCCAAAGCGTCCTGATCGTCACCGGCATCGCGGCAAGCGTCGCGATGCCCCCTTCCGAACTTTCAAGCCCGAACTTTTAAGCCCGAACTTTCAAGACTGTCTGACAGAGGAAATGTTATGTCTAAAAATGTCATTCTCGTTGGCGACAAGTTTGCCACGTTCGCACAACAGGAAAACGTTACAACACCCTTGGCATTCTGCGCCGCCCTAGAGGACGGGAAAATCGACGCCTGCAACCTTATTCTGGGTCAGGGTGTGTCGGATGCCTGGGTGGCACATATCACCGATCTTGCCGCGCAAACCAACGCGAAGGTCACGCTGGTCAATAGCGTCAGCGCGAAACGCGCCAGCAGCAAATCCTGCCACAAGGTCAAGCGTCAGAATGCATTGATCTCGGAGCCTCAGGTACTGCGCAACAACGCCTTTAGCGCCCGCCTTCTGATTGACGAGGATTGCGAGTTGATGGGCGACCACCAGACCGGCCACCACCTGCAAGGCATGTTGCTGGTCGAAGCGGCGCGCCAGATGTTTCTGGCTGTCATCGAACGCTATCTGCGCCCGCAGCAAAGCAACTACGCGGTGATCAACCACCTGAATTCGACGTTCCAGTCATTCGCCTTTCCGCTTTCAACCGACATCGAACTGACCGTCGAAACGCGCGACGAAGATCGCCCCGACCGTGGCAGCTATGACGTGCAGGTCGTGTTCCTGCAGAACGGGTCGCCGGTCACCACAATCGACACGCGGTTCACCGTGTTCGACGCCCAGCGTCTGGCCCCGAAAGAAGCTGCGATGGCGCAGGCCCGCACGCAGGATTGCATCGCCATGGCCGACAAGGAACTGGCCGTCGCGGTCTAGAGCGTGTCCGAGTTCGCGATCGACAGGATGGTCTGACGAAACCAGGCCCGCGCAGGCGTCAACCGGTGCTGACGCCTCATCACCAAGTGAAACGAATGACAGACCGATGGAAAAGGAAGCTCCCAATGCGACAATCCGAACGTCTCTTCGGCAAAGCTGACCAAACGACGCGGAATGGTGGCCAGAAGGTCGGTTCCGCCAAGGTTGGACACCATGGGCGAAAACGCTTCGAAAACGAACTGGATGTCACGCGTTTGTCCAAGTTTCTCAAGCTCTTCATCCACCCAGCCGCGTCGGTCGCCAGAGTAAGAACACAGCATGTGTTTGTGCGTCAGATAGGTTTCAAGCTGCATAACGCTGCCCGGCGCTTCGCTGATGCCGTTCCTGTCGCCGACGATCACGTAATCTTCGTCAAACAGGCGGTCCGCGCTGAATTCTGCCTGATGGACACTCTGGCTGACGATCGCGAATTCAATGTGCCCTTCGCTCAGACGCTGCAATGCATCCCGTGCACTTACGTTTCGCAAGTTGATCGACACGAACGGAGACTCTTGCCGGATGCGGCTGAAAAGCTGGGGGAAGATCGCGTAAATCGCATAGTCCGTCAGCCCGAGCGTAAAGCTTGTTTCCGAGGTTTGCGGATCGAACTGCCGCACCTGCGCCAGCGCCTTTTCCGCGCAACCCAACGCCTCTTCGATATCGGGACGCAAGGCGCGCGCCACGGCCGAGGGCTGCATCGTATTCCCGCGCCACTCGAACAGCGGGTCGTTGAACGACGTCCGCAGCTTGCCCAATGCCCGCGACACGGCGGATTGCGAGATGTTCAGCATCTCGGCGGTGCGGGTCGTGCTTTGGGTTTGGGATAGGGCGCGAAAGACTTTCAGAAGGTTCAGATCAAGGCTGTTGATTAAGTCGGCCAAGTCACAACTCCAAGGAAAATAGCTATGATGAAAAATGCAAAGAAAGATGAAGAACGGTTATCTGCCGATGTTGCTATCATAGGTGGTGGTCCGGTTGGAATGGCCGTTGCGGCGACTGTGGCACGTTTCGGCCTTTCGGTCGTTCTGATTGAACAATCTTCAGGCACAACGCCCTATTCAAAGGCCATTGGCGTCCACGCTATCACATTGGAAAAGATGCACACTTTGGGTCTGACTGACGGTCTTCTGGCCGAAGGTTTCCCGATGCGAGACTATGCGATCTACGAAAACAAACGCCGCACCATGGCTACAAGCTTTCGTGGAATTGCGACGCCCTACGATTTTGTTCTTGGGTTGCCGCAAAGCCGGACCGAGGCCCATCTGGCCGCCGATCTGGAAAAGCAGGGCGTGTCGATCTTGTGGGAACACAAGCTGACGGAAATCCGCGATATCGGCGCGCTGAAAGACCCGAACTGGCCTGCGCAGATCGTCGTCGAAAAACCGGACGGAACCCCCATGACCATCTCGGCCAGCTATGTCGTCGGCGCTGATGGCGGGCGATCCACCACGCGGGAACTGGTCGGCATCGATTTTCCGGGTGGCAGCTATGGCAAGGCGTTCCTGCTTGGGGACGTGAAGCTGGACTGGAACGGCCCCCGCCACGAATTGCAGTTCCACCTGTCCAAACATGGCTACCTTTTGTTGATCCCGATGCCCAACGGCATGCACCGTGTCATCGCGCAAACCGATCTGAAATGGGAAGACTTTCAGGATCGTCACAAGCGCCCCGAAGCCAAGCTTGGCATGTTGCAGAACATCATCGACACGCGCGGCCCCGGCGGCATTCGCGCACATTCACCCGAGTGGCTGACAGCCGCCCCGTTCTATTACCGACTGGCATCCTCTGCGCACCGTGAACGCGTTTTCCTTGCCGGTGATGCAATGCACCTTGTCAGCCCTCTTGGCGCGCAGGGTCTGAACACTGGCTTTGGTGATGCGTTCAATCTGGGTTGGAAGTTGGGGTTTGTGCATCAGGGAAAGGCCGATGTGTCGCTGCTGGAAAGCTATGGGGCCGAACGCCTGAAGCTGGCGGCTGGTCTGATCGACATCACAACTAAAACAACCCGCTACATCACCGCGACCCGTTGGTGGGAACGCCTTGCACGAAGCGTTGCGACCAGCTTCATGAACCCGGGCATCAAGGTACAACGCGACCTACCTGCACTGCTGTCCGGCATTCGTCAGGCCTATGACCCATCGGTTTTGGCAGGCAAGATGCCTTCGGCTACATGGCCCAAGCCGGGATCGCGGGCGCCGAATGCCCGCCTTCAAAGCCAATCCGGCCTGTTCGAAAGCGCGCGTCTGTTCCATGGTCAGGCCTTTCACGCGGTCTTTGTTCTGCGACGCGTTGACGACATGATGCTTGGTCAGGTGCAGGCCGAGGTGACGCGCCTATTGCAACTGGGCGATGGCGTTCGCCCTGTCGTCATCCTGCGCGAATATGGCGACAGGTTGCCATCCATTCAGGGGGCACAGGTCCTTGCTGATCCGTTTGCCGATCTGACTGGCGAAATCGGTACCGCGCAGAACGCCTCTTTTCTTGTCCGGCCTGACGGCGTGGTCGCCGCATCGTGCTCTGAACTGGATGCCAGCCTGACACTTGACTACTTCGCCTCCGCCCCATGGGCAAAACCCGCCACCGCAGAAAAGGAGCTTCGCCATGTCGCGTAACAAAGCCATTTTCTTTGATATCGACGATACCCTGATCGCCACGAAATCCATGTTCGATTTCCAAAGCTACTATTACGGCCATGCCTGCGAATACCGACACGCTGACCCCAAGGCGGTGATGTCCACGTTCCGCCAAAGCCTTGCGCAGCAAGTCCCCGACGGCTGCCGCGAGGATTTGAACAGGACCTTTTATCGCAGTTTCGAAGGGCGTTCTCTGATCGAGGTCGAAACCCTTGCCGAAGAATGGTTTGCGACGCTTCCGGCTTCGGTCTGGATCGAACCGGCACTGGCGCTTTTGCGGAAGCGGCGCGACGAGGGCTATCTGATTGTCGGGGTGAGCGGATCGTCCCACGAAATCCTGAGCGGCATCAACAGCGCGCTGCGCTTTGACCACCTACTTGCCGCGCAGCTCGAGGTGTCATTCGGGCTGTTCACGGGCGAGTTGATCCCGCCGCAAACCATCGGCGAGGGCAAAGCGGTCGCCATCCGGCAACTGGCCGATGCGCATAATATCGACCTGCAATCCAGCGCCGCCTGCGGGGATCACATCTCGGATCTGGCGATGCTGGAATGTGTCGGCGAACAGATCATCGTGACGGGCGATCCCCTGTTGGAAAAGATCGCGCGGGATCGCGGTTGGGTTACGCTGACCCGCACTGCAAAGTCAGACGCCGAGGTGCATGTCTGACGCCCCAACTACGGACGGCGTCAGATGATTTCGTCCTCGTCGAACATCGGATCGTCTTCCAACTGGCTGACAAGATCTTCGACCGCGTTTTCGGCCTTGGCCACGGATTTGACGCGTCCGATGTGAAACACCGCATCGCCTTCGTTGACGATCGGCATGACGGCGCGACCAACAATTATGCCGGAAAACGGTGCAACGATTTCCTGCTCTTTTTCACCGAAGGGGGCGGACACCGCTGCAAGCAGTTCGCCGGTGCGCACCAACGCGCCGTCGCTTTTGAAAATCCGTAGAAGCCCGCCCATGGGCGCGCGGACCCATTTACTGGACAGGCAAAGTTGCGGTGCCGCCTTGGGCGCCGACACGCCGCGCTTTGAAACCATGCCTTTGTGGTTCATGACCCTAAGAACACCGGCCACGCCTGCACGGATAGAGAATTCGTCAAACCGGAGCCCCTCGCCCGCCTCATAAAGCAGGATGGGCTTGCCGATTTTCTTTGCCTCACCGCGCAGCGATCCGTCGCGCAGAGGCGATTTGATGATGACCGGCGCGCCGAAAACATGCGCCAGTGCTTCCATGTCCGGATCTTCCGGCGAAATACGCACCTGAGGATAGTTCGTGCGGTGCACTGCGGCCGAATGCAGGTCGATCCCGATTTCGGACCGCTTCACGATTTCCTTGAGAAACATGTGGGCCAAACGCGCCGCAAGTGAACCTTCGTTGCTGCCCGGAAACACACGGTTCAAATCGCGCCTGTCCGGCAGATACCGAGAATGGTTGATCAAACCGTAGGTGTTGACGATCGGCACGGCCAACAACGTGCCAGCCAAATTCTTCATCGATTTCGAGGCCAACACGCGACGGATGATTTCAATCCCGATGACCTCGTCACCGTGGATGCCGCCACTGACGAACATGACCGGCCCGGGCTTTTTGCCGTGCACCACATGTACAGACATCGAAATAGGCGTGTGATCGGATAAAACGCTGACAGGGATATCGACCGTCTGACGGGTGCCCGCTTCAATGGTTTTTCCGCCAATCTCGAACGCGGGCCGTTTCGCCATCAGCCTTTGCCTCGTGTACGGGTAGATCCCTTGGCAGCATTCTTTTCAAGAAACTCGATCATCTTGCCAGCGATATCCAATCCGGTCGCCTTTTCAACGCCTTCCAGACCCGGAGAGGAGTTCACCTCCATGATCACAGGCCCGTGGTTGGCGCGCAGCATATCCACACCGCAGGCATTCAGACCCATGGACTTTGCTGCGCGAACGGCGGTCGCGCGTTCTTCGGCGGATAGCTTAACGACCTGAGCGGACCCGCCACGATGCAGGTTCGAACGGAATTCACCTTCGGCACCGGTGCGCTTCATCGCGGCGATCACCTTGCCACCGATAACGATGGCGCGGATATCGGTGCCGCCTGCTTCCTTGATGAACTCTTGGATCAGGATGTTGGTGTTGGTTGCGCGGAATGCCTCGAACACGGATTTGGCCGACCGGTTGGTATCGGCCAGAACCACGCCCAGACCCTGCGTGCCTTCCAGAAGCT
>CATNDK010000069.1 GCA_950096585.1 Thalassococcus halodurans | reverse complement strand
CCCGTGGCAGCCGAGGTTGTCGACGCGGTAGCCCGCACTGAATTTGACTCCGCCAAAACGGTATCGCCTGCCATCGCAGCCGCCGCCTCTGCCGCGAAGACATCCAGCACAACCGTGCAGCAAACCGTGATTGAAACGCAGGCCGTGGCAGCAAACGTCGCCGACGTTCAGCCGGTGCAAAGCCAGACGACAACAACCGCAGCATTTGCCGCAACCGCACCACAGGAAACCGCGCAAACGCAAGTGGCCTCGGGGGCAACCGCGACGCTGCCGATGCGGGACAGCACTTGGACGTCACAATTGGTCGACACGATTTCGGTGCATGATTTCGGTGATGGCCAGACGCTTGATATCCAACTGACGCCGGAAACGCTTGGGCGCCTGAAAATCACGATGGAAATGCGGGATGGGCAGGCCATGGTCAGCGTGGTGACAGACAACCCCGAAGCCGCGCGCCTGTTCAACGACAACCAGTCGCGTCTGGCTGACGTGATGGCCAAAGCCGGCCTGACGCTGGCCAGCCACGATGCTGGCACGGGCGCACAATCTGGTGGCTCTGGCGACAATGCGCAAGGCGATGGATCGGTTCTGACCGCCTCGGGCGCAGACACACAGACACAAACGGAAGATGACGTGATCATGAAGGTCGGGGGGGAACAACCTCAGGTCAACGTAGTGGCGTAAGAGGTCGAAATGAGTGACGAGCCAGATATCGGAGGCAAGAAAAAGGGCGGCCTTGTCGGCAAGATCCTTATGTTTCTTGGCTTCCTGATTTTTGCCGGAGGCGGCTTTGCGGGTGGAATTTTCTACTCGGAACAGCGCCTGTCGCCGTCTGAAGAAGTCTTACGTTTAATCGAAAGGCACGAAGAAGCTATCGCTGCAGAAGAAGCGGCCGCCGCAGAAGAAGCGGCCGGGCCTAAAAAGGTGGTCAAAGAACAGCCGGAAGAGCCCGTCTTTGCCACCAACTATTTCGAGTTCGACGAACCTTTGACGACCAACCTAAAGGATTCACGCCGTTTCCTTCAGGTCGGCGTCGGTGTGTCGACCCAGTACGATGAAACCGTCATCGCCAATGTCGAAGCCCACTCTATGGCGCTTCAGTCGGATATGCTTGCCGTGATCAGCGGATTTTCCGAAGCGGATGTCCAGGGCAAGGAAGGCCGGGACAAGCTGTCCAAGGCGCTTATGGATGCGATCAACGCGCGGCTGACCGAACTTGAAGGCTTCGGCGGCATCGAAGACGTGTTCTTCCCCAGTTTCGTGTTGCAGTAGGAGCGGACTATGGGCTCGCAACCGAAGCCTCATAAACTTTCCACGAACGAAGTTGCGGCCCTTGTTGACGGCCTCAAGAACTTTGATCTAGACGCGTTCGGCGCAGAAGCAGGCCCCGACGTAAAACCCTATGTATTCGGCAGTGATGACCTGTCGCTTTTGGGGGACTACTACGGGCTTCGCATGATCAACGAACGGTTCTGCCGTCTGGCCCGTTCGGTTTTTCTGCCCTTTTTGCGGATGCATCCGCGCATCTCCAGCTTTCCGCCCGAAGTCAAAGCCTTTGACTCGGTCTGTGACGAGTTGGACAACTTCACCAGCCTGACGATCAGCCGGATCGACGAATTGCGCGGCACGCAGATGATCGTGCTTCCACCTGAATTCGTATCGCTCCTGACAGATGCTTATTACGGTGGACGCGTGGCCTATCTGGATTCCCGCAGACAGGAATTCACCGCCACAGAAAACCGCGTGATCGAGATTGTGACAGACGGTTTGAACCGCGCTTTGGAACTGGCGTGGCGGGATCTGACGCCGCTTTCGTTTACTGTGCAGAACCGCGAAGAGAACCTTCAGTTCGCCACCTTTGTGGACGCCGAAGAAATGGTCGTGCGCTGTTCGTTTATCATTCAGCTGCCCGAAGCCGATCCGGCGAACGTCGAACTGCTGTATCCTTTGCAAGCCCTGAAACCATTGGCATCGCAACTGCGGTCGCGCATGCAATCGGATCAGGTCACCGAAGACGAAAGCTGGAAAGAGCGCCTAGAACGCGCGGTTATGAGCGTGCCGCTCAGCGTAAGCGCCCGTCTGGCCGAACCGACCGTGTCGCTGACCGCCCTGGAAAACGTCACCTCGGGCACAATCGTGCCGGTCGATCTGTCCCCTGCCCCCAAGCTTTACGTCGAAGGCCGTCCGTATTTTGACGCCGAAGTTGGCGATGTCGCGGGGCGTGCCGCCTTAAATTTGACGCGCAGACTGAACAAGTAAAAGCGGAGTACCGCCATGAATGAAAAAACCGACACAACAGAAAGCGGAACCGCAAGCCGGTTGGGCATGCTGTCCAGCGTCAAACTGAAGATGACGGTCGAAGTGGGCCGCACGCAGATAACTATCGAGGAATTACTTAGACTTAGCGAAGGCGCCGTGGTCGAACTTGACCGAATGGCCGGTGATCCACTGGATATTCTGGTGAACGGGACGCCTATCGCAAAAGGCGAAGTCGTGGTTGTCGGGGAACGGTTCGGCATCCGTTTCGGCGACATCATCGACCCCAAGGAACGTCTGGAAAACCTGTAATTTCCCGTCCCCACCAGTTTGGCATGAAAACTGCTCCTTTGTTGGAAAGACCAACGAAGGAAACGCCCTCGTGGAAACTCTCGACCCGACCCGCCTTGTGACCGTTACCCTGTTTTTGCTGGTGTTGCTGGTCGTCTGGTATTTCGTCCATCGCTACCGCGGCAGTCTGACATCCAGACTGTCGGTGAACCGGCGACTGGTGATGAAAGAAGCACTGGCACTTGGCCATGACAGGCGCATCCTGCTGATCGAAGCCGACGGCAAACCGTTTGTCGTGCTGGACAGCCGGAAAGGTACATCCTCTCTGACACCACTAGAGGCCCCCATCAAACCGGAGGGCTTCGAATGACGCGGTTTTTGCTGGTTGTCCTGTTGCTTATGGTACCCGCCCCCCTTCTGGCGCAAAGCGGCCTGCCCGCCCTGACCCTGAACGGCGAGGATGGCGAAACGACCTATTCCCTGTCGCTTCAGATCCTTGTGCTGATGACGGCGCTGACGGTTCTGCCGTCCATCGTGTTGGGGATGAGCGCCTTCACACGCATCATCATCGTATTGTCGATCCTGCGACAGGCGCTGGGGACGCAACAGACCCCACCCAATCAGGTGCTGGTCGCTATTGCGCTGTTCCTCAGTTTCTTCGTCATGCAGCCGGTTTTGACCGATCTTTATGACAATGCGCTGACCCCCTATCTGGAAGAGGAACTGCCCGCCGATGTGGCCTTGGCGAACGGGCAGCAAATTCTGTCGTCGTTCATGCTGGAAAACACGCGCAAGAACGATCTGACCATGTTCGCCGACATGCGCGGCGACGGCCCGTATGAGGATGACGCCGTTCCACTGGGCGTCTTGCTTCCGGCCTTCATCACGTCAGAATTGAAAACCGCGTTCCAGATCGGTTTCCTGATTTTCCTGCCCTTCCTTGTCATCGACATGGTCATCGCATCGATCCTGATGGCCTTGGGTATGATGATGTTGTCGCCGATCCTTGTGTCCCTGCCCTTCAAGCTATTGCTGTTCGTTCTGGTGGACGGGTGGGCGCTGACGATGGGGTCCCTTGCCAGCAGCTTTGCGGGAGGTTGATATGGATTTTGACGGCAATATCGAACACCTGCGCATCGCCTACTGGAACATCCTGATGACAGCCGGTCCTGTTCTGGCTGTCGCTCTGGCCGTCGGTCTGTTGATCGGTATCCTGCAGGCCGCGACGTCGATCAACGACGCGACGCTCAGCTTTGTACCCAAGCTGGCGATCGTGCTTTTGACGATGGGTCTAGTCGCAGGCTTCATGCTGACGACGATGTCGGATTATTTCGCCTTCGTTTTCGAAACCATAGCAACGATCCGCTAAGATGTTCCCCGAGATCACAGCAGGCACAGGCATCCCCGGCATCGAGCTGGCGGCATTGTCAGGTCTGTTGCTTCAGTTCATCTTTGCCACGCTGCGCATGGGCGCCTTCGTTGTATCCGCCCCGCTGTTCAGCGCGCGGTTCATCCCCCTGCAAGTCAGGATCATCTTCAGCGTGTTTCTGGGCATTGCCGTTATGGGGATCGTCCCCATGCCAGCGCCTGAACGGCTCAGTCAGCTGGACGCTATCACCATCGCCATAACAGAGCTTGTGATCGGCCTATGCGCGGGTCTGGTTCTGCAAATCCTTTTCGCCGCGGCCACCATGGCCGGTGACTGGATTTCCAACACGGCCGGTCTGGGCTTTGCCGCACAGGTTGATCCCGCAACAGGAAGCCAGTCGCCCGTCATCAGCCAGATGTTCGGTCTGTTTTTGCTGATGATCTTCGTGACCGAAGACGGCCATCTTCTGGCGCTAGAGATGCTGTTGAAAAGCTATAGCGTCGCGCCTGTGGGCGGCGCGATTGATCCTCAGTCATTGCTGACTGCCGGGATCAACGCCGTCGGCACCATGTTCGTTTTTGCCGCCCAACTGATGTTGCCGATCGTATCGGTTCTTTTGGTGGTCAACGTCGTTATCGGCGTGATCACGCGATCCGCGCCACAGATGAACCTGTTTTCTTTCGGTTTCCCGCTCACTGTGTCCGCCACGCTGTTGCTGCTTTTTGCAACGGCACCGTCCTTGGGTGGCGCGCTTTACGAAAAAATCGACGCTTCACTGGATCTTCTTGGCGTCATGGTCGGAGGGCTAGGCGGTGGCTGAAGACGACTCTGAAGAAAAGACGGAAGAACCAACCCCGCGAAAAAGGGAAAAAGCCAAGGAAGACGGCCAGATCGTCACGTCCAAGGAAATGTTCGTCTTTTCATCCATCGCCCTGATGACGATGATGATCGCAGGCGGACAAAGTATGTTCCGAACGATTTCAGCAAGTTGGGCGCTGAACTTTAACCTATCAGCGCCCGACGGGTTCGAGATGCTGATGATGGAGCGTCTGCAAGCGGCCGTGTCCTGGATTATTCTAGCTGGGATCATCGTTGGCGTTCCGCTGATGATCATCACGATCCTGACGCAGGCTGGTGTCGGCGGACTGAACTTTTCAACAAAAGCTTTGGGGTTCAAGGCGAACAAGCTTGACCCGCTGAAAGGCTTGAAGCGGATGGTATCGGCCAAGTCCTTGGTCGAACTGACGAAGGCCGTGCTGAAGGTCGTTTTGTTGATCGGGGTCAGCTTTGTCGTGATCCTGCCCTATCTGCCTGCCTTGGATCGCCTGAACATGGCCTATGTCGGTGATGGCATGGCGGTCTTCGGAAAGGTTCTGACCAGCGTTCTGATGGCCCTGACCGGCGTTCTGGGTCTGATCGGTGCGATCGATCTAGCGTGGAACCTCTACAGCAATTCCAAAAAGCTGAAGATGTCCCGCAAAGAGCTTAAGGACGAGATGAAGGAATCCGAAGGCTCGCCCGAGGTCAAAGGCCAGATCCGGCGCAAACAGATGGAAGCATCGCGCATGGCCGCCGAACGCGCGTCTGTGGCGAATGTCGATATGGCCACAGCCATCGTGACCAACCCGCAGCACTTTGCCGTGGCACTTCAGTACAAACCCGAACTCCGCGATGCGCCGGTTATTCTGGCGATGGGCACCGATGTGATTGCCCAGCAAATCCGCGAACGCGGCAAAACGAAAAAGATCAAAACCGTTGAATCCCCGCCCCTTGCCCGTGCCTTGTATTTCACCGGCGAAATCGGATCGGAAATTCCGCCCGACCTTTACGCCGCCGTGGCGATCCTTCTGGCGCATGTCTGGCGTCTGGAACACGGCTTGCATGAAGACACCCCAGAGATCGATCTACCGCCAGAGCTGCGTCTCGACAGCTTTGGCCGCCCTGAACAAAGGAGATATCGGACATGAGACGTTCGATCAGAACAGGCCGCAGCACGGGCGAAGTGATTTCGTCCTTCGCCTTTGCTCTTGTTGGACTTTGGCTGATGTCAGGTGCGGCCAGTACGTCTGACGTGCTCATCCGGCTGTTGTTGGGGATTTGCGCCCTGGCCTGTTTTGCCGGGGCGTTCCGGTTTCAGATCGCCAGATTGATGGACAAAGTCAGAAGCCACTTACATGACGGGGAGAATGGAAACCCCTGACGCGATCCGGTAGGCCCACAAATCGATATCTTCATCGAAATGTTCACGCAGATCGGGGATCGCCTTAACCAGGATCGCAATCGCCTTGTCGCGCGTATCTTCTGGCAGTTCGTCTTTGTACCGAACCGGCACAACAGCGCGGTCATCAAAAGCGACGGCGGCCAGACCACTGCTGCCAAGGCTGACATTCCAGATTGTCCCCAGCGTGTCGAACTCAAGCTCATCTTCAACGCCGTTGCCGGACAGGCGAATCGCATGTGTCTGCAAGAACGCTTTTAGCGCGGTAGGTTTCGAGGCCACGATATCGGCACCGACACGGTTCCAACCGTCTTCAATGGTGCGATCCAAGGCCGTCCACATATCTTCGCCCTCGGGGCGGAAGGCCAGACGCTCTTCTTCATCAACCATGACATCCGCGATCTCGTAGCGTTCGACACCCAAGGTCAGAATGGCAAAGGGCTTTGCATCGGTTGCAACTGATTGGATCATCGACGGCGTGAAACGTGGCGCTGTCGAGGGAACGTCTGTCATTCGTGTCATTATGCTGGCCTGCTGATGGTTAGAAATGAGCATCTATCTACCCTATGCAAACGGCGGAAAAGCCGAACGATTTAGGTGCAATCGGTTTTGATTGGAATCTTGTCTGGCACGAATGATGCATCCCCCTTTTCGCACTGGATTTTGTGCCGACGAAGGAGCCGCTCACACATGTCCCAGAACGACGAACTGCAGGAAAGCATCCGTCTTGCGGTCGAAGCCGCAGAGGCGGCGAATGACACAGCCGCTGAAATCACGCGCCTGAAGGCAGACACGCTTGTCGCGGCCGAGAAAATCAATTCCTTCGGTGGGAAAATGAAGCCAGTTCTGATCGGCACCCTGATTGGCGCTGTCGGCAGCATGGGGCTGGCCGGATTGATTTACTTCCGCACGATCAACGAAATGCGCACCACCGCCGCCACCCAGATCGAGGCATTAACCCTGTTCACTCAGTCCGTTGAACGTCTTGACGGCCAACTGTCGGCGATCGGTGAAATGACCGCTGTTCTGGCCGATATGCAGACGCATCAGACGACCGGTTTCGAAGACATGCAAACGAGCGTTACGGGCGTTCACGAACTGATCCTGTCGATCCAGCAAGAGGCTGCAGCCGCAGCAGAACTGGCCGCTGCCGAAATGGAGGCTGAACAGGAAAACCCGATGCAATCGCAAATGGCTGCGACCATTCTGGATGCCGTCGAAAAAGGTCACGAAGAAACGCAGGCCGCAATCATCGCAGGCAACTCTGATCTGCAACTCGCTTTGACACGCATGCTGGCGGATGGTTTGGCCCCCACACCGCAAAAGAAAAACGCACGCGACACCACGACAACCGGCAACGGACGACCGCAAACGTCGACCGCAAGCAGCACTGCATCGAAACCGAAACCCAAACCGAAACCCAGACCGCGCCCCACCGCCAAAGCCCCCAGCAACCCGTTCAGCTATCCCTGATCGCGATGGAAGACACCCAGGAAAACGCCGAATTCGGAACACTGGTTCTGGTCGCTGTCTGGCCCAAAGGGCGCGCCCTTGGTCTGCGCGAAGGCGACGCGCTGGAAAGTGTGAACGGCGTCCCGTTCGACGGTCAGGTTGCCACGCTGCTGCAGCGTATCGGCACCCAAGGGCGCACTGTGGCGCTGACGTTTCAACGCAAAGGCCGCCGCTTTGTCGTGCTTGCCGACAGTGCGGCACTGGGCAAATGGAAAGCGGGCCCAGAATTCAAGATCAGCGGCGAATACCAACGCTTGTACCCCGAGGTCATGGACAACTGGGAAGTTTTCAGCGACGCCGAAGGCCGCTATGAATTCCAACGCCTTAGCCGCCCGATCTTTGCGCTTATCATGCCGCCTCTCTGGCTGGCCGCGATGCGGTTGTGGGGATCTTTGGGCGTGTGGTTCGCCTTGATGATCATCGCCATGCCCGCCGGTACCTTGGTCAGCATTTTGGTCGCAATCATGTTGTCGCTGTATTTCTGGCAGGCTGGCACCGGATTGTTCCGCATGGACCGTTTGGCCAATGGCAGTGTGCCCATCGCCATTCTTGCCGCGACCAGCGAAGAGTCGCTTCACGTGGCGATCAAAATCCTCGAACCCGAGCTGGAATACAAATACGCCCCACGCCAAAGCGCGGGGCCAGTCGACAGGAAGGTCTGAGGGAGTTCAGGCTTGCGCCAGTTTTGCAGCGCGCTTGCGCTGGAAGGATGACGCGATCTTCAACATATCGCGGTATTTCGCGACAGTGCGGCGGGCCAGATGGGTGCCTTCTTCGCTGATCATCTTGGCAATCGCATCATCGCTCAGCGGGTTCATCGGATCTTCGTCTTTGACCAGCTTCTGGATGCGGTGACGCACAGCTGCCGACGATGCCGCGTTTTCTGTATCCGACGCCAAGGCGGTGCTGAAAAAGCTTTTCAATCCAAAGGTGCCTTGGGGCGTGACGATCAGGATACCTGTTGTGACACGGCTGACGGTGCTTTCGTGAACGCCGATCGCGTCAGCTACATCTTTCAGTGTCATCGGAACGATATGTGCGGGACCATCGTTCAGGAACGCCGTTTGGCGACGCACGATTTCAGCACCGACCATCAAAGTGGTCTGGTTGCGATGTTCCACCGCGCGGCGCAACCAGCGGGCGACCGACAGACGTTCGCCGATATATGTGCTGGCGGAACGGTCATGCATGACCTTCTGCGCTTTGTCTTCATCGACGACAACGGCAGGAAGGGTCGAACGGTTTAGATCAACCTGCCAACCTTCGGCGCCACGGCTAACGATAAGATCGGGTTCGCGATGAGTGACATCGCCGTAGATAAAATCTGTGCCCGGCTTCGGATTGAGGCTGCGCAGTTCTTTCAGAACCGGCTTCAACTCCTCCATCGTGCAGCCGCACACACGGCAAAGACCATTCAGATCGGCCGCGGCGAGCATCGGAAGATTATCAAGAAGAGACCGGAACAGCGGTGTCATCAGGCCTTTTTCTTCAACCTGAATAGACAGACATTCGGAAAGCGTACGGGCAAAAAGGCCTGCGGGTTCAACGCGCTGGACCAGGTGCAACATCTCTTCGGCGTCTTCGATGGACAGGCCTGCGCGTTCTGCGATCAGTTCCATCTCTTCGCCCAGCCAACCGTTGGGTTCCAGCGCTTCAAGGAACACTTCGGCCACCATACGGTCACGGGGATCGGTGAACATCAGATCGAACTGGGACGATACATGCCCGTACAAAGACGGCAAGTTATCAGCCGCCCGAGAGCCGATGTAGTCAAAGTCATCAGATGAGGCGCCACCTTTGGATTGCGATGGCAAAGCCAGCGAACGACCGTAGTCCTGTTCGCCCTTCGATACACGCACATCAACAAAGGGATTTTCTTCTGCTTCGTTCTCGATAAACGCGCGCAGATCCAGATTTCCAAGCTGCAGAAGGCAGATTGCCTGCTGAAGCTGGGGCGTCATAACCAAAGACTGACTTTGGCGGATTTGCTGTGATACTTGGAAATTCATCGTACTGGCCTCCGTTGCCCCTACGAGAATTGCGCGGATATTTTAGTTTTTGACAGACTCGGGATTTGACACCGCTAACATGGAATCCGAGTCAAAAATCATGCCAAGTTAAATAGCTGATAAAAAAGGAAAAGCCCGGCGATTGCGCGCCGGGCCCTTTTTTTGGTGTCAAAAAACCGTCAGCCGCGGAGCAGAGACAGTACGTTCTGCTGCGAAGAGTTCGCCTGTGCAAGCATTGCGGTAGCTGCCTGCGAGAGAATCTTGCCACGTGCCATGTTGGACGATTCTTTTGCGAAATCTGCGTCCATAACTCCGGAACGGGCCGCTTCGACGTTGACGGTGATGTTTGTCAGGTTCGAGATCGTACTGTCGAGACGGTTGGAAACCGCACCCAAGTCAGCACGTGTCTGGTTAATCTTTTGCAGAGCAACGTCGATGACCTTGATCGCGTTGGACGCGCCATCGGCAGTTGTCAGATCAATGTCAGAGACCTTGGACAGTGTGGATGTGTTCGAGTCTGCATCCAGGAAGTCTGTGTCTGCAGCCGCGTTCTGACCACCAACCGAGAAGGCTTTCATGGACGAGAACTCGACCTGACCGACCACTGTCGCGTCGCCAGCAAGACCGTCACCAGTCAGTGTGGCTGGTGTACCACCGTCTGCTGTGCCGTCTTTGTTCAGCGCCGTCATTGTCATGTCGGAGTCTGTTGACGCCTTATCTTCGTAGTTCGAGATGCTGATGTCATCGCCCAGTTTGGATGTCAGAACGATCTCGCCGTTGTTGTCGCCCATTTTGGCGGTCACACCGGTTGTACCAGCTTTGTTGTTGATCGCATCGCGCAGACCGCGCAGGTCAGTCGCGTCTGTGATCGCAACTTCGCCGATGCTGACACCGTTCACATCCATCGAGATGTTACCTGTACCAGTCAGACCGGACAGTTTCACGTTTGTTTCAGCGGATGCTTCCACACCTGTCGAAGCCGAAACATTGTTCACTGCTGCCGCCAGTTCACGTGCCGACATGTTTGCAACAGCAGACACGCTTTCCGAACCTGTGTGACCAGTGATCGAGATTGTTTCTGCCGCGATACCGTTGTCTGTGGCGGATGCGTTGATCTTTACCTGTGTCGACAGGTTGTGCGCGCCGATTTCGGTCGAGTGAACCGAGTCAACGTTCACTTCGATCGACTGACCCGTATCCGCACCGATCTGGAACTGCTTGGCGTTGAAGGAACCGTCAAGGATCTTCATACCGTTGAAGGTCGTGTCTGTCG
>CATNDK010000068.1 GCA_950096585.1 Thalassococcus halodurans | reverse complement strand
GCCGGACCCCTTCAGGTTATAACCTGTGCCCGCCACATAGATAGACCGCAGACTTTCTGTTTCCTGGAACTTCGCGCCGTTCACGATCAGCGGGTAGTCCCCCATCACGCCGATGTTCAGCTTATTCGCCATCATCTGGTTGGTGATGGGTCCACCCGAACTGTAGTCAGCCCAGCTGACATCATAGTCGGCATCGGCATACTTGCCGTCTGTCGGCAGATATTTCTCCAGCAGTCCAAGTTCTTTGATGATGATACCAGCAGTGTATGTGTCGGTGCACATGGACTGGTGCCCAATAGCGATGCTGATTTTTTCGGCCATGGCGGCCGAAGCAAGGGGAACGAGCGCGGTAGCGAGAAACGCGCTTTTGAGGATATGTTTCATAGCTTCTCTCCTGTCGTATCGGGCAAATGGCTTACAAACCCAATGACAGTATCCGGCGTGAAACTGGCCTGTGTAAAAGACGCTTTGTGCGAAATCAGAGCGAAAACATGATATGCAAATAAAATGAGCGTAAAAAGTTGGTTTTGGGTGCTTTATCACCGCAGAAAAGATGCCTAAATCCAGAATCACACAAACTTTAATATCTTTTAGAATCAATAATTTAAAACAACTTCTTGGGGTAAAAATACGCCTCCCGGACACTACTCCGAGAGACGTTCAATCTGTTTGATTTTTCAGCCGTTTCAGGCCGGTTTAGGCGGCAATTTTCTCAAGCGCCCAGCGTACGTTTTTGCGTACATCAGGATCACTGTCGTCCGCATATTTTTCAAGGAACGGTGCCGTTTCCGCGACCGCCAGTTCCCCAAGAACTGCGGCACATTCCTTGCGTAGGTTGGGAACAGGAATGTCCATCATTGGCGCAATCTGAAGCGCGGCTTCCGATGCCCCCAGTTTACCCAAGGACCGAACGGCCTTCAGACGCACCTGCCAGAATTCGTCATCCAAAACAGCGCGCAACGCCGCGATGCAGCTGTCGTTACCGGATTTCGCCAGCGTTTCCGCCGCAGCTTCGCGCGCCAGCCATTCGGGATCTTTCAGGCCATCAACAAGCGTTTCCTGCGCAGAAGCCGATTTAGAAAAACCCAACGCTGACAACGCTGTACGGCGCACATTTACATCTTTGTCTTGTGTCGCACTGCGCAAGGCCGGCAAGGATGTTTCCTGCTGCAACCAACCGATAACACCCACCGCCTGCATCCGGACACTGGGCGATGCATGCGCAAGCGCTGCGATTGCGGGTGCCAATGCCTCGGGACGGCGCAATTCCTTAATACCGGCCAGCAAAGCTGTCAGGCGGACTTCATCCTGATCATCAAGATGAGGCAGGATCGCATCCCCTGCTGCAGGGTCTTTCAATTCGGTCAGGCTGACCGCAGCCGCTGCGATCACGTCGACTTCACTGTCGGACAAAGCGGTGACCAACGCCGCTGCTGTTTCCGGACCGTCAAAATCGGTCAACGCCTGCGCCGCCTGTTTGCGGACACCTGCATCGCTGTCTGAAATGGCCCGCGCAAGATAGGGGATCGCAGCCGGATCGGCGCTGTCGGCCAGTTCCATTACTGCCATAATACGGGCCCCTGCAGACGGATCGTCCAGACCTTCGGCCAGATCGGCAATGTCGTCGAATTCTTCAAAAAGTGCGCTCATGTCGGTGCTCACTTCAGCAGATAGGGAAGGTTTACGGTGACTGCCCCGGTGGGACAGTCGGCCTCGCAGGGCATGCAGTACCAGCATTCATCGTATTTCATGTATGCGGTCTTGCTGCCGTCAGCCTTTTCAGCGATGCGCAAAACATCCAGAGGACAGACATCGACGCAAACGGTACAGCCCTTGTCAGCGATGCAAAGATCATCGTTTACGACGACCGGAACAGTGGTGGCGGTTTGAGCGAGAGGCATTGATTGTCCTTCTTATTCTGCAGCAACCGTCGCGTCGACGCGCTGGTTGTAGTAAGCGTCTTTCTCGTCATCAGCGATTTCGACAACGTAAGGCTGAACAGCTTTCTTGCTGTGCGCGGGCTTTCCATCGTCACCCTTTGTCAGGATGGTGTGGCAGAACCAGTTTTCATCATCGCGTTCGTACTCAACGCGGTTGTGGTAAAGGCCCCAGCGGCTTTCTGTCCGATAGAGTGACGCGGCCGCCGCCATATCCGCACAGTCAAGGATCGACGACGCTTCGAGCGAACGCATCAGCTCATGGGCGTCACGGACATACATCCCCTGCTCCATGTCCTCGCGGACCTCTTCGAACCGCTGCTGTGCCAACTCCATCTTGGCGGTCACTTTGGGCGGCTGAAGGTAGTCATTCACCAGACGGCGCGTTTTGTATTCGATCTGGTTCGGCGGAATCCCGTCATCGCGTTTGGTGGGTGCCAGAACACGCTCTTGTTCGGCGACGACCTCGCTCTGATCAAAGCTGGCAAAGTCTACGTCTGCGATAAAGTCAGCCGCATCCAGACCGGCAAAGGCACCGTTGGTGAATGCGCCCAGCATGTAGTTATGCGGCACATTGGCCATGTCGCCCGCAGCGTACAGGCCGGGGATCGTCGTGCGCGCATGTTCATCAACAAACACACCGCTTGCCGAGTGACCCGAACAGAACCCGATTTCCGAGATGTGCATTTCGATCATCTGCTTGCGATAATCGGTGCCGCGACCGGCATGGAAATGTCCGCGTGTCGGACGTTCAACGATGTGAAGAACGCGCTCGATCTCGCTGATTGTCTCTTCGGCCAAGTGGTTAAGCTTCAGGTACACCGGACCTTTGCCACCCTGCAGTTCATCAAAGAATTCCTGCATCATCTGGCCGGACCAGTAATCGCATTCGATAAACCGCTCGCCCTTGGCGTTTGCGGTGTAGCCACCCATCGGCCCCGCCACATAGGCACAGGCCGGACCGTTGTAGTCCTTGATCAGTGGGTTGATCTGATAGCATTCAAGGTTCGCGAGCCCTGCCCCAGCATGATACGCCATGGCATAGCCCTCACCCGAATTCGATGCGTTCTCATAGGTGCCATACAGGTATCCCGACGTCGGCAGGCCCAAGCGTCCTGCGGCGCCCAGCCCCATGATGACGGCCTTGGCACGCACCACCAGAAACTCTGCGGTACGCGTGTTGACGCAGATCGCACCGGCAATACGGCCTTCGCCTGTCAGCAGACGTGTCGCCATGTAACGGTTCACAATCTGGATGCGGGCCTTTCGCAGTTGGCGATACAGCGCCTTTTTAACGGTATCTCCGTTGGGCATCGGCAGAACATATGTGCCGATGTGGTGCACCTTTTTCACATCGTATTCGCCGTTCTGATCCTTTTGAAAGCGGATCCCGAATTCATCCAGTTCCTGAATGATCCCGTAGCATTCCTGCGCATAGCGATAGACCGCAGCCTGATCGCAGATGCCGTCGTTGGCGATCGTGATTTCCTTGGTGTACTGTTCCGGCGTCGCATAGCCCGGAATGACCGAGTTGTTCAGCCCGTCCATACCCATCGAAATCGCGCCCGACCGCTTGACGTTCGCCTTATCCAAAAGAACCACGTTTGCGTTGGGGTTTTTGCGCTTTGCTTTCAGCGCGGCCATCGGTCCGGCAGTGCCGCCACCGATCACTAGAATATCGCAGTCGATCTGTGTCAGGCCGTCTTGTATTTCATCCATTGCTCGACTCTCCATCTGGCTGGTTTTGAGTTTGCGCCGCAGCGCAGCGACCCAATGTCAATTACTTGTCAAAGCGGTCGGAAAGATCGCGAAGAAGGGAAAACGGGTAGATCGCTTTGTCGTGCCCGTCCGAGAAATGAATATTCACGCCATAACCTCCGACAGGAAAAACACCCGTAATTTCAATACCCTTGGAAGCCTTGACCGAGCCTGTGTCGATCCGTTCACGGCGCGTGAAAGCGTCCATCGCCTCGACGCGCAAAAAATGGGCAGGCAGGGTTGATGAGGTTCCGTCGGTCCAAGACACAGCAAGGTTCTGCGCGTCCGGAGTGGCATCCATAGTGTTGATCATCGTCCGTCTCACTTTGTTGATGAGACCAGCCTGCGACAGCACGAGAATCGGAAATAGCAATTAGTTGACGGACAGGTCCTTCTGCACTGCGGCAGACAAAAGAAAACTGAAAAAAGGACCCTGCCATGACCTTTGTCGTCACCGACAACTGTATAGCCTGCAAATACACCGATTGCGTTTCCGTCTGCCCCGTTGACTGCTTTTACGAGGGCGAGAATATGCTGGTTATCCACCCGGACGAATGCATCGATTGCGGCGTCTGCGAACCGGAATGCCCCGCCGATGCCATTCGGGCCGACACCGAACCGGATATGGAAAAGTGGATCGATTTTAACCGCAAATATTCCGAACTCTGGCCGGTCATTGTCGAGGCGAAAGAACCATTGCCATCCGCCGAAGACCTGGACGGAACACCAGGCAAACTCGATACACATTTCTCCGAAAAACCAGCCGAGGCCGCTTGATATGGACGCAGCACCGCAATCCGCAACACTTGCCACCAAGGCGCAGAAAATCATGCCAGATGCGCAGACGGTAACCTCTGTGCATCACTGGACCGACACGCTGTTTTCCTTTCGGGTGACGCGCCCGCAATCGCTGCGCTTCAGGTCCGGTGAATTTGTCATGATCGGGCTTTTAAAGGACGATGGGAAACCCCTTTTGCGGGCCTATTCTATTGCGTCGCCGTCTTGGGATGACGAACTTGAGTTTTATTCGATCAAGGTACCCGACGGCCCCCTGACATCCCGCCTGCAAAAAATTGAGGAAGGCGATCAGATCATTTTGCGCCCCAAACCTGTCGGCACCTTGGTTCTTGATGCGCTTCTTCCGGGCAAACGGCTTTGGATGATTTGCACTGGCACAGGTGTCGCGCCTTTCGCGTCGCTTTTGCGCGATCCGGAGACATGGGAATGTTATGATCAGGTCATTCTGGCGCACACCTGCCGGACGAAAGGCGAATTGGCCTACGGGGCTGAAATTGTCGACTCCTTGCCAGAAGACCCGCTGATCGGCGAATTGGTTGGTGACAAGCTGAAGTACTATCCGACCACAACGCGCGAGCCGTCCGGGATCGAGGGACGCATCAGCGACCACATCCGCGATGGTCGCGTTTTCAAAGCGCTGGATGTCCCTGTATGGGCACCTGAGACCGATCGTGTCATGGTTTGCGGCAATCTTGCGCTGAACAAAGACATCATGGCGCTATGCGAAGCCCATGGCTTGCAAGAAGGTGCAAATTCGGACCCCAAGCACTTTGTGGTCGAAAAGGCCTTTATTGACTAAGCCAGACCTTGGCCAGTTCGTCGACATCGGACTGGCCGACGTTCACCGTTTTGGGCGTGATGAATGCAGGCGTTCCAAGGATTTCCAAGGCAATCGCCACATCACGGTTCAGCGAAATGCGCTGACTGATTTCAGCGCTGTCCATCATGTCAGCGATAGCCTGAAAATCCAGGTCATGATCCGCTGCAATCCGTTCGAACGCGGCAACATTCAAAGGCCCGCGAATTGCCCAGAGATCATCGTGAACGTCCGCATAGGCCTTTTTCCCAGCCACAGCAGAAACAGCCAACGCAAACCGCGCTGCGCGTTCTGATCCGGGCGACAGGATGGGAAGATGGCGCATTTCGATGCGTATGTTTGGATTTTTCTTAACCAACGATTTCAGCGGGTCGTGCATCGCTTTGCAGGGCACACATTTATAGTCGAAAAACTCGACCACACGGATTGGCGCATCCTCGGGCCCCAAACCCAAGCTCGGCGCATCCGTAAACAGTTCGGGATAGTTCGATAGCGTCTGGACCACGGCCTGTTGTGCCTCGCGTTGCATCAAGACGTCCAAGGCTTCTACGATGACCTCAGGGTTGGACAGCAGAAAGGCGCGCACGCGATCTTCGAAATCGTCGGGTTCGCTGGCGACAGCGGGCATAGCCGCCGATAAAAGGCACGAAAGCGCAAGGCAAACACGGTTTTTCAGGCGCATGAGGACCCCCAGATCACAACCACCGTTGCAGTCAGCCAAACCAGTCAGCGCAACGCAAATGAGAAGATGATCAAAGAGTTCACAAATCCATCAGTGCTGGAAAATCAGGCAATTACGGGTCGAATTGCACAACGCCTGCCTTGAAGCATAGCTTATCTCGGGAATGTAATCTGGCTTACGTCGGCAAAGAAAAACGGAAAATATTCTTCGGTGCCAAAGTGATTGCCCGCCTCGACGTGCAACGGAAGAACGAATCCTTCGAATTCGTGGAAGTTTGACAGATACCCGCCAAAAGGCTGCAGCTGATATTTCTTGCGCTTGTTGGCATTGGTCCAGCGTTCCATTTCCACCTTTCGGGGGCGTCCGTCGGGATCGACCGTGATATCAACGCTTTGTTCCAGATCGCCCTTGCGCATGGTCAAACGGGCAACGTTTGGCGATGGGGCGTCCCATGTGATGCCTTCACCAGGCAATACGGCGGCGGGTGTCCAAAAGATCGCTTCTGCAACGTAGCGCCCGAATGCGGATCGCCGGTGATCTTGCGTGCCCCCTGCCCGTGCCACAGGAATGAGGCCTGCCAACCAGAACCGTGTCCATGTCCCACTGTCCGAACCGCTGATCGAAGGGGACCCTTCGGTGCTGTCCATTTCCCAAACAAAACCTTCCGGCGCAGCCAGAACCTGCTTGGCGAATATCGGGATGTATTTCGGCGTGGTTTTATCGCCCAAGCCGAACTGCCCGCTCATTTCCAGATAGGCCACCGTATAAAGCGGAGTTCCTTCGCGAATGGCGAACGTCAGAAACCGTTGGGCCGGTTCCGGAAGGCCTTCGACCATATCAGCCGAAAAAAACTCAGGCCGGTCAGGCTGGAATTCGAGCAACCTTTCAATCTCGGTCGCATCGGCACGTCGATCAGCCTGTCGCCATGTGAAAAGGCCGACGATGATAAGAATTAAAAGGACAAAAATCGACACTAAAAACATGCGCATCCTTAACCTTTTTGACTATCCAGTTGCGCGCATTCTGTTTCGATTGAAATGCGTGAAACTCTGAACGCGCGACATAAAATCGTTAATTTATGAAACCATCATACTAAGCCGGTCGAAAAAACACCAATCTCGGCCAAATCAGAAAGCAAGAAAATCCATTCATTGTGATCAAAGCGACACCAAGTTTCCCTTGCGTCAACTTCAATCTAGACCGCGCCATTTCGCATCGCAACACATCACACTTTTAAAATACAAATAATTACCGGCACTTGTGGGAAGTCGCCCGCCAGAAAAACCGAAATACCGGTGGATCATGAACGGTTTCCTCTGGTTGCCTATTTCCTGATCATACACGCCAATTAGGAATGAATTGTTGAAATTGATACAACAAATTCAACATTTTCGCGGCAAAAATCCAAACCTAAGTTGCCCTCATCGTCACTGAACACAGACGAACAACATAAGGACAACAGACAATGACACGTTTCTCCACACTCCTGTCCGGGGCCGTCGTCACAGCAATTTCCGCCTTCCCCGCCTTTGCCGAAGACAACGCAGCCGTAGCCGCAGCACTGGCAGAACTGGCGCAATACCAAGCGGCAGAAGCCCGCATCGAAAAGAACCTCGAAACATTCGACACATTGGACTTCGAAGTCTTTTCAAACCAGCAATGGGACCGCCTGCACGAAAGCCACGCACAGGATATCAAAGTGCACTGGCCGGATGGTCGGACGACCGATGGTATCGATGTTCATATCGATGATCTGAAGGCTTTCTTCACCTTTGCCCCTGACACCCGCATTGAAACGCACCCGATCCGCATCGGTCAGGGTGAGTGGACAGGTGTTGTCGGTGTGATTGAAGGCACATTTTCGGAACCAATGCCTTTGGGTGACGGCAACTTCATTGAACCCACTGGCAAGGCATACAAGCTGACGATGGCCACCATTGGCCACTGGACCGAAGACGGCGTCATGGATGAGGAATATCTCTTCTGGGACAACAACGCGTTTTACAAACAAATCGGCCTGATCGAATAAGTCAAAAAGCCGGGGCACACCGCCCCGGCTTTCCTTTTCCGCTTAGAAGGATTTGGTCAGAGATACCTTGAACGTCCGACCCGGAGCTTTGCGGGACGAAGACGACAGGTGACCGACATAGTCCAGATCCGCCACGTTCTCGATCCCGGGACGAACTTCGGTGCCATCCAGCAACGCGATTTCAGGGCGCCATGTGGTGCGCAGGTTATGAAGCGTGATGTCGGACAGATCGTTGCCGGAGGAGTCACGACGGTCGTCCGCGTGCACGATTTCCCAGCTCAGATCGACCTTGTCGTTCCACTTTTTGCCGATGGTCAGATTGACCCGATCAGCGGCCGTGTTGCGCCATGTGGCAGATGTGCCGTCGGGATTGTATTCTTTGCCTTCACCAAGATGGCCGGCCAGATCGAAATACAGCCCGCTCTGCAATCCATAAGACGCCTCAAGCTCAAGCCCTTTGGTCTCGACCCGTTCAAGTTCTGTCGCAGAAGAGCCTGACACGCTGTAGCTTGTGATGTGCCACAGGGTTGTCTGATAGACGTTGCCGCGAACCGTCAGGTTATCGCCTTGCGCCACCAGATCGTTGCGCGTGTATTCGGCGCCGAGTTCCAGTGTCCGCGACTTTTCGGACAGATCGATACGACGCTGGGCTGTCGTGCTTGTCCCTAGATCGTCAATGATCGGCAGGCCAACTGTGTAGGCCGCGCTTCCGAAAACTGACAGGCCGTTGTTGAAGTCATAGGACAACGCCAGACCACCCATCACAGCATCATCGGTGTAGGTGTCAGGATATGCGCCAAGGTCGGCTGCGGCCTTGATCGTCGACTTTTCATATCGAATGGCCGGAGTGATCGTGAAGTTGCCCATCTCCATTTCGTCGATCACATAAAGTGCCACGCGATCATCGGTACCACCCGGCGCGCTTGCTGCTGTGTTTTCTTTGCGCACACGTCGCTGCACTTCGACACCAGCCAGCAGATCATGATCGATTTGACCTGTATGGAACAACGACCGGTTAGAAACATTCAGCTTGGTCGTTTCATAGCGCAGCTCCGAATTCACGAGAGGTTCAAGGAAAGCAAACGTCCCCGTGCCTTCAAACGGCGATGATCCCGCGACATAGGATTGATCGATCAGCTGATCCGAATAGGACAGGTTTGCGCGCAGGTCGATCAGGTCATTGCCGGGGTTATAGCGGTACTCCAGCGTCGTCTGGGACGTATCCGTCACGCGGTCCACATTCCCGAACATACCGCCGTCGGTACCAAACTGGTCATATGGCACGTCCTTGTCATCCGCGACGGTGCGCGAATGGCTTAGCGCGATGGAATGGGCGTCATCCTGACCGAAGGTGAATTTACCCTTCGCCAGATAGGACGGTGTGTTGAACGCGCTGTTGCCAATTTCGGACCCGTCACCAGCGGTCAGGTTGTCCTGATCACGGATAGTGTAATTCAACAGAAACTCGGCCTTTTCCGTCGGCATCCACGCAAGGTTGGTCGAGCTGACTTTGGAATTGCCGTTCGAGCCGTATTCGAAGGTTTGGGAACCGGCAAAGCCCAGTTCACCATTGGTGAAATCAGACGCATCCTTGGTTTCAAGCTTTACAACGCCACCAACAATACCAGAGCCATAGGCAAAGCTGCCGATTGTGCCGCGCAGGACTTCGACCTCGCGGTACAGCATCGGGTCGGTGAACAGCTGCGTTCCGATCCGGTACAGTTCTTCGGACCCGACACTTGCTCCATCAATCTGAACGGCGATCTTCTGGTCTGTTCCGAATGTCGTGTTCGCGCCGAAGCCACGGATGTTGATACCGGACCCTTGCGGTGTGGTGCCATTCACCAGCGTTACACCGGGAACGACGTCAATCAACTGGGCCCCTGTGCTGGCCTGCCGATCCTGAATTTCCTCTTCATCCACAACGGTACGCGACAAAGCCGTGCCAAAGCTGAGGTCGCGCTTGCCGACCGTCAAAATCAGCGTTCCAAGAAACCCGGGTTCTTCCTGTGCCGCGACCGGGGTCGCCAAAGACAAGCAAACAAGCGCGGTCGTGCCGCGCAAAAAATGAGTAAGCATAAAAACGCCATCCTTTTGCGTCGTAAGCCGTAGCTTGCACAGGCTGGCGCGGCAGTGAGTGAGTGATACAACGACAATCTTTGCCGTGATGGGTTGCAGCGTTAATATTATCCTAGTAATTTAGTCAAGTAACTTACGACAGCCACGCATCCTGTTTGTTCAGACGCAGCTATCGGATCTCATTCGACTTCCGAGGACGCTTTATGAACAAGCCAACCACCTTCTCTCCTTCCGAAATCCGTGCATTTACTGCCGAGAATACGAAATTGCGCGCACGCGATGCCGCCGACAAACTTGGCATCACAGAGGCGCAACTGGTCGCTTCGTCCGTGGGTCAAACCGCCACCAGAATCACGTCGCATCCCGACTTCATCATCCCCGCTGCCGAAACACTGGGCGATGTGATGGCCCTGACGCGGGTCGAAGCCTGCGTTCACGAAAAGGTCGGCACCTACGGGAATTACCACAGTGGCGACCATGCCTCGATGACGCTGACCGATAACATCGATCTGCGGATTTTCCCGTCGCATTGGGTGCATGCCTTTGCTGTGGAAACCCCATCAGAAAACGGCCCGCGTCGTTCTTTGCAGATTTTTGATGCCGCCGGAGACGCGGTTCACAAAATCCACCTTCGCGCCGCATCGAACCACGATCAGTGGGAAAAGATCGTCGCAGACCTGAAATCCGACGATCAGACGGATACGATTGCGCTGGATGCACGCAAACCAACAGAGCCCCCGAAATCGCGTTTGGATAAGCTGGACGTTCTGCGTGACGAATGGTCGAAGATGACCGACACGCATCAGTTCATGCGTCTTTGCGCGAAACTGAAAATGAACCGTCTTGGCGCCTACCGGATCGTTGGCGC
>CATNDK010000067.1 GCA_950096585.1 Thalassococcus halodurans | reverse complement strand
CGAAGATTTGAGGCAACTCCCCTGATTTCCCTTGCGGTAATCGGCATTTTTGGCGGGATGACGCTCATATTTCAGAGCGATATTTTTATTAAATGGAAACCGACCATCGTCGAGTGGATCTTTGCGGCTATGGTCCTCGGCAGTCATTTCACTGGCCGTCGGACTGCCCTAGAATTCATGCTAGGCTCACAATTGAAACTTCCCCCGCCGATCTGGCAGAAGGTCAACCTGAGTTGGGGGCTGTTCTTTCTGTTGGTTGGCGCACTGAATCTTTATGTTGCGTTCTTTTTCCGACTCGACCTGGATGCGCAGGCCCGCGGAGGTTGCTGCAGCGCGCGCGCGCTTGACCGCGTCGGTTACCGAACCGGCGATCGCGATGTGGTTGTCCTTGATCAGGATAGCATCCGACAACGAATAACGGTGGTTGAAGCCACCGCCGTGCAACACGGCCAGTTTCTCGACAATCCGCAAGCCCGGCGTGGTTTTACGGGTGCAGGTCACACGCGCCTTGGTACCTTTGGTTTCCGCGACAAACCCTGCCGTCTTGGTCGCGATGCCCGTCAGACGACCGGCAAAGTTCAGCGCCACGCGTTCGCCCGACAGGATCGACGCTGCCGAGCCGTTGATCGACATCAGCGTTTCGCCCTTTTTGCAGGGCTGACCATCGGCAACATGCGTCACAATCTCTAGCGTCGGGTCCACAAGGCGGAAAGCCAGGGCCGCCACCTGCATGCCGGACACAACTGCGTCTTCGCGGGCGTTCAGACGTGCCTGATAGGTCGTCCCATCGGGGATTACCGCGCGTGTGGTGACGTCACCATAGGTGCCCAGATCTTCCAGAAGGGCATTGCGAACGGTGGCTTCCAAAACCAGATCGGGAACGCTGGCATAGCTCATGTCGGTGTCTCCGTAATACGGGTGCGCAGGGCGATTGCCTGATCCAGAGTGATCATCGAACGTTCGCCGATTTCGCCATTTGCTTCGGGGAAATCCGCGCGGAAATGTGCGCCACGGCTTTCTTCGCGCATCAGCGCGCAGGCGGCGATCATGGTGGCGGTCGCCGTCATGTTCAGGAACGACGGGCTATCGCCATAGGCCTTTTCCAAAGCGGCGATCTTGCGCAGCGCATTTTCCAGACCTTCGCGATCGCGCACCACGCCAACAAGGTTAGTCATCGTCTGGCGCAATTCCTGAACGCCTGCGGCATCAGGCGGTGTGCCACCCGCGTCAAAGGCAATCTTTACCTCGGTCGCATCGGAAATCGCAGGCAACTGCGCCTCGATCCCTTCGGCGCAAATGCGTGCGAAAACAAGTGCTTCCAGCAGACCGTTCGACGCCAAGCGGTTCGCACCATGAAGTCCGGTTGAAGCCGCCTCGCCGCACACCCAAAGACCATCCAATGACGCACGACCGTGATCGTCCACCGCAATCCCGCCCATATGGTAGTGGGCCGCTGCGGCGACGGGGATGGGCTGAAGCTCAGGATCAATACCATTGCGCATGCAGGCATCGGTGGCTGTCAGGAACAGCTGTTTGACCTTTGCGCCCAGCGCCTTGCGTGTATCAAGCATCGGGCGGTTGCCTGCTTGGGTCTGGGCAAAAATCGCGCGGGCCACGATGTCGCGCGGGGCCAGTTCGGCGTTGGGATGGACGGAGGTCATAAACCGTTCGCCATCCTTGTTGATCAGGATCGCCCCTTCGCCGCGCAACGCTTCGGTCGCAAGCGGCGCGGGGTCTTCGCCCACATCAATCGCGGTCGGGTGGAACTGGACAAATTCGGCATCGGCAATCTTGGCCCCTGCCCGTGCCGCCATACCGATCACTTGACCGCGAATACGCGGGGGATTGGTTGTCAAAGCGTACAACCCGCCAGAGCCGCCACCAGCCAGAAGATAAGCCGCGCCGCGCACCATCAAAGGCGCAGACCGGTCTTCGGCGGCGTCCTGAATGGCGATGCCAGTGACTTTACCGTCTTCTGTATCCAGACCCACGGCCATGGTGCCTTCCAGCACCTGAATGGTCGGCGACTGGCGCACCTGTTCGATAAGCGCGGCCATGATCTCGGCCCCGGCCTGATCACCTTCGACGCGAACCACGCGCGCAAAGCTGTGCGCAGCTTCCAGCGACAACACATATTGCCCGTCTTTGGTACGGTCGAACGGCGTTCCCAGTTCGGTCAAATCAAGGATGAAGTCGCGCGCATGCCGCGTCACCAGATCAGCGATCTTGGGGTCAACCGTACCGGCACCGGCCTTGACCGTGTCATTGGCATGGTTTTCAGGACTGTCTGCCTGATCCATCGCCGCCGCCACGCCGCCCTGCGCCCAAGCCGAGCTGGCCCCTTCGCCCAACACCTCGGGCGAGATCATGAGAACAGGCCGCGGCGCGAGTTTCAGCGCTGCATACAGCGCCCCAAGCCCCGCGCCGACAATGACGATACGGTCAGTGGTGACAGTTTTCATAAGCGGGTTTACAGCCCCAGTTTGCGCGACAGATCAATCATACGCTGAACAGAAAGACGCGCTTTTTCAGCCACTTCCGGATCGACCTCAACCTGGCCTTCCATCGTGTGCAGCGCATAGAGAATTTTCTCAAGCGTGATCTTTTTCATGTAGGGACACATGTTGCATGGCTTGGCGAATTCCACTTCGGGCAGCTCATCGGCGATGTTCGATGCCATCGAACATTCGGTGACAAGCATCGCCTTGGCGGGCTTGTTGTCATGCACCCATTTGATGATGCCGCTCGTAGACCCGGTGAAATCGGACTCCGCCACAACGTCCGGCGTACATTCCGGATGGGCGATGATCTTAACTTCTGGATCCATCTCGCGGTAAGCGCGCAGATCGTCGGCTGTATAGAGTTCATGCACGATGCACGACCCCGGCCAGTAGACGACCTTTTTCTTGGATTGGTTCGCCACGTTCTGCGCCAGAAACTGGTCCGGCGTCATGATGACTGTATCGCTGTCCATCGCATCAACGATTTGCACCGCATTGGCAGAGGTGCAGCAAATATCGGACGCGGCTTTCACCTCGGCGGTCGTGTTCACGTAGGACACAACAGGCGCACCGGGATATTTGGCCCGCATCTCTTCAACGCCCTCGGCGGTGATGCTTTCGGCCAGCGAACAACCAGCTTCCATATCCGGCATCAGCACGATTTTCTCGGGGCTGAGGATTTTGGACGTCTCGGCCATGAAATGCACACCGGCCTGCACGATCACATCGGCATCGACTTCGGTTGCCTTCATTGCCAGTTGCAGGCTGTCGCCCACGAAATCGGACACCGCGTGGAAAATCTCGGGCGTCATATAGTTGTGACCCAGAATAACCGCGTTGCGCTTTTTCTTCAGTTCGTTGATGGCTTTGACGTACGGCGCGTAAATCGCCCAGTCAGCCGGCGATACGACGCGATCCATCTTGTCGTAGATATCTTTCATCTCTTCCGCCAATTCTGGCGAAGGTGTCAGATCATAGTGTTCCGCCAAAACAGAACGAACGTGGGGAATATCAAGCACTAGGGCGGCCTCCGTCTCTGTGGGCTCGTACTAGGGTAATGATGGGAATGCAGCAAGCATTCAAAAAGTGGGAATATTGCTTAAACGGTATCATTTTGCCGCAGTTATCGCGTTTTGCGGAGTGTTTGGGAAACTTCACGCATAAAAAAGCACGGTGGAGACCACCGTGCCTTTTATTGTGGCAAACGCTGTATCGCGCCTTTCAGGGGTCAAGCTGCGACAAATTTCAGCGACACCCCGTTGATGCAGTGTCGCTTGCCGGTCGGTTCGGGACCGTCATCAAAGATGTGCCCCAAGTGCGACCCGCAGCGGCTGCAATGGCATTCAGTCCGCGTCATAAACAGCGATCTGTCCGCCTTGGTTCCGATCGCGCCCCCGCGTACCGGTTGGTAAAAGCTCGGCCACCCTGTGCCACTGTCGAATTTATGTTCGGATGAATACAGCGGCAGGTCGCAGCCGCGGCAGATGTAGATGCCTGCCGCTTTGTTATCGTTGAGTGGCGAAGTAAACGCGCGTTCGGTCCCCTCCTGTCGCATGACTTTGTATTCCAAGGGCGACAGCATCGCTTTCCACTGGGCCTTGGGGCGCGTGATTTCAAAGGTTCCCTCTGCAGCAGAAGCACGTGATGCGCCCAAGCCGAATGCAGCCAAACCTGCGATAGTGAAATGACGTCTGTTCATCTGTATTCTCCCGGTGAAAGCGGCATGACCCGCCCCTGAAATAGGGGGACTCTGGGCGGGCCATGCCTTCAGGCTATGCGAATTACATAGCCGGAAGCAGAACCCGATCAATCACGTGGATCACGCCATTGGATTGTTTCACGTCTGCAATCGTCACGTTCGCGACACGGCCCTGTTCATCGGTCAGGGTAATCTTTCCACCGGCCATTTTCGCCTGCAGAACACAGCCACCCACGGTTTGAACCGCGTGCATGCCGTTGTCGTCTGCGATCATGCCGGCAATCGCATCAGACATCGCGTTGGCAGCAACCACGTGGCAGGTCAGGATTTGCGTCAGCTGCGCCTTATTCTGGTCCATCATCAGCTGCGACAGGCTTTCGTCGGAAATCTTATCAAAGGCAGCGTCGGTCGGGGCGAAAACCGTGAACGGTCCGGGGCTCATCAGCGTGTCGACCAGGCCGGCCTGTTTTACAGCAGCAACAAGCGTTTCGTGATCTGCCGAGTTCACGGCGTTTTCAACGATGTTCTTTTCGGGGAACATCGCAGCTCCGCCAACCATCGGGTTACCTGTTTGCGCGTGGCTTTCTGCAAAGGCCGCTGTGGACAGGGTTGTTGCGACAATTGTGGCTGTCAGCATTTTCATAGACATGTGTCTTCCTCCTAGAATTCGATCCGGCGATTGTCGCCGTGATGCCCTTAGCCACGAGGAAGACAGAAAGGAGTTTCAGGTTTTTTTCAGATTATCGTTCACGAGAGCGTGATTGAACCCACAGCGCGGATCGGGCCTGTCGGCGCGCCTGTTTGCGAACCGCCGTCCGGTTCTTCGGAGACGGCGAACAACGCCCCATCGACGTCCCTCGGCAAGGCATCAGGCCACGAAATCAAAGCAACGCCGTCGTCTGGCAGGACGCCCAACGATACTGGCGCATTTTCTCCGACAATCAGCCACAGTTCGTGATCGCGCCCATCGGGAGCCAGCCCTTGCACCTGCGCGACTTCCAGAACGCCGCGTCCAGCATCAAACACAGCACTTAGGCTGACATTGGCAGCGACCGGATCGGCGGGTTCAAGATCGGCACGATAAACAGGCCCGTCAGCCACCTGCCCCGGCATCTCAACCAGTCCGGTGTCGATTGCGACAAAGGCCAGCATCGCAGCCGCAATGCCCCCTACCGCATAAGGCCACAGCCAGCCGAACAGCGATTTGCGTTCGTCTTCGCCAAAGAGCCGCGTATCGATGGCGCGCTTCACTCGGCCCGCCGGCGTGGCCTCGGGCAGACGATCGACCATTGCTGCGAAATGGTCCGCCCAACGCGCCACTTCGATCACCAGGTCTTCTTCGGTGTTCAGCCGTGCCTCGAACGCCTCAAGCTCTTCGGGGCCAAGCAGACCTAGCACATATTCTGCAGCTAGAACGCTGTCGGGTGTTGTGCCGCCGGATGTGTTTTCAGGATCAGTCATTGAACCAGACACTCCCGCAATTGCTGAAGACTTCGGCGCAACCATGTACGGATCGTATTCAACTTAACGCCCGTGGCATCGGACAGTTGCTGATAGGTGTCGCCGTCCAGATAAGCGCGTTCGATCAGAACCGCGCGATCCGCTGGAAGTTCCTTCAAACACATCTCAAGCCGCGCACGTTCACCAGAGGCAACCACTTGCGCTTCGGGGCCAGGCCGGTCGTCTGCAACCACCTCGGCCAGATCCAGCTTTTCAGACGCCTTAGGCCCCGCCTTACGATAGCGATCAATCGCGATATTTCTGGTCAGGGTGATCAGCCATGTCATTGGTGAATATCCGTTCGTCCGGTACATATTGGCCCGGTGCCAAATGCGAAGAAACGCCTCTTGAAGGGCTTCCTCCGCTTCGGTCCGGTCTTTTAACACACGTAGACACACCGAAAATAGTTTCGCGGACGTCCGGTCATAGAGCAAAGAAAACGCGTTCCGGTCGCCCAGCGCTATTTTAGACAGCAATTCCTCAATTTCTTCTTGTGGAGTCATCAGAGATAATTTGCCGCGCTCGCATTATGCCGGAAGAGTCTGGATAAAGGCCCCCGGCAGGTTTAGACGGGCGTTGTGGCCCTTGCCCCCGCGCGAGATATGTTGCACCACATGACCAACAAAAGCCCATTTCAAACGAAGGACACTATGACTATGGCGGACGGTTCGATCGACATCAACGCTAAACCGACAGAGCAGATCTCGGTCCGCGATGTGTTCGGCATCGACTCTGACATGGTTGTCCATGGTTTCCCCGAGCGCACAGACCGTGTTCCGGATCTGGATTCGACCTATCGTTTCGACCACGACACCACGTTGGCCATTCTGGCGGGCTTTGCCTACAACCGCCGCGTGATGATCCAGGGTTATCACGGCACTGGTAAGTCCACGCACATTGAACAGGTTGCCGCGCGTCTAAACTGGCCGTGTGTACGTGTGAACCTTGATAGCCACATCAGCCGTATCGACCTGATCGGTAAGGATGCGATCCGTCTGGTTGACGGCAAGCAAACAACCGAGTTTCAGGAAGGCATTCTGCCGTGGGCGCTGCGCAACCCGACTGCGATCGTGTTCGACGAATACGACGCAGGCCGCGCCGACGTTATGTTCGTGATCCAGCGTGTTCTGGAAGTTGACGGTAAGCTGACGCTTCTGGACCAGAACCAGGTGATTACCCCACACCCGTTCTTCCGTATTTTCGCGACAGCGAACACTGTTGGTCTGGGTGACACAACCGGCCTCTACCACGGCACACAGCAGATCAACCAAGGTCAGATGGACCGTTGGTCGCTGGTTGCTACGCTGAACTATCTGCCGCTGGATGCCGAGGTTGATATCATCGTCGCCAAGAACCCCAGCTATGACACCGACAAGGGCCGCAAGACTGTGCGCCAGATGGTGACGGTTGCGGAACTGACACGGACCGCCTTCATGAACGGCGATCTGTCGACCGTTATGTCGCCGCGGACCGTGATCGCATGGGCGCAGAACGCGACGATCTTCAACGACATCGGCTATGCGTTCCGCCTGTCGTTCCTGAACAAATGTGACGAGCTCGAGCGTCAGACAGTGGCCGAATTCTACCAGCGCTGCTTTGACCAGGAACTGCCCGAAAGCGCAGCAAGCCTGTCGATGGGCTGATCGCCCCGATCACTGCAAACAGAATTCAGGGGGCCGCGGCCCCCTTTTTCATGCGTTACGCTTTGCAGGACAGAACATCGCTTTCGGTGATGATCAGGTCCAGCGGCTGATCCGTCGGCTCAAGCGGCAGATCGGGATCTTCTTGCGCATTGAAGGCAAAGCCAACCGCCAGAACCGGCCCGTTTGCGCGAAGCAGCTCTAGCGTCCGGTCATAGAACCCGCCGCCATAGCCCATACGTCCGCCTTCACGGCTGAAGGCCACCAGCGGGACAATCACGATCTCTGGTCTGATCCAGACCTTTTCTACCGGTACATAGGCACCGAACGCCCCAGTCTCCATAGCGCAATCAGGATCCCATTGCGCAAAGTCCAAAGGCGTATCAGCGGCCTTAATGACAGGCACCCCCACAGGGCCATGCGCGCTCGCTTCCGCCATAGCGGGAAGCGGGTCGATCTCGGTCCGGATGGGCATGTAGCCAGCAATCGGCACACCGCGATAGCCTGCCAGAAACTCGGACAGCTTCCCTGCTGCGCCAGGGCCTTGGTCATCAAACGCAGCCTTACGCCGTGCAAACCCGGCCTTCCGCGCGACGGCCTTTGGATCAGTCGTCATAGCAGGATCACCGTTGCAAGACCGAGGAAGGCAAAGAAGCCGATCACATCGGTTACGGTTGTCACGAACACGCCCGATGCCAAGGCGGGGTCAACACCCAGCTTCTCAAGCAGAATGGGTATGCCCACACCAGACAAGGCAGCGACAAACAGGTTGATGATCAAGGCCACGCCAATCACAAAGCCCAACAAGGGCGAGCCGAACAAGAGCGCTGTCACCATGGCCAATGGCACGGCCAGTATCAGCCCGTTCAACAGGCCCACGAACATTTCACGCCGGATAACCCGAAACGCGTTCGATCCGGTCAAGTCGCGCGTCGCAAGCGCACGCACCGCAACGGTCAAAGATTGCGTACCGGCGTTGCCGCCCATGGACGCCACGATCGGCATCAAGACCGCCAAAGCAACCAAAGCAGCAATCGTATCTTCGAACTGCGCAATCACGGTCGCAGCCAAAGCCGCTGTGCCAAGGTTTACCACCAGCCAAGGGATACGTTTCTTGGTTGTCTCGATTATCGTGTCGGACAAAGAGCTTTCTTCGCCAACACCCGCCAGACGCAGGATGTCTTCTTCGTGTTCCTCATCCAGAACCGCCATCGCGTCGTCGATGGTAATCACATCGACAAGACGTTCGGTTTCATCCACAACGGGGGCCGAGATCAGGTGGTACTGGTTGAACGCGTAGGCCACGTCGCCTTCGTCCCGTGTCACCGGAATGACGTGGAAACTGTCGTCCTTGATCGAGTCCAGCAAAACCTCGCGCCGTGACGCCATTAGTTTGCCCAAGGCGATCTTGCCCACAGGGCGCAGGCGCGGGTCTACCATGATGATGTGATAGAACTGGTCCGGCAGATCATCCTGATCGCGCAGGTAATCAATCGCCTCGCCCACGTTCCAATGCTCGGGCGCCATGACGACTTCGCGCTGCATCAGACGACCGGCAGAATATTCGGGGTACGTCAGCGACTGCTGAACCGCGATCCTGTCGCTATCCTCCAGCACATCAAGAATGGCTTCGCGGTCGCCCTCTTCAAGGTCTTCCAGAAGGTCGACAACGTAATCCGAATCCAGTTCCCGCACCGCGTCGGCAAGAACTTCGGGGTTCAGGATGCTGATCACTTCTTCCCGGATGCTTTCATCCAGTTCCGAAAGGATTTCGCCATCGAATTCGCGATCATAAAGCTTGATCAGGCGCAGTCGGTCGAACGCGTTGATCTGCTCAAGCATGTCGGCGATGTCCGCCGCATGCAGCGGCTCCATCAGCTCGATCAGCCGTTCCCGATCCTGCACATCCACCGCATAGAGAATCGCGGCCACGGTTTTCGGAGAAAGAACGTAGTTGTCGTCTTCCTCGGAAACGGTTTCAGCAGCGGTTTCTACCTGATCTTCGGTCATACAGCCCCTTTCGCGCGTTTCCGTAACGTTTAGATTGCGTACCCATGCGCGGGGACCATATGGCAGGTCTCTGGAAAGAAACAGGTGTCGGCGAAAATTTTGCCGGTGCGCAGAAAGGGTGGCGGGCATGGCTTTGCTTTTGGGCCGTATCTTGGAAATTTCGGGCGATCCGTTTCAGGACGGTCTTGATGCGGTCACGATCCGCACCGATGGCGCTGTGCATATTGTCGACGGTCTGATCGCGGACACAGGCGATGCCGCCGCCCTGCGCGCGGCTTACCCAAACGACGATATCACAGATTACGGCAATGACCTGATCTGCCCCGGTTTCGTCGATGCGCACGTGCATTTCCCGCAAACCGCCATCATTGCCAGCTGGGGCAAACGGCTGATCGACTGGTTGAACAGTTACACCTTCCCCGAAGAAATGCGCTTTGGCGATCCGGACTACGCCGCGATGATCGCCGCACGCTATTTCGATCTGACGCTGGCCAATGGCACCACAACGGTTTGTTCTTTCGGCACCGTACATCCGACCAGTGTGGATGCCTTTTTCAACGAGGCACAGACACGCGGCCTGCGCGCTTTAACCGGCAAAACCTGTATGGACCGCAACGCGCCCGAAAGTCTGCGGGACAGGGCGCAATCGGCCTATGACGACAGCAAGGCACTGCTGGATCGCTGGCATGGTGTGGATCGTCTTTCCTACGTCATCACACCCCGCTTTTCGCCCACCTCGACGCCGGAACAACTGCATGCGCTTGGCGGGCTGTGGGCTGAGCGGCCGGACTGCCTGATGCAAACGCACTTGTCAGAGCAGACCGACGAAATCGCGTGGGTCAAATCCCTGTTCCCTAAGGCGCGGGATTATCTGGACACCTATGAACAGACGGGTCTGCTAGGTGAAAACGGTTTGTACGGCCACGCAATCCATATGGAACCGCGCGAGATCGACAGGCTGTCCGAAGTCAACGCAGCGCTGATCCATTGCCCGACCTCGAACACCTTCATCGGGTCGGGGCTGTTCGACATGGACGGCCTGACACCGCGCGTACGCGTTGGGTTAGCCACCGATACAGGCGGCGGATCGTCGTTTTCCATGCTGCGCACAATGGCGGCGGCTTATGAGATCGGACAACTGCGCGGCCGTCCCTTGCACCCCGCAGAACTGATGTGGCTCGCCACGGCAGGTTCGGCACGGGCGCTGAAGCTGGACGACAAAATCGGGCGCGTCGCCAAAGGGTACGAGGCCGATCTTTGTATCCTGAACCTGTCCTCGACCGCGGCCATCGCACAACGTGCCGACCGCGCCAGCGATGCGTGGGAAGAGGTCTTTGCCACCATCATGATGGGCGATGACCGTGCGGTGCGGGACGTCTGGGTGAACGGCAACCGCGTTCAGCGCTGACGCTCTCTCCGCAGTTTGGCGAAATACTCGACGCGTTTCTTAAGATCGCGTTCGAACCCGCGTTCGACCGGCGCATAAAATTCGGGGCGCTTCATCCCGTCAGGGAAGTAATTCTGGCCCGAAAACGCATCTTCCTGATCGTGGTCATAGGCATATCCGTCGCCATAGCCCTGATCCTTCATCAAGGATGTGGGGGCATTCAGGATATGCTTGGGCGGCGGGGCCGACCCCGACGAAGCAGCCAAACGACGCGCGGCTTTATAGGCCACATAGTTCGCATTCGATTTCGGGGCCA
>CATNDK010000066.1 GCA_950096585.1 Thalassococcus halodurans | reverse complement strand
CGCCATGGGCAACCGCACGGTCATCGTCGCGTCCGAAGCTTACCCGCTGATCACGCAGGACCTGACCCAAATCCTTGAAACCTCTGACGTGCCTGCGGGTGCCGTGAACCTGATCACAGGGCCCCACGCCGAACTGGCTGCGACACTGGCGGATCACGCGGATGTCGATGCGCTCTGGTCCTTTGGTGCTGCGGCCCTGGCGGGCGATATCGAACGCCGCGCCGCTGGCAACCTGAAGCGCACATGGGTCAATCACGGCCACGGCCGCGACTGGTTCGGACCCGATGGCCAAAGCCGCAACTTCCTTGAAGAAGCGACCGAGGTCAAAACCGTCTGGGTTCCCTATGGCGCGTAACGCCGCGCCAACACCTCCGGTCATTGAGATTTTGCGAATCCGATGTTATCTTTGCAGTAAGGCCCAGCGCCGGGGCCATACTGGTCGGCGTGTTGACTATAGGAGGACAATGTCCTGTCACTCGACACAAATGCGGCCAATGCCGCAAACGCGGGTCACCCGATGACGGGCGCATCCCATCCTGAACTGACAAGCGAAGCAATCCTTGCCTCGGTTCTTGAGTCCCTGAATGACAACAAGGCGGAAGAGATCGTGCAGATTGACCTGCGCGGCAAAACAGCCATGGGCGATTACATGGTAATCTGCTCGGGCCGCTCGTCCCGTCAGGTTGCTGCCTTGGCCGAAAAGGTCACCGAAGACCTGAAAGCCGACTATGGCGTTCTGTCCAAGATGGAAGGCAAGGAAACAGGCGACTGGGTTCTGATCGACACCGGCGACGTGATTGTCCACGTGTTCCGCCCCGAAGTGCGCGAATTCTATCAGCTTGAGAAGATGTGGCTGCCCGCAGGCGCAACCGGCAAGCCGACAGAACAATAAGCCTGACAGGCTGAACGAGGCAGTGATATGCGCGTAAGCCTATGCGTCGTGGGCCGGCTACGGGCCGGTCCGGAACGCACCCTGATCGACGATTACCTGACACGCTTTGACAAAACCGGACGGGCGCTTGGCCTTGGTCCGGCAAAGATTATTGAGGTCGAGGACAAGAAGGGAGGCGGCATGTCCGCCGAAGCTGATCTGCTGCGCCGCGCGATCCCCAAGGGTGCCACGCTCTGCTGTATGGACGAGAGGGGCGAAGTGATGACCTCGCCCGAGTTTGCCCAACGCCTTGGCCAGTTCCGCGATCAGGGCACGCAAGACATGGCCTTTGTCATCGGCGGCGCGGACGGGATTGATCCATCACTCAGGGCCGAAGCACGCATGTCACTCAGCTTTGGCAAAATGGTCTGGCCGCACATGCTGGCCCGCGTGATGCTAAGCGAACAGCTGTACCGTGCGGCCTCCATTCTGGCGGGCTCCCCCTATCACAGGGAATGATTTCGCCTCGCTTCGCGAGACGACCGGCTGGGGGCAAGCCCACAGACCCCCAAACTCACTGACCAGGCGTTGCCGCTGACCCTGCCAGTATCCCGCCATCAATCGACAGCTCGGCCCCCGTCATATAGGCCACCTCGTCTGACGCCAACATCGCTGCCACCGCTGCCACTTCACTCGCATCTCCGAACCGTCGCATGGGCGTGTCCGCAACCATAGCGGCCTCTCTCTCGGCCCGATCAGGGCCATCACCCAACATCGGCTCCCACATGGGTGTCATAATCGCGGCGGGATGGATCGAGTTGCATCGGATCCGAAGGCCCTGCCCCGCACAGTACAAAGCGACCGATTTGGTATGATTGCGAACCGCCGCCTTGGACGCGGCATAAGCCGCTGCCATAGGGATACCGACGATGCCCGAACGGGACGAGATGTTGATGATGCTTCCCTGCCCTTTCGCGCGCATCGCACGAATCCCGTAACGACAACCAAGGAATGTCCCGTCGTTATTCACCGCATGGACCGCCCGCCAATCCGCAAGCGAGGCATGCTCGGGATCATGCGCAGGCGGCGCACCGTCAAATGGTCCCTCGAACCCTGTGATACCGGCGTTGTTGACCAAGACATCGATCTGGGGATACCGCGCTTCAATGCGCGCCCAGTCGTCTTCTGATGAAACATCAAGACGGGCGAACACGGCCCCAATGCGATCGGCCAACGCCTGACCAGCGACCGCATCTATGTCCGTCACAATGACACGCGCGCCTTCTTGTTGAAATCTTTCCGCAATAGCGGCGCCAATGCCCCGCGCAGCCCCTGTCACAAGGGCAGTTTTATGTTCCAGTCTTTGCATGGAAACTCCGAATATTGAACGTCATGGAAATCGGGCAGCAGGTGCCCAAAGCGCAGGTCTCCCCTCAACACGAAACCCTAATCAAAAACCGCGCTGATCCATCGTCGTTCACTCCTCTTCGGATGCCCGAAGGCTACGCCCCTCAGGCCCGATGGTCAAGAAACGCAAAAAGGCCCGCCACACGGGCGAGCCCCAATTCTTTTTCCTGAACCCCTCCAAAGGCACCCGCCCGAGGAAAAATCCAAAGGATTTTGACGAGATAAACCAGCGCGCGGCGACAGCCGCGCACCGCTAGATCACGCTTAGCAGCCGACGTCGATGATCGCCTTGGCCAGCTTCGGGATCGTCATATCGTTCAGACCCGCAATGTTCATACGGCTGTCGCCCACCATGTAGATGCCATGCTTTTCGCGCATCGCTTCCACCTTGTCGGGACCAACACCCAGACGCGAGAACATGCCGCGGTGCTGTGCCAGGAAACCGAAACGGTCAGAGCCGGACAACGTGTGCAGCTCATCCGCCAGCGCCTGACGCAGACGCAGCATACCAAGACGCACCTCTTCCAGTTCCGCTTCCCAATCCGCGCGCAGGGCCGGATCGTTCAGAACCATCGTCACAAGGCGTGCACCGTGATCTGGCGGGAAGGAAAAGTTCTGGCGGTTCAGATAGGACAGCGTGCCTTGGTTCACCTTGAACTTCGCCGGATCGCTGGACACGGCCATCAACAGGCCTGTGCGTTCACGGTAGATGCCAAAGTTCTTGGAACAGGACGCCGCAATCAGCACCTCGGGGCAGCTGGACGCCACCAAACGGGTTGCTGCAGCATCCGCTTCAAGACCGTCACCAAAGCCCTGATAGGCGATGTCGATCATCGGAACCGCGCCGATTTTGTTCAGCAGGTCCACGACCTCTTGCCACTGGGGCAGGGTCAGGTTCGCACCGGTCGGGTTGTGGCAGCAACCGTGCAGCAGAACCACGTCACCAGCTTTGACGTTCGCCAGATCAGCCATCATGCCGTCAAAGTTCACGCCACCTGTTTCCGCGTCGAAATAGCGGTAGGGCACGTGTTCGATGTTCATGTGCTTCAGGATCGACAGGTGGTTCGGCCATGTGGGATCAGACACGAACACACGTGCGTTCGGGTTCGCCATCTTGATCAGGTCGAACGCCTGACGCACCGCGCCTGTACCACCCGGTGTCGCCGCAGCAGCGACGGAACCACGCGCAACCGCGTCACCCAGAACCAGCGACACCATCGCGTCTGCGAAACCCGGATCGCCCGCCAAACCTGTGTAGGACTTCGTCTCTTCCGCTTCCCAAAGCTGCTTTTCCGCAGCTTTGATCGCTCGCATGATCGGCGTTTTGCCTTCTGCGTCCTTGTAAACGCCTACACCCAGATCGATCTTGTCGTCCCGCGGATCTTCACGGTACGCCGCCATCAGGGCGAGGATTTTGTCAGCCGGTTGTTCCTTGAGCTGTTCGAACATCATTGGTCTCCAGTGGCGACGGGCAAGGTGGGGAACTGCCCCCATTCAGACCAAGACCCGTCATAAAGCGAATGATCAGTTTTCCCGAAGCGTTCCATCGCCAGCGACAGGATCGCAGCGGTCACGCCAGAGCCGCAGGTCGTGATTGCCGGTTTCGACAGATCAACACCCGCTTTTTCGAAAATCTCGCGCGTGGCTTCGGGGGATTTCATGGTGCCGTCTGCATTCAGCAGCTCACCAAAGGGCACGTTGCGTGACCCGGGGATATGACCGGACCGCAGGCCTTCGCGCGGTTCGGGCACTTCGCCGCGGAACCGTTCAGCCGCGCGGGCGTCGATGATTTCGTGATCGACCAGTTTCGACGCGGCAGACACCTGCGTGACGTCCTTCACCATGTGGTTCTGGCGGCGGACGGTCATGTGACGGTCGCGGATAATCGGCGGCAGGTCTTCTGTCGGGCGGTCTTCAGCCCGCCATTTCGGCAGGCCGCCATCCAGAACAGCAATGTCCATCTGCCCCATCAACCGGAACAGCCACCACACACGCGCCGCTGAAAAGATACCGACCGAGTCGTAGACCACGACCTGATGGCCATCACCCACGCCCATGGCGCGCATACGGCTCATGAATTTTTCCACCGGCGGCACCATGTGCGGCAGCGGCGAACGCAGGTCGCTGATTTCATCAATGTCGAAGAAGCGTGCGCCGGGGATGTGGCCTGCGTCATATTCCGCGCGGGCGTCACGATCTGAACCGGGCATATGCCAGCTTGCGTCAAGCAATCTCAGGTCTGGATCCTTGAGATGCGTCGCCAGCCAGTCAGTAGAAACAAGTGTCTTCGGGTCGTCAGCAGCCATGGCAGCCTCCTTGCGTCACGTCGGTGTGTTAGGCAAGCAAGCCGTGGCATGCAAGCGGGACTCGTCCCCGCTTGCACCATTTTGTCGGGTTATTTACTCAAAACATTGCGCAGAAGGCCAACAACGGCCAGACCTGCGCCACCACCAACACCACCCGATAGCACCTGACCGATGATTGCCCCGATATCGAGGCCACCCGCTGCACCTGCAGCACCGGCCAGATCAGGAGCACCCAGTGCGCTCAGGATTGTACCACCCAAACCTCCACCAAGGATGCCCGCGATCGAGTTGATCAGCGTCCCTTGATCGATACCTTTCACTGCGGCACCTGCCGCGTTTCCGCCGACAGCACCGGCGATGAGCGAGATAATCAATTCCATTGTGACAGTCCCCTTCCAATGGCCACTCGGTAATCAACAAGGACTGTATACGCGGCCCGAACGGACACGCGCGACGGGAGAATGCAGACGCAATTCCCCCCAAATATTCCGATAGTCAGATAAAAGGTTTTAGCTGCCCTGTTTCAGCAGGCGCTGCTTCTGGCGGTTCCAGTCGCGCTTGGCGTCGGTGGCGCGTTTGTCGACGTTCTTCTTACCCTTGGCGATGCCGATCTTAAGCTTGGCCACGCCTTTGTGGTTGAAGTACAGAACCAGCGGAACAAGCGTCATGCCCTTGCGCTGCGTATCGCTCCAAAGCCTTGCGAGTTCACGCTTGGACACCAGCAGCTTACGACGGCGGCGGTCTTCGTGGCCGAACATCGCCTGCTCGTAGGGCGCGATGTAGCTGTTGACCAACCACAGTTCGCCGTTATCGACGGTGGCATAGCTTTCGGCGATATTGGCGGAATTCACGCGCAGGGATTTGACCTCGGAGCCTTGCAGGATGATCCCGCATTCGATGTCGTCCTCGATGGCATAGTCGAACCGTGCCCGCCGGTTTTCGGCGATCACTTTGTAGTTCGGGTTTTCTTTCTGCTTAGCCATGGGGCGCTTGGGTATCCGATAGGGTCAGTGCTGTCCATCGCAGATAGGGATCAATGCCCGCCGTATCAATCCGATTCCGCGGGCTTTTCTGCTTTGCCCCGCTTTCGTTGCTTTGCCGCAAGCTCATCCAGATAGGGCACCGAGATGTTCCGTTTTTCGGCACTTTCGCGCACGGCCTGCTGCACTTTGACCGACCGGCGCAGCAACCGGCGGAAGCGGCGTTCTTCCAGCGTCAGAAGCGTGGACGGCGCGATGGCCCGCACTTCGGTGCGCGGGGTGGATTTGTTCAGCATCGATAGCTGCCCGAACAGTTCGCCCCGCCCAAGACGGTGCGATGTGGCCGCAGCGGTGCGCAGCTCGACCGCGCCCGAGGCGATGAAGTACACACGATCCGGCTGACGCCCGCGCGCAAGGATCAGATCGCCTTCGTTGACATAGCGGGTCGTCAAAGCACGGCTCAGGCGTTTCAGCGTCGCTTCGTCCAGTTCACCGAACAGCGGGAATTGGCGGGCCAGATCGGCCTTGCGTACCGCGATGTCCAGCTTGGGGCGTTTGGCGACGGCGTTGAAACGGGTATCAAGCTGGTCTTCGAGATCGGCAAACACCTCATCGCCGATCAGGCCTTCTTCGTGCAGCTGGGCGTATTCCTGACGTTCCAGCCGCAGAGCGGTACGTCGGATAAAGCGGCGCTCCAGTTCTTCGGCATAGCCGGGATACTGAAGGCGCAGACCATCCAGAGCCTGTTCGATCATTTCGCGGCGGCGGTTCAGCAGTTCATGAAGCAGATCCGCCACACGCCGCCCGTGGATACGGCGGATACGCGTGTCGATAAAGCTGTCCAGATCGCGCATCACCAGCCCCTGCAGCAGCAGAATTTCGAACCTGTCTGCCGTTTGCTGCGCCAATGGCGCGGAAATGCGCAGACGGTTGTAGGCCCACAGGGCCAGACGCAGACCACCGCCCAAACCCACGCTTTGGCGCGCGGCCTTGCGATAGCCCGTCCGCCCCGACTGACGCGCGGCTTCGGCCAGACGGTCCACATCGGTGACAACGCGGTCTTTCAGACGCGAGGACAGACCACGCTCCGACAGCCGTTCCAACACCAGGTCGCGTTCGGCCCCGGCCAGCGCGATCAGTCCCAGCGTGATGCGGTCACGGTCTTGGATATCGTCGGTATTCTCGGCCCGCCGCACGGCCTTTTCCAGACGTTCACCAAAGGCCTTGGCCTCGGATCGGGTGGTTTCGCGGCTGAGGTTATAGTTCTCGGTGATCTCGGCCACCTGTTCGCGCACGCTTTGAAGCGCGACCGCGATGACCTGTTTTGAAAGCGCCGCATCAATCGGCTGAAGCTTATCCAGCCCCAAGCGCCGGATCACATAGCGCAGGCTGGTGCCCTGAACGACCAAGGTAAACAGCGTGTATCCCGTGGCCAGCACACCCACCATGCGGCGGGTTTCCGGCGGCACGCGCAAGCTTTCGGTGACTGCCAACGCCAGCGCCAGCGTAACGGCCCCGCGCAAACCGCCCCACAAGATCGCTCCACGATAAGCGGGTTCAACATGTGGCGACATCCGCAAAAGAGTGAGCGCAGGCAGAACCCCAAACAGGATCAACGCCCGCGCCAAAAGCGCAGCAGCGGCCACGACAAGGATCAGGCCGAAGTCCACCAACGTCACGTCCTCTAGCAATCGCGGGATCAACAGCGCGGCCAGCACAAAGATCATTGCCCCCGCCCAGTGGGCCAGCAAATCCCACGTGTCACGCATATTGCGCCATGCACTGGTTGTCAGAACCGCGGGGGCCGTGACGTTCACGGTCAGGCCAACGGCAACAACAGCGATCACACCCGATGCGCCAAAGACCTGTTCCGCCAGAATATAGGCAAAGTACGGCAATGCGACCGAGGCCGAGATTTGAGCCAGCTCATAGCGCTGCATGAACGCCATACAGATGACCGCCAGACGCCCCAGAACTATGCCGACCGCAGCACCACCAAGGATCAGGATCGGAAAGCGCGCGAGGGCCGAGCCCAGATCAGGGTCCGGCACGCCCCGCATGACAAAGCCCATGAACAGGCCGAAGATTGCGATGGCGGCGGCGTCGTTCATCAGGCTTTCGCCTTCGATGATACGGGCCAGACGGCGCGGGGCTGCGATCGAGCGGAAGATCGTCACAACCGCCGACGGATCGGTCGTTGAAATGATCGAGCCAAGCAGCAAACAAGGGATCAAGGCGATGCCGCTGATCCAGGACAGCGAATAGCCTACAACGATGGTCGATACGAACACCGCCACAACGGCCAGCGTTAGGATTGGCACCCAGTCATCCGCCATCCGTCGCAGGTTCATGCCCAAAGTGACCTGAAACAGCAGCGTCGGCAGGAAGACATACAAGAAGACGTTGGACCGGATCGGCAGGTTCAGGATACCCGTCGCAACAGGGTTTAGGACGTCGGTCAGATCGGTGCGCAGGAAAAACGCAGCGGCAAGACCGATGATAATCCCCAGCCCCGCGAGCATGACGCTGTAGGGCAGGCGCAGACGCGCTGCCAATGGTTCGGCCAGACCAAGAACTAGGAAAAGGGATGCGATGATCCCTGTAATAACGACGACGTCCATGCGTCTGAATTATCCAACCTGCCCGATAAGCGGAATAGACATTCAGTCGCTACTGCCGCTTTTCCGCCGATCAACTGCCGCGATAGGTGGAATACCCGTAGGGCGACAGCAAAAGCGGCACGTGATAATGCGCGTCTGCATCCGACATTCCAAATCGGATCGGCACCTGATCTAAAAACAGCGGATCATCCCCCGCCTGATCGCTGGCGCGCAGATAGTCGCCCGCATGGAACACCAGTTCGTACTGACCCGTAGCAAAGTCACCCGCTGGCAGGATTGGCGCGTCAGTGCGACCGTCGCCGTTGGTTACCATCTCCGCCAATTTTTTGCGCGTCTCACCATCCAAATGGAACAGTTCGATCCGCAAACCGGCGGCGGGTTTGCCCTTGGCCGTATCCAAAACATGGGTCGTCAGATATCCTTGGGCCATGAAGTGCTCCTTTTTGCGGCGTTTCACAGGTAGTTTGCCCGACAACGCACCGGTTTGAAGCCCAAATCAAGCTGCCGAAAGACCTTTCGGATTTTCTTGAAAATGCTTCGGTGATTTTCTTGTCTATTGTGCACAGAGTTTCATCCAGAAGGGAACAGAATGAACAGATACCCCCGTGACATGATCGGTTATGGCCCCACCCCGCCGGACCCCCAGTGGCCCGATGGCGCGAAGGTCGCGGTACAGTTTGTCCTGAATTACGAAGAAGGCGGCGAAAACTGTGTCCTGCATGGTGATGCAGGGTCCGAGGCGTTTTTGTCCGACATCGCAGGTGCCGCCCCTTGGCCCGGTCAGCGGCACTGGAACATGGAATCGATCTACGAATACGGCGCACGGGCCGGTTTCTGGCGCCTGCACCGCATGTTCACCGGCGCGGACATCCCTGTGACGATCTATGGCGTGGCAACAGCGCTGGCCCGTTCACCCGAACAGGTCGAAGCGATGCAGAACGCCGGTTGGGAAATTGCATCGCATGGTCTGAAGTGGGTCGAACACAAAGACATGCCCGAGGAAGAGGAACGCGCCGCCATTGCCGAGGCCGTGCGCCTGCACACCGAAGTGACAGGCGAACGCCCGCGTGGCTGGTACACGGGCCGCTGTTCGGTCAACACCGTGCGGCTGGTCGCCGAAGAAGGCGGGTTCGACTACATCTCGGACACTTATGACGATGACCTGCCCTACTGGGCGCAGTTCAGCGGGCGCGATCAGTTGATCATCCCCTACACGCTGGAAGCCAACGACATGCGCTTTGCAACAGCACCGGGGTACATCACGGGCGAACAGTTCTTTACCTATCTCAAAGACGCGTTCGACACGCTCTACGCCGAAGGTCAGGCGGGCCATCCTGCGATGATGTCGATCGGCCTGCATTGCCGTCTGATCGGACGTCCGGGCAAGGCTGCCGGGCTGCAGCGGTTCATCGAGTACATCAAGGGCTTTGACGATGTCTGGTGCCCGCGCCGCATCGACATTGCGGAACATTGGGCACGGGTGAACCCGCCCAAGGCAGGCCTGAAACCATCACAAATGTCGCAAAGCGATTTCGTCGCAGCCTTTGGCGGGATTTACGAACATTCCCACTGGGTCGCCGAGCGTGCCTTTGATCTGGAACTGGGGCCGGCCCATGACCGCCCCGCCGGCCTAGCGAACGCCATGGCCCGCGCCTTCCGGTCGGCCAGCGACGACGAACGCCTGTCGGTTCTGCGTGCGCACCCTGATCTGGCTGGCAAGCTGGCCGCTGCCAAACGGTTGACCGAGGCCTCGACCTCGGAACAGGCCAGCGCGGGGCTGGATGCGCTGACCGACGACGAACGCGCGCGGTTTACATCGCTGAACAGTGCCTACACCGACAAACACGGATTTCCGTTCATCATCGCCGTCAGGGACCACGACAAGGCGTCGATCCTTGCGGCGTTTGAACGGCGCATCAACAACGACACGCAGACGGAAATGGCCGAGGCCTGCAAACAGGTCGAACGCATCGCCCGCCTGCGCCTGAACGAGGTTCTTTTATGACCGACTACGCCTTTCCCATGGGCGGCTTGCCCGGGCAAAACCAATCGCCCGAAGGCAAAGCGATTTTCACCACGGCCTACGCCGTTATCCCAGCAGACACGATGCGCGATATCGTGACGTCCTTCCTGCCCGGCTGGGTCCACACGCGGGCTTGGGTTCTGGCGCGCCCGCTGTCGGGCTTTGCCGAAACATTCGCGCAGCTGGCCGTCGAACTGGCGCCGGGTGGTGGCAGCAACGATCCAGAGCCTGACAAAGGCGCCGAGGGCGTTTTGTTCATGGCCTTTGGCGAAGCGCGCCTGACCCTTGGTCGTGACAGTTATGAGCTGAAGGCAGGTAGCTATGTCTATCTGCCCCCTGCTGCGGTCTGGACGATCTTCAACACCTCGGAAGAACCTTGCGGCTTTCATTGGGTGCGGAAGAAATACAAAGAGGTCAAAGGCATCATGGTGCCCGAGGCCGTTGTCACCCACGAAACCGATGTCGACATCGCCCTGATGCCCGGCACCGAAAAATGGGGCACACAGCGCTTTGTCGACCCATTGGATTTGGGCCACGACATGCACGTGAACATTGTGACGTTTCAACCGGGCGGCCGCATTCCGTTTGCGGAAACCCACGTGATGGAGCACGGGCTGTATGTGCTGGAAGGCACCGCAGAATACCTGCTGAACGACACATGGGTCTCGGTCGGCCCTGGTGATTTCATGTGGCTGCGCGCTTTCTGCCCGCAGGCCTGCTACGCCGGTGGCCCGGGCCCGTTCCGCTACCTGCTGTACAAAGACGTCAACCGGCACATGAGCCTGCGCCCCGGTGCGCTGTCGCAACCTCGCAAACAAAGGCTCAAGGCTGCCGAGTAACCTGCCCTCCGATGGCCTCTGTCAGGGTCCGGGCCGCCTCGATCACGGGGCGGCTCAGCCTGTCGAGCGCGTCCGCCGTCACCCG
>CATNDK010000065.1 GCA_950096585.1 Thalassococcus halodurans | reverse complement strand
GAAATCTCACCGGGATCAAGCTTGGACAGTTCGAACGCAACATCCGTGGGCAGTTCCGCGGGCGGCAGGCTCTGACGATCCAGAACTTCAGCCGGTTGGCCTTTGGCGATGCCATAGAGGTCGTCACAACGGTCGACCTTGGAGGCTACTACACGCGCTTTGGCCAGCGTTTCGGCTGTCCGACCACCGGGGATGTAATAGGCGGCGTATTCGACAGCGGCCACTTCCGGTGCGGTATAGCCTGTTTCCTCGATAGCGCGTAGTTGGAACAGCGCGATGCCGTTCGGGATAGGCAGCGGGTCAGATACTTCACCGGGTGCCAGACCCAACAGGATGGGGCGCAGGGCAGGCGGCAGTTCAGTCAATTCGCGCCACGGTAGGCGGCCACCAGCACCACGGCTGGCTGTCGCGGAATATTTGCGGGCTGCGGCAGAAAACTCGCCCTCGGACGTGTACTGAGAAATCTGTTCGGCACGGGCGCGCACGGCCTCGGCCTGTTGCGGCGGTGCAGGCATGATCAGTTCCGAGATCAGCACGCGCACGTTCGATCCGTTCGCCGAGCTGGACAACGCGCGGGAAATCTCTGCTTCCGACACGTTCGATTCACCACCAAACCGTGCCTGCACGTAGTTGCGCCAAGCGACGCCTGCGCGCACGAAATCGCGGAACGTGGTGACATCAACACCAGCACCAGCCAGCGCTTTGGTGAACTCGTCACGGGTCAGATTCGCGCGACCTGCGAATTCCTCCATTGCGGCCAGAATTTCTTCCTCTGACGGTGCAAAACCGGCGGCGGATGCTGCTTGCAGACGCAGACGGTCGTCGATCAGCTGTTCACGCGCCAGTGTGTTGATGTCGCCGGGGGCGTTCAAAACCTGAAGCATGCGTGCGCGTTGCTGCAATTCAAAGCCGGTGATCGCCTGTTCGTTGACCTTGATGACCGGCGAAAACAGCCCTTGCTGGGCAAATGCGCCCGTGGCCATCAGACACAAACCGGTCAGCAATCCCGCTGTCAACAGGGCGCGTGCGCGGTTTGGCACAGCAATCGCGACGCTTGTATTGCGATGGTTTTTCTTGCGGTTCAAAAGCTCGAACATGTTCGACGATACTCCTTGGCGCTGCCGCCTGTACTAAATCCTTTTAGCGCAACGGTGAGCCCGAAATCTGTAGATGGCTCAACGTTAGCGGAAGAGGCAAAGCGGCGCGAGACCGAAAAATTCACACCGACGCATTCTGTGCTGTAAGTCAGGCCTAAACCTGCCTTGGCCAGACGATCGTCGGCAACATCATAACGCAGGTAGCTGCTGCCAGCCCAACTGGGATTGAACTGGTATTCGCCGTCAAAACTCCATTCCGATTGTGCCGCGTCGCGCTCTTCCAGCGCGTCTTCGACCAACAGGATATAAGATGCAGACAGGTCAATGCGATCACTTTCCCATGTGCCGCGCAATTCTGCCTTGTTCAGGCCCGAACCGTCTTCGTTGATCAGGCCGCGCGCGCCGAACATCAGCCCGTCGGAATGGCGGACAAAGCCCGAAACAAGCAAATCGGAAGATGTGCCCGCAAGGCCGGAGGAGCGTGAGAACACATCATCTTCGTCTTCGCGGAAAATCTTGCCCATGGTCAGGCCAGCCGACCAACCAACTGATGTGTCGCGCAACCAGCGAACGCCAATGGCTGTGATGCGCCCACGTTCACGGCGATCTTGGGCAGGGAAGCGCGACAGGGCTAACAGGTTGCCTTCATCAAATTCGACACGTGTGGATTCGTCGATGGCCACATTCAGGTTTTTGCCACCGACCCAGGCAGCCTGCGCCACCGGTTCAATCAGATAGCGCGCACCGTCGGCACCTGTTTTCCGCCACGGCCAGCGCAGCTCAACTGCGGCGGCAGGCGTGATCTGTTGCGCGTCGGACAGCGACGTTGCATCTTCGGCGACCATATAGCGGTCGGCCCAAAGATATGTGGACACTCCGGCGCGAAGACCTCCGGCCAGTGTCCAGCGACGGTGCCATGACATCTCGGTCGAGATGCGCGTCATGTCACGACCATCAACCAATGTATCATCGTCACTGCCATCTACATCCAGAGTAGAGGTCCGATAGTGGTGGTGCGCGTTGAATCCGAGGCGGATTTCCCCGCCCAAAGCCTTAGGATGCAGCCGCTTTTCGTATTCGACGTCGAAAATCAGGGCAGGCTGGGTATCATCGTCTTCCGACACGCGCAGCGATTCATAGCGAATGACACCTGCACTGAAATATTCGTCCAAACGCGTGCGGCTGATTTCGATTGAGGACTTCAGCCGGTCAGAGCCGGAATAGCCGTAGGTGTCCAGATATGCGTCATCGGTCGTTTTCTGGAAGTCGAACTTCAGTTTGAAGTCGCGCGGCAGACGGAACAGGCCGGTGCCAAACACATATCCACGCCAGTTGTCAGACGTCAGGTCATCCTGACTGACTGCCGAGTTGATCTCGATGTCGCCATACCGGAACGCGCGGCGGTAGCGCGTTTCCAGCGTGCGGGTAATGGGCGACAGATAGGGTGTGAAGGTCAGATCCTGATGATCGCCCAGCGGCACAAAGTAAGGCAGCTTGATCCCTACGCCCAAAAGGCTGGAGGACCGGATAGACGGCGTCAGAAAACCCCGTGCACGTTTCAGACTTGGATCGGGAATGCGCAGTCGCGGCGCGTAAAACACCGGAATTTTGTGGATGTGAAAGGTCGCTTCATCGAAGTAGATTTGTTTTTCAACTTCATCATGGATCACACGACGCGCGCGAATTTGCCAAAGAGGAACCTGATCGCGCCCGCAAACCTGACAGGACGTGACGGCCACTTTGGACATCTGCGTATAGCGCCCGTCGACACGTCGCGCCTCAAGTGAAGCAAGCTGCAACTGTTCATCCAGTACGACACGCGCTCCGCGCAGCAGACCGTTTTTTAACTCGGCATCAACTTCGGCACTGTCGGCCAGAAAAATGTTGCCGTTGGGGTCTGTGATCCGCACTTGACCTTCGATCAGCAATGTACCGGCGGTCTGGTCATATATGATACGGTCCGCGTTCAGGCGCGTGTCTTCGTACAGCGCTTCGACGTTGCCCTCGGCAATCAGGCGGTTGCCGTCTTCCACAAAAACCCGATCGGCCAGAAGCAAGGCGGGCGGTGCGGGCTCTTCAATGCTGGATGTATTGGTTGTTTGCGCGAAAACCGGCGACATCAGGCCAAGCAAAACAACAACTGGTAACCAGGCCCGCATCAGCCATCCTCTCGGTGTAGGATGATCCCCAATGCAAGAAACGACGATGCAATGGGGGGTATCCATGCCGCCAGGATCATGTTGATCTGGCCGTTCTCACCTAGGATTTGGGCGAAGTTCCGAATGTAGTAAAGACCAAATCCGACCAAAACCGCAGTCAGAACGGAAATGCCTGTGTTCCCCAGTCGCGTATGCCGCATTGTGAACGCCGCACCCACAAGAACGAGGGACAGAAGAAAGACCGGGCGGGACAGTTCCATATTCAGCCAGACAGCATAGCGGATGGCTGAAAAACCAGCGGTTTCAAGCCCCGCGATAAAGCTGGGCATGTTCCAGATAGACACCGAAGAAGGTTTGCCAAACCGGTCACGGATGCCTTCGGCGGTCAGCGTCGATGGCAATTCATAAGAGATGTAGTTGGTGGCATTGGCCTCTGGGTTTCCGCCCAAACCCAGATCCCAGATTTTCACGCCGAACATCTGCCAGACACCGTCCTGCAGTTTTGCGGACCGCGCGGTGATGCGGCGGAAGGGACCGTTTTCGTTGTCATAGGCAAGAAAGCTGACATCAAACAGGGTCGTGGCCATCGGGCTGCTGCGTGCAGCGTGAATAACGGTTTGTCCGTCATCATCCCCTTGACGCAGCCACAGGCCCTCTGCGCCAATCGACAGAACATTGCGTCCGCCATTTTCCAGCTTTTCGGAAAGTTCGCTGTATTGCTTGCTTGTCGCCGCAACGATCGGGTTGAACGCGGCGACGGACACAACGCCGATCAACAGCGCCACCACAGCAGGGCCCGCAATGCAGAGCAGGCCCGACCGCCCGGCTGCCCGCGCCACAACCAGTTCCGAACTGCGCGCCAATGTCAGGAACACGCCGATAGAGGAAAGGATCACGATCAGTGGCATCATTTCATATAGCGATGACGGGATGTTCAGCAGCGTCAGTTGCAGAACCGATCCAAAAGCTGCATCGCCCTCAAACCGCCGTAGCTGTTCGATCAGATCCAATAGGGCAAGGAACAGGAAAAAGACGGTCAGAATGCCCAAAAAGACAAAAAGAAACCGTTTCGCAAAATAGAGATGCAGGGTCATGCAGGCACCTCGTCATGGTCCTTGCGGCGACGTGCAGGCCGGAAGGGTTTGCTGGCACTATGAAGAAGGGCTGCGACCATGCCAAAGCCCACCAAACTGGGCAGGTAGATCAAGGGCCAAAGCGTTTCGTCACTGCGGATTGGCGTGACGATTGATCCTTCGACCAGTTTCACGACCACCAAAAGGAAAATGGCAAAAACGATCTGCTTGCCAACGCCGAACCGCGAATAGCCGCCGATCATCAGGGATGAAAACCCGATCATCGCCGCGACCAGACCCAACAGGGGTTGCTGGAACCGCATGTGCAATTCCTCGCCAACTTCCCCCAAGGTCGACTTGGTTTCTTCAGCGACGGCATCTTTGTCGAACAGCAAGCGCCACGTCGATGTCGAATAAAGACGCTCCACACGTCCGACACGGCCCGAGACCATCGCGGTGATGTCATAGGTCACGTCGTCAAACTGGGTCGTGGACAGACGGTTCGTTTCCTTGTTCAGCGTTTGCGCCAGACCATTCACCATGACCAACCGCACGTTTTCTTCGACCCGTAGCAGGTAGGCGGACTGCGCCGTGTAGGTCACGGTCCGGTCCTCTGTCCGGCGGTCGTCCAGCAACACGTCACGCAGTTCGCCATCGTCGGTGATTTCGCGAATGAAGAATGTCACGCCAGAGGCGGGATGCAAAAACACGCCTTCGCGCACCAGTTTGGCGCTGATGGAACGCGACAGCTCAACCTCGCGCTGGCGCAATTGTCCAAGGCTTTGCGGCACCAGAAAATGCGTCAGAACGGACATGATCACCGCAACCAGAAGCCCGAAGTACAGGGCAGGGCGGGCCAAACGCCACGGTGAAAACCCTGTTGCCTGAACGACGGTCAGTTCGGATTCCGCGCTTAGGCGGTTGGTCACGTAAACCGTGCCTGCGAAGGCAGCAATTGGCAGAACGAGTTTCACCACGTTCGGCAGGCTGAGGGCGGTAAATTCCAGAACCACCGCCGCTGAATGACCGTCCGCAATCAGGCGGTCGAACAGGATCACGGCACGGTTCAGCCAGTACACTGAGACAAGCACCAGCGCGAAAAAGCCGAACAGCATTATAAAGCGCGACAGCACGTATCTGTCGAATCTTGCCAAGTGACCCCCCAAGACCACGGTGTTTTGTTGCGCGACCCTAGCTGATTGCGTGACAAGGTAAAAGGTCGGTCTGGTCATCGGCGGTGAAGCGCCTTACCTCTGTTGGAAACAATTCGAACCGGGAGAGTTCCATGACCGAACTGCGCGATATTTCTTTTGCCGAAGTTGATCTTGATCTGTTGGCTGAAATCGAAGGCTTTGTATCTGTCTTCATTCCAGCAGATGGCAAAATGAGCCCCGGCGCGCGGCGTCTGAACCGGCTGACAAAGGGGGCGATTGCACGTGTGGTCGGGTCTGATCGATTTGAAAAACTGTCGGTTGGTGATGCAATTTCTCTGGGCTTTCCAACGGGGATGACCGCTGAAACTCTTTTGGTGATCAAACTGCCGCGTCGGCCCGCGCAGGAAGAAGCCCGCAAGGCAGGCGCGACTATCGCGAAATTGGCAGGCGGCAGCCCTGTTGCGGTATTGGCCGAATCTACAGCGCGGATCGAAGACATCGCTTTGGGTGTTGCTCTGAAAGGGTACAAATTTACCGATCACAAATCTGAAAAGGCCGATCCGCTGGCGGCGGCCGTCATCTACTGTTCCAAACCCGATGAGGTCGCGCCGAAAGCCGAAACTGCACTGGCGATTGCGCAAGGCGTGACCTTTACACGTGATTTGGTCAATGAACCGGCCAACGTTTTGACCACCACCGAATTTGCCAATCGTCTGGTGGCGCTCAAGTCTTTGGGCGTCAAGGTGACCGTGTTGGAAGAGGCCGACATGGAAAAGCTGGGCATGGGATCGTTCCTATCGGTCAGCATCGGGTCCGAAAGCCCCGCTAAACTGGTCGTTATGGAATGGAACGGCAGCGGTGACGAAGCGCCTTTGGCCTTGGTCGGTAAGGGCGTCGTCTTTGACACGGGTGGCATCTCGATCAAGCCTTCGGCCGGCATGGAAACCATGACAATGGACATGGGCGGCGCGGGCGTTGTGGCCGGTGCTATGAAGACGCTGGCTTTGCGCAAAGCCAAGGCCAATGTTGTCGGTCTGGTGGGTATCGTTGAAAATATGCCGGACGGTAAAGCGACGCGTCCTGGCGATATCGTGAAGTCCATGAAGGGTGACACGATCGAGATCGTGAACACGGATGCCGAGGGCCGTTTGGTTCTGGCCGATGTGCTCTGGTACGCTCAGGAAACCTTCAAACCTGCAGGCATGATCGATCTGGCGACACTGACAGGCGCTTGCATCATTGCGCTTGGGCACGACAACGCGGCTTATTTCGCCAATGATGAAGAGTTCGCCAAATCCTACGAAAAATCCGCTGCGGCAGAGGGCGAAGGCACATGGCGTCTGCCTTTGGGCAACGGCTATGCCGAGCTGATCAAGACGCCTTTGGCAGATGTTAAGAACTCAGGCGGTCGCCCTGCAGGCACGATCACGGCGGCGGAATTCTTGAAACGCTTCGTCAAAGATGAAACGCCGTGGATCCACATCGACATCGCGGGCGTGGCCCACGTACCATCTGAGCGTCTGCTGTCAGGCAAAGGCGCAACTGGTTGGGGTGTCATGGCGCTGAACCGTTTGGTCGCGGACCATTACGAGCAGGACTGATGGGCGCGGCCTATTTCTATCATCTGACGCGCAATCCGCTGGAACACACCTTGCCCATTCTTTTGGGCAAGGCATTGGGCGCCGGGTGGCGCGTGACTGTGCGCGGGGCATCGCTGGAAGGCATCGCGCGGTTGGACGACAGCCTGTGGAAACATCCCGAAGAGGGGTTTCTTCCCCATGGTTTGGACACATCGGAAACCGCAGCCGATCAGCCTGTTTTGCTGACCTGCGGGATGAAAAACCTGAACAATTCGGCCTGTTTGATGACGGTCCACGGCGCGGACATCACCGCGGATGAGGTAAACGCCCTAGAGCGCGTCTGCGTCCTGTTTGATGGGGCTGATGGTGCCGCCGTTCAGCATGCGCGCGTTCAATGGAAGGCGCTGACGGATGCAGGGTGCTCGGCGCAATATTGGTCTGAGGAATCCGGTGTCTGGGAAAAGAAGGCCGAACGCTGATCAGCGTTCAAGCACCATGCGCCCGTTGCTGATTTCAAGGCGATCAAACCGGTTGAGATAGCTCATTCCCAGCAAGGAATCCCGCATTTCAGAATCGTTCACGTATGCGTTGACGCCTTGGTCGGAAAACGGCCCGAAGTCGACATTGGCCAGAACGACAGGCGCGGTTCGCACCGTTCCATTGGCCGTGATTGCCGTCGAAAAGAACGCCATATCGTCTGGGCTGATCCCGACACGGGTCGCATCATCGCGGCTAAGCACGGTTCCGGTCGCACCCGTGTCGATCATAAAGCGCACGGGTTGTCCGTTAATGTTCAAAGTGGCGTAGTAATGCCCGTCGCTGGATAGCGGGATTTCAATGCGCCCTTGTTCGGCAAAGACTGCTTGGCGTGGTGCAACTGTCTGGCGGATATCATCCCACAACCCGACAACAGCAATCGCGCCCAGAAAGATCAGCGCCCAGATCGCAGCGTGTTGCAGCACCTTGCCCAGTGACCGCCGGTTCTGAACCAGAAACCAGAAGATCAGCACGCTGCCCAATAGCGACAAATATAACAGGTTGGCCGTGTCGTCCGCGCTCATGTTCAGTCCTTATTCCTTGTCATCCAAATAGGAACGCAGGGGCTGAAATGTAAGGCTACCCCGTGCCAAGCCCGAAGGCGCGCAGGCCATCCAGAACGAACTGAACCGACAAAGCGGCCAGAAGCATCCCCAGAAGTCGCGTCACAACGGTGATCCCGACGCGGCCCAAAGCCTTTTCAATAAAGCCCGAGATCAGGAAAAAGGCCAGAACCATGAATATCACAAGCAGCATCACGCCGAGCACCGCAAAGGTGTGTAGCAGCGAATCCGACTGACCTGTCAGCAGGATCATCGACGCAATCGCGCCCGGGCCGGCAATCAGCGGGATGGCGATAGGGAACACAGACGGATCAGGTGCGTCTTCGGGGTGATCGGCCTTGTCCTCGCGCCGCTTTGTGCGCCGTTCGAACAGCATGTCCAAAGCGGTCAGGAACAGCAGAATGCCACCGGCGATCCGGAAGGCAGGCATCGAAATCCCGATAAAGCCAAGCACCTGTTCGCCCAGAAACGTAAACAGGCAGAGGATGCCAAAGGCGATCACACAGGCGCGGATCGCAATGGCGCGGCGCTGTTTGGCGCTGCTGCCTTGGGTCAGGGCAATAAAGATCGGCGTCAGACCAATAGGGTCAATGACCACAAAAAGCGTGGCAAAGGCGCTGATCAGAAAGGCGGTGTCCATGAAGCCTCGTTCTTGGTTTTCGCGGTCAGGTTAACCCTGTTCCAACTCTTCCAGTTTTTCAATCGAAGTCATCCAGAGTGTTTCGGCGCGGTCCAGACCTTCCATGATCTCGGCGTATTTTTTATTCCAGACTTCCAGCTCGCCGGCTTTGGCACTGTCGTACAGTTCCGGATCAGCCAGCTTGGCGGCCAGCTTTTCACGCATTTCCTCGATCTTTTTGACGCGTTCTTCGCATTTGCGGGCTTCTGAACGGGCAGCAAGAATGGCGTCGCGGCTCGGTTTTACCGTTTTGGCAGGCTTTGGTTTCTCAGCCTTGTCCGACTTGTCCTGCGACAACAGCATCCGGCGGTAAGCTTCCAGATCATCCTCATAGGGTTTGACCGTGCCGTCTTTGACCAGCCAAAGGCGATCGGCCACAAGGCTTAGCAAATGCATATCGTGGCTGACCAGGATGACCGCGCCGGAATAGGCGGTCAGCGCCTCGACCAACGCTTCGCGGCTTTCGATATCAAGGTGGTTGGTCGGTTCGTCGAGGATCAGCATATGTGGCGCATCAAGCGTGGCCAGCAGAAGCGACAGACGGGCCTTTTGCCCGCCAGACAGGCGCGCGACCTCGGTGTCGGCCTGATCCGCGCCAAGGCCGAAACCGGCCAGTTGCGCGCGCAGTTTCGATTGATGTACTTCGGGGCGTTCGCGTTGTAGGTGCTGCAGCGGTGTTTCGTCGACAAACAGCTCATCAACCTGATGCTGGGCAAAATAGCCGATGCGCAGCTTCGATGATGCCGTCTTGCGACCAGCCATGAGCGGCAGGCGGTCCGACAGCAATTTGGACAGCGTGGATTTCCCTTCGCCGTTCTTACCCAGCAATGCGATCCGGTCGTCTTGGTCGATCCTCAGGTTCAGGTTTTTCAGAACAACGGTATCGCCATAACCCGTCACACCGTTTTCCAGATGAATGATCGGCGGCGAAAGCTCATCCGGCTGCGGGAAGGTAAAGACACGCTTTTCTGCCTCTTCCGGAAGCGCAATCGTGTCCATCTTCTCGATCATCTTCAGACGTGCTTGCGCCTGTTTGGCCTTGGATGCCTTGGCGCGGAAGCGGTCCACAAAGCTTTGCAGGTGGTCCTTACGCGCCTGTTGCTTGCGCGCCTGAGCGGCCAGAACGGCGTGACGTTCAGCACGTTGGCGGGCGAATTGGTCGTACGGGCCTTGCCAGAATGTCAGCTTTTTCTCGGACAGGTGAAGAATGCCGCAAACAGCACGGTTCAGCAGCCCGCGGTCGTGGGAAATGATCAGAACAGTGTGCGGATATTTGGCCAGATAAGCCTCAAGCCAGAGCGCACCTTCAAGGTCGAGATAGTTGGTCGGTTCGTCGAGCAGCAGCAGATCGGGCTGCGCAAGCAGAACACCCGCCAATGCAACGCGCATACGCCAGCCACCGGAAAAGGCCGAGCAGGGCATTTTCTGTTGTTCGTCGTCAAAACCCAGACCCTTCAGGATCGCACTGGCGCGGGCCTCGGCCGACCATGCGTCGATATCGCTGAGCCGTGTCTGGATCTCTGCGATCCGGTTAGGATCACTGGCGGTTTCTGCCTCGGCCATAAGTGACGCGCGTTCCGTATCGGCTGATAGAACGGTATCGATCAACGACGTCTCGGACGATGGCACCTCTTGCGCGACGCCGCCCACTTTGGCGCGTTCGGGCAGTTCAATGGTTCCGCCATCCAGCGTCAGTTCCCCCCTGATCAGGCGGAAAAGCGTGGTTTTACCGGTGCCATTGGCGCCGACGACGCCGACCTTGTGACCGGCAGGAATGGTGGCAGAAGCTTCGACCAGCAAAGGGCGGCCTTCGACCGAATATGAGATGTCTTTGATCCGTAGCATGACCCGCGCTTAGCAGAGCCTTTCGGCCACCGAAAGACGGATCATTCGCCAGATCACAGCAGTTGTGACGACTTTCGCGCAAAATCTGTGTTTTCAAGACGCGTGGGCCATGTTACGGGGGCCGCAATTGTCCGGTAGGGCCGGACGTGTCCCTAACTATTGAGGTTCCCAATGGCGCTTGAACGCACATTCTCGATCATCAAACCCGACGCAACCAAGCGTAACCTGACTGGCAAAATCAACGCCAAGTTCGAAGAAGCTGGTCTGCGCATCGTTGCACAGAAACGCATCCACCTGACAAAAGCACAGGCTGGCAAGTTCTACGAAGTACACGCAGAGCGTCCCTTCTACGACGAACTGTGCGAATTCATGGCATCCGCACCTGTTGTTGTTCAGGTTCTGGAAGGTGAAGGCGCAATCGCGAAAAACCGCGAAGTTATGGGCGCAACAAACCCTGCCGACGCGGCACCGGGTACAATCCGCGCTGAGTTCGCAGAATCCGTAGGCGAAAACTCGGTTCCAGGTTACGGCGCTCCGGAAACAGCAGCTGTTGAAATCGCGTACTT
>CATNDK010000064.1 GCA_950096585.1 Thalassococcus halodurans | reverse complement strand
ATCGCCACGAAGTCGTACGCCAAAACGCACAGTGTAGGTCGCATTACAGACACGTATCTTTTCCGCGAGGCCCGGGGACAAATCCATAAGGGCAACCGCACGGTTGTACATATGGTCTACACTTTCGCGAAAAGTCGGCTCATTGATCGGTGCACTTGCCATTGTTGAACTCTCTCCCATGAGATCAATCTAAAGGTACTTTGCCTAAGAACGGCGGCAAGAATGATTCGCTTAGGGCGAGTCGGAGAACTTTCAGAAAGTGCTTAGAATTTATCAAAAGATAGCACTTGGAAAATCTTAGGGACCCTTATTGTTGCGCTTTGCGGAACAGAGCAACACTCAACCCTAAGATTACCAAAAAAACCGTAAACAGAGCCATATTTCGCCCCAATTTGAGGCCGCATTTCTGCCTTGTTGCATGCCCATAGACTCTCTCTTGAAACCGGAATTGCGTCGAAAGATATGCGGCCTCCGGTCTTTAGAGATTAGCTCCATACCCTTTGTGGAGAGAAAGGTACGAAATGTGCGAGTTTGAGACTGCCAAGAGACCCTCGGCCCTTCGTCGCCTGCGTGGGACGGCTTCTGATGTGGGCCAGTTCCTAGGACGCTTTAAGACTGATGAATCGGGCAACATGTCATTTCTGGCTGTTATTGGTTCATTGTCCCTGATCGCTTTTGGCGGCATCGGCATTGACCTTATGTATACAGAGATGAAGCGCACCAAGGTGCAGGCGACGCTGGACCGAGCGGTTCTCGCGGCGACCGACCTTGAGCAGGGCCTCGTCCCCCAAGACGTTATGCAAGACTATTTCGACAAGATGCAGATGCCCGACGCTCTGACATCTGTCACGGTTAATACCGGTCTGAACTACCGGAACGTGACCGGCACCGCTTATGTCGGCACCCCGTCGAACTTCACCGCAATGCTTGGCCTCGACACATTGGTCGCCGAAGGCACCAGCTCTGCGGAAGAACGTATCTCAAACGTAGAAATTTCGCTCGTTCTGGATATCTCGGGTTCGATGGAAGCGGAAACAACCACCGACGGTACAGACGTCGCCGCAGGCACCACCAAGATCGAGATGCTGCAAACTGCGACAAACACGTTCCTGGATACGGTTCTGACCACAGACAACGCAGACCTCGTCTCTGTTTCGCTGGTCCCTTACTCCGAACATGTGAACGTCGGTCCGGACATCGCTTCCAACCTGAACGTCAACTGGCGTCACGGCTATTCGCACTGCCTCGAGTTCCCGCAAACAAACTTCGATTCCGTTTCGCTGGACACCTCGCAGACATTCGAACAGGCCCAGCATTATCAGTGGAACTTCTACGGGTATAACCACGTCGACGACACAGTTTGCCCGCAGTACAGCTATGAACGCGTTACACCGTTCTCACAGGACATCAACGCACTGAAAAAGCAGGTTGGTGATCTTCAGCCGCGCGCTGGTACGTCGATCTTCCTGGGCATGAAATGGGGTGCAGCACTGCTGGATCCATCCATGCGCTCGATTAACTCGACGCTGGCGGCAAACGGCGTAACCGACACAGCATTCAGCACCCGTCCTGCCGAATATGATGACGAGAACACGCTGAAGACCATCGTTCTTATGACAGACGGTCAGAACAGCAACTCGTACCGGATTTCGGATTTCGCCTACAACGCGGAAAGCGAATACGCGCACTGGGCCAGCAATAACTTCTGGTACTATCTGCAAACGCAGGTCGAGCAGAAGTACTGGGGTTACTACTACTACCAGAAGTACAACGCCGAACTGGGCGATATCCTGATGGCAAACATCTGTAACGCCGCGAAAGAAGCAGGGATCGTTGTCTGGTCCATCGGCTTCGAGGTGACCGATCACGGCGCCCAGCAAATGGCGAACTGTGCATCCTCGCCGGCTCACTTCTTCCGCGTGGAAGGCGCCGAACTGGAGAAGACTTTCTATTCCATCGGTCGTGCAATTAACCAGTTGAGGCTCACACAATGATCAGTTCGTTCAACACCAAGTTTCGTCGCTTTCTTAAGTCAGAAGAAGGTACTTCGACGGTCTCTTTCGCCCTGTGGGTTCCGGTCTTTGTCGGTCTGGTCGTCTCGGGTCTTGAACTGGCAGCCGTCACGGTCCGCCACACGGTTCTGGAAAGCAGCCTGGACAAAACGGTTCGTGAAGTACGCCTCGGCACCGGTACAATCTACGACCACGCATCGCTTAAGGCTTCGATCTGCGCCAACGCAACGATCCTGCCTGACTGTGATGCAAACCTGCAGCTGGAAATGGTTCGCCTTGACCTGCGGGATTGGACAACACCAACAAACGTCGCTGCCTGCGTCGACACATCCGACGATGTGCAGCCGGTTGTTGCCTTTGAATACGGTCGTGACAACGAACTGATGATGCTGCGAGCGTGCTATCGCTACAAGCCGATTTCGCCCACCACAGCCATGGGTTCGTCCCTGCCGACAGACAGCGAAGGCTACACAGCCATCATCTCGACATCGGCCTTTGTGCAAGAACCGAGTTAAGGAGTAGACAATGTTTAACCTACTGAAAAAACGACTTTCTCGGTTCGCATCGGACTCGGAAGGCTCCATCACGGTCGAAGCGATCATCGTCTTCCCCGTACTGGTCTGGCTGTTCGGCGCGACATGGGTCTACTTCGACGTTTCCCGTCAGCAGAGTGTGCACCAGAAAGCCAACTACGTTGTCGGCGACATGATCTCGCGTGAAACAGACCCGATCGACGATGCCTACATCGACTCGTCCTTCGCGCTCTACAACACGCTGACCAAGTCTGATGAACTGTCGGGCGCCATGCGTATCTCGGTCGTACGTCGTAAGGGTAACCTGGACAACGGCCGGTATGAGCTGCAGTGGTCTAAAGTGCGGGGCGACAAACCCGAGATGGTCAATAGCGACCTGACAGGTATGGAGTCCCACCTGCCGATCATGATGGATCAGGACGAAGTTGTGCTGATCGAAACATGGGAAGATTATAACCCGGTGTTTGAAGCAGGTCTCGATGCTTTCGAAATCCAGACCTATTCCTTCACCCGCCCGCGTTTTGCGCCTCAGGTTCTGTACATGAAGGAATTCAACGACAACAACGGTTGGGGTAACGGCGACCAGGACGCTGCCGGTAACTCGCTCTGCAACAACAACGCGGAAAACGCCGATGAAGGCGCTGCTGCGCAGGAATGTGTTGAGAACGACAAAGGCAACGCCAACCACGAACGTGGTCAGAAAAAGAAAAGCTAAGCTTTTAGGTCAGAGCTGTCCTTCAGCTCTGGCCACCATTGTCGAAAGAATGTCTGCCATCGGTTTGGTCTGATGTCCCGGCGTGCCCCCCCCGATTGCCACACGACGACCAAGCCGCCACCAAAGACCGGGCCGCCAGCGAAATGCTTGCGGCCCTTTCGTTATCACGACAAAGCCGTTGGACGGTTTCATTGCAAACGTCCCGCGTTCGACCTTTTCAATATCGGCGACGCGGAACAGGACCTCTCCGGTACTGTCAGTCAGGGCCTCTTCCGTCAGTTCCAGCGAGGTTTGCGTTGCGCGGTACATGCCCAGCGCCATCAGGAAGGCGGCAAGGCTAAGCGCCAGCAGAAACAGCTGCCAAATCAGCGCCGGTGGTGTTGACAGGCTGACGGACAACAACAAGCCCCCAAGCACCACAAGCGACATGATCCCGAACCAACGACGCCCCGCAGAAGCCGATACGCGCGCAACAATTTTTTCGTCCATTTGCCCTGTCCCCTATTTTCTATCTTCCGCGCTTTAAGCCGGATTAAGCGCAATTGGAATATCGTGCGCATTTTCCGGCTTTCCACCCCGCCCCCTGCATGCCAGTCTCCGGCCCGAAGCGGAGGGACATATGACAATCAAGATTTGTATCTTTGACGCCTACGGCACATTGTTCGACGTGAACTCTGCAGCGCGACGCGTTGCGTCCGAACCAGGCCGCGAAGATTTTGCGAAAGCATGGCCTGCCATTTCCGAAAGCTGGCGACGTAAGCAACTTGAATACACTTGGCTCCGCGCGATCACCGACCAACACACCGATTTCTGGGCAGTGACGCAAGACGGGCTGGATTGGGCGCTTGAAAAACACGGCGGCGCGGATGATCCGGAACTGCGCGAACGCTTGCTTGCGCTGTATTGGGAACTACAGGCATTTCCCGAGGTCCCTGAGATGCTGGCCGAACTGACAAGCGCGGGGAAAACCTGCGCAATCCTGTCGAACGGTAGCCCCGACATGCTGAATGGCGCGGTGTCCAGCGCCGGGCTGGACGCACTTTTGGACAGTGTTTTGTCTGTCGAAACCGTTGGCATCTTCAAACCGTCCTCTAAGGTCTATGACCTGGTGCAAGAGAAGTACAACGTCGTCAAAGACGAAGTTTTGTTCGTCTCTTCAAATGGTTGGGATGCAGCAGGCGCGACAGGTTACGGTTTCCAAACCGCATGGGTAAACCGCGGTGGCGATCCGGTCGACCGGATGCCCCATCGCCCAAAACACATTCTCAAAGACCTTTCCGAATTAGCAGAACTGGTTCTCTGATGGCTTTCTTCCAAACATCCGACGGCTTGAAACTTTACTACACAGATGAGGGAGAAGGCCTTCCGCTTCTGTGCCTGTCCGGTCTGACCCGCACGGGCGGTGACTTTGACTATGTCGCCCCGCATCTGCCAAACGTGCGCCTGATCCGGATGGATTATCGCGGGCGCGGGCAATCGGAATGGGGCGATCACACCACCTACAGCATTCCGGTTGAGGCCCGCGACGCTGTCGAGTTGCTGGACCATCTTGGCGTGGACAAGGCCGCTGTTTTGGGCACATCGCGCGGCGGCCTAATCGCCATGATGCTGGCCGCCACGGCCAAAGATCGGCTGACCGGTGTGGCCCTGAACGACATCGGTCCTGAACTGGATACCGAAGGCCTAGAGGTCATCATGAGCTATCTGGGCCGGAACCCTGCCTGGAAAACATGGGGAGAAGCCGCCGAGGCGCGTCCCAAGGGGATGAAAGGGTTCGCCAATGTTCCGGCAGAACGCTGGATGACCGAGGTCAAGCGCCTCTATCGCGAAACGCCTGAGGGGTTGGTCATCACCTATGATCCCAAATTGCGCGATGCGATCCTTGAGGGCGCGACACAGCCTACGCCGGACCTATGGCCGCTGTTCGATGCCTTTGCCGGCTTGCCGCTCTGCACCATTCGCGGGGCAAACTCGGATCTTCTGTCTGCTGAAACGCTGGACAAGATGCAGACCAAACGCCCCGACATGATTGCCGCTACAGTACCAGACCGCGCGCACATCCCCTTCCTTGATGAGCCTGAGGCGCTTGATGCCTTGAACCGCTGGCTGAACATGCTGCGCTAAGCGGCACAGGAGACCTTATGAACATCGACATGATCCGCGCGGCGGCGCAACGTCTGGACGGTTACGTGCGCAAAACGCCCCTGCTGTCCTCGCCCTTTCTGGACGAAATCGCAGGCCGCAGGGTGCTGGTTAAGCCCGAGTGCCTGCAACACACAGGCAGCTTCAAGTTTCGCGGCGGTTGGTCGGCGGTCTCGGCTCTGGACGCGGATACACGGGCCAAGGGCGTGATCGCGTTTTCATCAGGCAACCACGCGCAGGGCGTGGCTTATGCTGCAAAGAAACACGGTGTGCCGTCGGTCATCATTATGCCGTCCGATGCGCCCAAGCTGAAAATCGACAACACCCGCGCGTTGGGGGCGGAAGTTGTGCTCTATGACCGCGCGAACGAAGATCGCGACGCAATCGGCGATGCGCTTGCTGCGGAACGTGGTCTGACGCTGATCAAACCGTTCGACGAACCACAGGTGATTGCGGGACAAGGCACAGCCGGACTTGAGATCGCGGAACAAGCTGCGGAATTGCGGATATTTGATGCCGAGGTTCTGGTCTGCTGCGGCGGTGGTGGCTTTACCGCGGGCGTAGCGCTCGCGCTTGAGGCCGAGGCCCCCAAAATGAAAGTCCGGCCGGTGGAACCGGAAGGGTTCGACGATGTGAAGCGGTCTTTGGCCAGCGGGTCGATCCAACGAAACGACCGCACCAGCGGCAGCCTGTGCGACGCCATCGTTACCCCGCAACCGGGCAATATAACCTTCCCGATCATGGATCGTCTGGTCGGACCGGGCATCGCTGTGTCCGAGGATGACGCCCTGCGCGCCATGGGCCTTGCCTTTCAGCGCCTGAAGATCGTGGCCGAACCCGGCGGCGCCGTCGCGCTGGCGGCGGCGTTGTTCCACGGCGACCAGTTGAATGGCGACACGGTGATCGCAACCGTGTCAGGCGGGAATGTAGACGTCGACGTCTTCAAACAGGCGTTGGATACGCTGAACGACTAACCCTTTTGTGGGGCAACCACTGCGTTTTCCAAAGCCGGATAACGCAATCCCAACAAAACCCCGCGATACACAAAACTCAGGATCAGCGCGGCCCAAAGCCCGTGATTTCCGAACAACGGCATCAACGCAAAGGCCGTCGCGAAATAGGCGATGGCCGACAGCAACATCATATTCCGCATGTCCTTGGTTCGTGTCGCGCCGATGAAAATCCCGTCCAACATCCATGACGCCAGACCGACCAAGGGGGCGGCAACCATCCATGGCAGGTAATCCATCGCCGTTGCGTTGACCTCTTTCGCCTCTGACATGATCTCGATCATCATCGGGCCGAAAGCGAAAAACACCGCAGCAAGGCCAATGTTGCAGATCAGCCCCCAGAACGACGACAGAATGGACGCGCGGCGCAGGGTGCGCCGATCTGTTGCGCCCATGGCTGCGCCGACCATCGCCTCGGCCGCAAAGGCAAAGCCGTCGAGCGCGTAACCCGTGACGTACAAAAACTGCAAAAGGATCTGGTTCGCTGCCAGCGTCACATCCCCGAACCGCGCGGCGAACATCATGAACGACAGGAAAATGGATTGAAGCGCCGCCGTCCGGATCAGAATATCGCCATTCACCTGCGCAAAGCGGATCAGGCGCACCTTGTCGAACACCCTGCCCCAGTCGCGCCAGTCAGGCACGTTGAACGCGGACCGGCACAGCCACAGGCCAAGTCCCAACGCCGACCATTCCGCCAGAAACGTCGCAAAGGCCACGCCGTTCACGCCCCAGCCAAGGCCTAGCACGAACCACAGGTCCAGCACGATGTTCACACCGTTCATCCACACCTGAAGCGCCAGAACCGCACCTGTGCGTTCCGCCGCGATCAGCCAGCCGAGCAAGCCGTAGATCGCAATGGCAGCAGGTGCCGACCAGATGCGGATTCCCAGATAGCCTGAGGCAAGTTCTTCGACCTCGGGGCTGGCGGGCGACACTTTGAACGCGCCCCAGAACAGCAGCGATTGCGCGGCGATCAGGATCACGCCGGCCCCAAGCCCGATCATCAGAACCCGTGTCAGGATCGCGGCGACTTCGCCCCGATCGCCCTGCCCGCGCGCTTGGGCGGCAAGGCCGGTGGTTCCCATCCGAAGAAAGCCGAAGAACCAGTAGATCGCCGTCAGGATAATCGCGCCAATACCGACAGCCCCGATCGGAGCAGCCTCGCCCATCTGACCCACAACGCCCGTATCGACGATGCCAAGAATGGGGATGGTCGCATTCGAAATCACGATCGGAATCGCGATTTTCAGAACGCGGGCGTGGGTGACCTCTTGGACCACGTGCTACTTGTCGCTTCGTGGCATCAGGAAATGCGCAGTTGCGTGGGCAATAGGCCGGTCACGGTTGTCTTGCCACGCTTCGACCTGAACGCTGGCGTAACGACGCCCCGAACGGGTTACGCGGGCCCGCGCATAGGCATCGCGCGGCAGACCAGAGCGCAAGTAATCCACCGTAAAATCGATGGTCTTGGGCAAACGCGGCAGGTTTCCGTCGACCATCTCTTCGGGGTCTAGGACGCCATTTTCAACGTCTTCCCACAACCACTGATAGCTAAGCGTAACAATCGCGGTCACCTCAAGGAATGCTGCCGTCACGCCCCCATGAATCGCGGGCAAAAACGGGTTGCCGATGTTTTCATCCCGAAACGGCAGAACCGCTGTCAGCTCATCGCCGCGACGGTCAAAGACAATGCCCATAAACCGGATGTACGGCACGCCCTCGGCCAAGGCACGAAGGGCCGCGTCACGGCGTTGTTTGACAACTTGAACGGGTTCGACTGTGCGGCGGCTCATGACTTGCGCTCCACCGTGAAGGCACCTGTTGCGGTGGCCACAGGGTTTTCGCGATCATCATCCATAGCGGTTGCCCGCACAAAGGCCACGTTGCGGGTGATATGGGTACAACGTGCCTCGGCCACGATGGTCTGGCCCGGCGTCGCGCCGCGCATGTAATCGATACGCAAATCAATGGTTGCGGTCCCGCCGGGTGCCTCGGGATGCGACATCACGCAGGCCCCGCCGCAGGTATCCATCAGCGCTGATACAGCCCCACCATGGATCACGCCTGTCTTGGGATCGCCGATCAGGCGTTCGTCATAAGGCATTGTGATGCGGGCAAATCCGTCGCCGATTTCTTCAACTTTCATGCCCAGCGCACGGGAATGCGGAATGGCTTCGATGAATTGCCTGGCGATTTTGACTTTGGCCTCATCCATGGGCGGCTCCTTGACAGTTCAGCCTTTATGGTCACTGATCGCCACCCATCGCAAGATTGCTCTTTGCAAAACCGCAGGTGCACAGTTGCCCTTCGTCTGGTCAGGAGCTAGCTTGGTGCCTAACAGAACTTGAGTGATAGTATGTCCGATAACCGCCTCAGCTTCAAAGAAATGTGCGCCAAATTCGATGTGACGCCACGGACATTGCGTTACTACGAATATATCGAATTGCTGCAACCGGACCGCGAGGGGCGTGCACGCTACTATGGACCGCGCGAAGTGGCGCGCATGACGCTGATCATGCGAGGGCGCAAATTCGGGTTCCAGCTGGAAGAAATCCGTCAGTGGCTTCTGATCTACGAAAAAGAAGGCACAGAGGCACAGATGAAAGCCTGGGTCGATATGGCCGACCGTCAGTTGGGCGAACTGGCAGAACAGCGCAAACAGCTGGACGAAGCCATGGATGAGCTTCAGCGCCTACGCGATGATACCGCGGCCAGCATCGGGCTGTAACACCCCGCACTTTCCGAAATAACTGACTGATTCCGCCGCTGGCGGGGTGTGCAACCGCGTCTGATCTTCTGGATCAGGCGCCATTTTTCGCTGTGACGCCACGTCGAAATACCGCGCCCCTGCGTCACACTACAAAGTGACGTAACGTATGCATTACGTAAACGTCAGCTATCCTTGTAAGACAGCATCCGACGACGCACTTTTGGTGACAGTTGAACGATTAGGCGCGGGAGGATCCGCCATGACTGACGAAAAAACCATGACGATCCGCGAGATGTGCGAGGCATTCGATGTCACGCCCAGAACGCTGCGATTTTACGAAGCGAAGGAACTGTTGTTCCCCATTCGCGAAGGCCAGAAACGCCTGTTCACCCGTCGCGACCGCGCGCGTCTGAAACTGATTTTGCGAGGCAAGCGTTTCGGCTTCAGCCTCGAAGATATCCGTCAATTGCTGGACCTGTATCACATGGGCGACCAGCAGCAGACCCAGCTCGCTAAGACATATGAGATCGCACAGGACCGCCTACAGTCGATGATCGACCAGCGCGATGAACTGAACGAAGCGATCGACGAGCTGAAAGAACAAATGCGTTGGGGCGAAAAAATGCTCGCCTCGATGTCCAATTCCAAAAAAGCCGCTGAGTAAGACCCCGAGGGAGGACGACCATGCCCATCTATCAGGCGCCGACAAAAGACATGAATTTCGTGCTGCACGATCTTCTGAAAATTTCCGAAGCCGACATCCCCGGCTACGACGAACTGGACAGCGACACGACACAGGCAATCCTCGAAGAGGCGGCCAAGCTGTGTGAAAACGTACTCGCGCCCTTGAACAAGGTTGGCGACGAAGAAGGCTGCCACCTGGAAAACGGCGTGGTCCGCACGCCTGCAGGTTTCAAAGACGCGTTCGATCAGGTCCGCGAAGGCGGCTGGACGTCGCTGGACTGTGACCCCGAATACGGCGGCCAAGGCCTGCCCTATCTGGTCGCGACAGCAGTTGGCGAAATGTTTTCGTCCGCCAACATGGCCTTCAACATGTATCAGGGCCTGACCCACGGTGCCTACAACGCAATCCACGCACACGCGTCGGACGAGCTGAAGGCGAAATATCTGCCCAAGATGGTGACCTGCGAATGGGGCGGCACCATGAACCTGACCGAACCTCACTGCGGTACAGACCTTGGCCTGATCCGCACCAAAGCGGTTCCGCAGGACGACGGCACATACAAGATCACCGGCAACAAGATCTGGATCTCGGCCGGCGAGCACGACATGTGCGAAAACATCATTCACCTTGTTCTGGCAAAACTGCCGGACGCGCCTGAAGGCGTCAAAGGGATCTCTTTGTTCATCGTGCCCAAGTTCATGGTCAACGACGACGGTTCGCTGGGTGAGCGTAACGCTGCAACCTGTGGCGGCCTTGAGAAAAAGATGGGCATCCACGGCAACGCGACCTGCGTGATGAACTACGACGGTGCAACCGGTTATCTGGTTGGCGAGCCGCACAAAGGGATGCGTGCCATGTTCACCATGATGAACGAAGCGCGTCTGGGTGTGGGCCTTCAGGGCTACGCTCAGGGTGCTGTGGCCTACCAGAACGCCCTCGCCTTCGCCAAAGACCGCGTTCAGGGCCGTGATGTGACAGGCGTGAAAAACCCCGATGGTCCGGCAGACCCGATCATCGTGCACCCCGACGTGCGCCGGAACCTGATGGATCAGAAATCCTTCATCGAAGGTGCCCGTGCATTCACATTCTGGGGCGCCCAGATGCTGGACCGCGCACACCGCAACAACGACAAAGACGCAGACGGCCTCGTGTCCCTGCTGACACCGGTCATCAAAGGCTTCCTGACGGACAAGGGCTTTGAAACGACAGTTCTGGCACAGCAGACACTGGGCGGCTCCGGCTTCACTCAGGAATGGGGTCTGGAACAGTTCGTCCGCGATGCCCGCATCACCATGATCTATGAAGGCACAAACGGCATCCAGTCGCTCGACCTCGTGGGCCGTAAGCTGGGTCAGGACGGCGGCAAGCACGTCATGGCATTCTTCGACATGGTCAAATCCTTCTGCAAGGAACAAGGCGACGTCGAAGGCATGGCCGAATTTGTCGAGCCTCTGAAAGCTGCGTCCAAGGACCTTCAGGCAGCG
>CATNDK010000063.1 GCA_950096585.1 Thalassococcus halodurans | reverse complement strand
CGTATGCCCTCGCTCAGCAATTCCGAGAAACGGTTAAGGCGATCAAGACGCCGATCATCCGCATGGCGCACCAGATAGAAGCTCCGGGTAAGCGACAATTCTTCGGGCAGAATCTTGGTCAAACGGTTGATCCCCGCCAAGGCGAAATCATGCACGATCCCCATGCCCGCATTGCCCAAAATCCACTGGAACTGAACCATGACCGAGTTGGACGCCAGACGGACACGTTCAACACCCAGGTCCGCTAAGTAGTCCAATTCCTTGTCAAAAATCATATCCGGGATGTAGCCGATCATCTTGTGGCCGGCCAAATCGTCCAGCGACGTGATCGGCGGCGCGTTCCGCAAATAGGCGCGGCTGGCGGCAAGATGCAGTTTATAGTCGGTGATCTTTTGGACCGTCAGGCGACCTGCTGTGGGCGCACTGACAGCAACGGCAAGATCGGCCTCTCGCTTGGACAGATTGACGACCCGAGGAAGGGACACGATTTGCACATCAAGATCGGGATTTTGTTCGACAATTGCAGAACATACCTGCGGCAGAACGAAGTTTGCACAGCCATCAGGCGCGCCAATTCGAATCTGCCCCGACAGACCTTCGGACCGGCCAGCCACATCCTCGTTGGCCGCAGTCATCGCTTGTTCGGCCTCTTCCGCATGCCGCAAAAGACGCAAACCTGCTTCGGTCAATGCGTAGCCTTGGGGGCTTTTGATGAACAAAGGCGTTCCGAAGTTTTCCTCAAGCCGCGCGACGCGTCGACCGACCGTTGCCGGATCCAGTTTTAAAACGCGACCTGCCCCTGACAGACTTTCGTTGCGCGCCACCGAAAGAAACACTCGCATGTCGTCCCAGCTGTCCATGATCACACCCCCGCATTTTCGCAAAACCTTTTTGAAAACTTGCCTCTGTATCGGGCAAATTCGCAAGACTATTATTTGTGTCAATTCCGAGAGAGGAGAAACTCGATGACCGAACTGACCCACTACATCAACGGTGAGCACGTCAAAGGCACGTCCGGCCGTTTCACAGAAGTCTTCAACCCCGCCACTGGCGAGGTTCAGGCCAAGGTTCCACTGGCAACCGTAGAAGAAATGAACGCGGCTATCGCGAAAGCGGAAGAAGCACAGAAAGCATGGGGCGCAACCAACCCCCAGCGTCGTGCACGCGTCATGATGAAGTTCGGCGCCCTGATCAACGAACACATGGACGAACTGGCCGAGCTGGTCAGCCGCGAGCACGGTAAAACCCTGCCCGATGGCCGTGGTGACGTTCAGCGTGGTCTGGAAGTGGTCGAGGTCTGCATGGGCGCGCCGCACATGCTGAAGGGTGAGTTCACCGATGATGGCGGTCCGGGCATCGACCTGTACTCCATGCGCCAGCCTCTGGGTGTTGTTGCAGGCATCACGCCGTTCAACTTCCCCGCAATGATCCCGCTATGGAAAATGGCCCCCGCGATCGTGTCCGGTAACGCCATGATCCTGAAGCCGTCCGAACGCTGCCCATCCACATCACTGCGTCTGGCCGAACTTCTGAAAGAAGCGGGCCTGCCCGATGGAATTCTGCAGGTTGTGAACGGCGACAAAGAAGCCGTTGATGCGATCCTCGACAACGAAACCATCGCAGCTGTCGGCTTCGTAGGCTCGACCCCGATCGCGCAGTATATCTATGGCCGCGCGGCATCGAACGGCAAACGTGCGCAGTGCTTCGGTGGTGCTAAAAACCACATGATCATCATGCCGGACGCCGATCTGGATAAAGCGGCTGACGCTCTGGTCGGCGCGGGCTTTGGTGCGGCTGGTGAACGCTGCATGGCGATCTCGGTTGCGGTTCCGGTTGGTAAGGAAACTGCCGACAAGCTGGTCGAGAAACTGATGCCGCGCATCGAAAAGCTGAAAGTCGGGCCCTACACAGCTGACGAAGAAGTCGATTACGGCCCCGTCATTACAGCAGCTGCAAAACAGCGTATCGAAGGTCTGATCGACTCGGGCGTTGAACAAGGCGCGGACCTGCTGATCGACGGTCGTGGCTTCCAGCTTCAGGGTTATGAAGACGGCTTCTTTGTTGGCCCGTCCTTCTTCGACAACGTCACGCCTGACATGGACATCTACAAAGAAGAAATCTTTGGCCCGGTTCTGAGCCAAGTTCGTGCAGACACATACGAAGACGCGCTGAACCTGATCATCGACAACCCCTATGGCAACGGCACCGCGATCTACACAGCGGATGGCGACACCGCCCGCGACTTTGCGCACCGCGTGAATGTTGGCATGGTCGGCATCAACTTCCCGATCCCTGTTCCGCTGAGCTATCATACCTTCGGCGGCTGGAAGAAATCGGCATTCGGTGACCTGAACCAATACGGCCCCGACGCCTTCCGCTTCTACACCAAGACAAAAACCGTCACAGCGCGTTGGTTCTCGGGCATCAAAGAAGGCGGCGAGTTCAACTTCAAAGCCATGGACTGATCCGGTTCAAAAGCTGAAACAGAAAGCCCGCAGGACATCCTGCGGGCTTTTTCTTTTTGGACGTATCGGCTGACCGTGGTCGTCAAATTCGTCCTTTACATCACCCTAATGGCAATGTGCGGCGAAGATTGCCTCGAAGCTCAATTCAGCGACGCCTCGGAGGTGTGTTGCCGGTGGCTTAGGAAAAATCTTCGTCACTCCTAGGAGTATAGATGCCAAGATTTGAAAATATCGGGAACGGTGCAGCTAGGAATGACAACCTCAAAGCATGTCGTCATCACAAAGCTAAAGACATTCACGATTAATCAAATTCGCAACCAAACCAAACCTGTCTGACTGTAATTGTTTTTCCGTCTGGCAGCGTTCTCGTACCTGTCCCTAAATCTTTGTCGATAGAAATCGAGCCAGACCGACCGGCACGGGCGCAAATCCCTGAAACGGTTTGCCTCGCCTTAGATTCTGAGATTTTTGAAGGTTCCCAAACGAAATACATAGCGCTGAAAGAACCGGCAGCTTCAAAAGGGTAAACAAGATAAACACCATCCCGGTCTGTTGGATTTGGAATCAAACTTTCAATGTCCTTAGCTCGTTTCTCAGCCTTAGCTTGAGGATCAACAGTACATCCGGCTACGAATAGTGCCATAAGAATTGGTGTCAAAAAGCGCATTAGTTATTTCCATTCTTTAAACATATGGGTGCTGGTAGTTCTTACGTTCATACATTCGCCTAGGTTGATTGTCCAACTTGTTTACAACCTTTGATTTCGCAACATAGCTGACCTAAGTGCCGAGGCGGCAAACTCGAAATTTGTCCAGTAGCCTACCAACTCGTTTCTCCGTCACCCCATTCCCTTTGCCGCATCCGCGCAAAATCATTTTGCATTCCGGATATTGCCAAGCTCTCAAAACCCTGCCAAAAAATGAACAAACGTTCAGACACTTTCCAACGGAGGAGGAGCCGATGGATTTTGCGCTCGGTGATGACCAGCAGGCTATTTTCGACATGGCTTATGCGTTCGGTCAGGAACACATCGCACCCCATGCCCAGCAGTGGGAAAAAGACGGAACCATCCCGAAAGAGCTTTGGCCGCAACTGGCCGAACTGGGTTTTGGCGGGCTGATCGTATCCGAGGAAAACGACGGCGCTGGCCTGTCGCGCCTAGACTGCACGCTGATATTTGAAGCCCTGTCCATGGCCTGCCCGTCCGTTGCGGCGTTTCTGTCGATCCACAACATGTGCGCAGGCATGATCGACAAGTTCGGGTCGGACGAAATGAAGGCGCGTCTTTTGCCGGACGCGATCAGCATGGAAAAGGTGCTGAGCTACTGTCTGACTGAACCGGGCTCCGGTTCAGACGCAGCGGCACTGAAAACCCGCGCAGACCGCACGAACGAAGGCTACACGCTGAACGGCACAAAGGCGTTTATCTCGGGCGGCGGGTATTCCGATGGCTATATCTGCATGGTCCGCACCGGCGATGCAGGCCCCAAGGGCATCTCGACCGTCTACATCGACGCGGGCACCGACGGCCTGAGCTATGGCGGGCTGGAAGACAAAATGGGATGGCGATCCCAGCCGACCCGTCAGGTCCAGTTCGACGACTGCAAAATTCCGTCCGAAAACCTTGTCGGCGAAGAAGGCATGGGATTCCGCTATGCCATGCAGGGCCTTGATGGTGGGCGGCTGAATATCTCGGCCTGTTCGCTTGGCGGCGCTCAGGATGCGCTGAACCGCACGTTGGCCTACATGAGCGAGCGCAAGGCCTTTGGCAAAAGCATCGACCAATTCCAAGCCTTGCAATTCCGACTGGCCGATATGGAAATCGAAATGACCGCCGCACGTACGATGCTGCGGCAGGCGGCGTGGATGGTGGACACGGGCCACCCCGAGGCCACAAAATACGCGGCGATGGCCAAGAAATTCGTCACCGAAACCGGCAGTAAGGTCGCGGATCAATGTCTGCAACTGCACGGCGGCTATGGCTATCTGGCGGACTACGGCATCGAAAAGATTGTGCGTGACCTACGGGTGCACCAGATCCTTGAAGGCACCAATGAAATTATGCGCATGATCGTTGCGCGCACTATGGTCGCGTGACCAGACCCAAAACGAACCGGACCGATTTATGACGCAAGACATTCTGATCACCACCCAAGGCCGCGCGGGTCGTATCACGCTGAACCGCCCCGACGCGCTGAACGCGCTCAGCTATGAGATGTGCCTCGCCATTGAAGAGGCGCTGCTTGCGTGGCGGCATGACCCGAACGTGGCGTTGGTTATTATCGAAGGCGCAGGCGAGCGGGCGTTTTGTGCAGGTGGCGATATCTCCGAGATGTACCGCACCGGCATTGCGGGTGAATATGATTACGGACGCCAGTTCTGGCGCGACGAATATCGCCTGAATGCCTTCATGGCGTCTTACCCGAAGCCGATCGTCAGTTTTTTGCACGGCTTCACCATGGGCGGCGGTGTTGGCGTTGGCTGCCACGGCTCACACCGGATTGTTTGTGAAAGCTCTCAGATCGCGATGCCGGAATGCGGGATCGGTTTGGTTCCGGATGTGGGCGGCACGTATCTGCTGGCCTCGGCCCCGGGACGGTTGGGCGAATACCTCGGGCTAACGGCAACGCGCATGAAGTCGGGTGACGCGATCTATGCAGGCTTTGCCGATCGCTTTGTGCCGCAGGACAAATGGGAGTTGCTGAAGGCCGCGCTGATCACCACCGGTGATGTAGCAGCCATTGAGGAATACAGCGCCCCTGCCCCAGAGTCCGAACTGGCCAAGCAGCAAGTTCAGATCAACCGCTATTTCGGTGGCGAACGTTTGGGCGACATTCTGAATGGCTTTGCCGCGATGCCCAGCGACTTTGCCGATGCCAGCCTGAAGGTTCTTAAACGGAACGACCCGTTGGCCATGGGCGCAACGTTGGAAATTCTGCACCGTCTGCGCATGGGCACGCCCACTATCGAAAAGGCGCTTGAGCTGGAGTACCGCTTTACCCATCGCGCGCATGAGGATGGCGATTTTCTGGAAGGCATCCGTGCCGCGATCATCGACAAGGATCGCAACCCGCAATGGACGCGCAAGCTTGAGGCGCTGCCTTTGGTAGATGTGTCCAAGATGCTGCGTCCCATTCCCGGCATTAAGCTTCAGTTCCATCAGGAGGAGACGGCAATGAAGATCGGTTTCATCGGTTTGGGCAACATGGGCGGCCATATGGCGCGCAATCTGGCCAGCGCCGGACATGAAGTGACAGGGTTCGATACCGCGGGTGTGACGATCAAAGGTGTGACAAACGCCGAGTCAGCAGCGGCAGCCGCAGCCGGCAAGGATGTTGTGATCACCATGCTGCCCAACGGCGCGATCCTACGCGCGGTGGCTGATGAAATCCTGCCGGTGATGTCTGCTGGCGCGGTATTCGCGGACTGTTCCACCGTTGACGTCGACAGCGCGCGCGCTGTTGCGCAACAAGCCCAAGCTTTGGGTGTCATGCCCGTAGATGCCCCCGTATCCGGCGGTGTAGGCGGCGCGGATGCTGGCACATTGACCTTTATGGTCGGCGGCAGTGCCGAGGCGTTCGAAAAGACAAAGCCGCTGTTCGACATCATGGGTCAGAAGGCCGTGCATTGCGGCCCCTCCGGCAATGGGCAGGCTGCAAAAATCTGTAACAACATGATCCTTGGCGTCACCATGATCGCCACCTGCGAAGCCTTTGCATTGGCCGACAAACTGGGTCTGGACCGTCAGGCGATGTTCGATGTTGTTTCGACGTCCTCGGGCGCATCCTGGTCGATCAACGCCTACTGCCCTGCGCCGGGTGTTGGCCCGACATCGCCGTCCGACAATGACTATAAACCGGGGTTTGCCGCAGAACTGATGCTGAAAGACCTTCGTTTGTCACAGGACGCGGCAACCAGCGCGGACGCGGATACGCCGATGGGCCAGCTTGCGGCAGAACAGTACCGCCAGTTTGTTGAAGACGAAGGCGGACAGGGTCGCGACTTTTCGGCGATGTTGCCGCGCTTCGTATCCCGCCGACGCAGCTAGGGATCGGCAAGACGTCTCTTAAAACATGCGTTCACGGAAATGTGTCACCTGATTTTTTCAGGTCATGCGTAACGTGAACGCATAGATTGATTAGGAGACACACCATGAAGGCCATTTTAACGTTCGCCACAGCCGCCTCAATCGCATTTGTAGGCAGTGCCATGGCACAGGAAGATTTTTCAGCAAATCTGAAAGCCCGTCAGGGCCAGTTCCGCATTCTGGCGATCAACCTTGGCATTCTTGGCGATATGGCCAAAGGCAAGATGGATTACGACGCCGCAGCCGCCGAAGCAGCAGCACACAGCATCCACGGTGTTTCTATGGTGCATCAGGCCGCTCTATGGCCCGAAGGGTCGGACAACATGTCCATCGATGGCACGCGCGCCCTGCCTATGATTTGGGATGACTTCGCAGACTTTTCGTCTAAGTGGGATGCATTGGGCACAGCTGCCGAGAACCTCGTCTCGGTCGCGGGCACGGGGCAAGAAGCCATCGGTCCGGCGCTGGGTCAGATTGGCGGCACCTGCAAAGCCTGCCATGATACCTATCGGGCATCTGCAAACTAAAGGGTTGATATGAAGTACAAGCTTGGCATTCTGATCGCATTGGTTGCTGTCGGCTCTGGCGTTGCGTGGGGCGTGCTACGTGCAACACCCGTTGACGAAGACCGGTTCGCCGCACTGCGCGGTGATCCGGACAACGGACAGACCGTCTTTACCGCTGCGGGTTGCGCGTCATGCCACCATGCACCGGACGCGGAAAAGGATGCCAAGCTGATTTTGACTGGGGGGCAGAAGTTTCCCAGCGACTTTGGGATATTCATCGCCCCCAACATATCAAGTGATCCGGTACACGGGATCGGAAGCTGGAGCCTGACCGAATTCGCGAGTGCGGTCACCAAAGGTGTGTCGCCGGACGGGGCACACTACTACCCCGCATTTCCCTATACATCCTACACCAAGATGACGGATCAGGACGTGGCCGACCTATGGGCGTATATGCAGACACTTCCTGCGTCGAACGCGCCTTCGCAACCACATGAAGTCGGCTTTCCGTTTAACATCCGCGCCTCTTTGGGGGGATGGAAGCTGCTATTCATGTCCGATGATTGGGTCGTGCAAAACGTGTCGACCGAAGCCGAAACCAAGGGCCGCTATCTGGTCGAAGCCTTGGCCCATTGCGGGGAATGCCACAGCCCGCGCAACGCGCTCGGCGGATTGGATCGCAATAACTGGTTGGCCGGCGCCCCTAATCCTGCAGGAGACGGACGCATCCCCGCGCTAACCCCCGGTCAACTGGATTGGGCGAGCGAGGATATTGCCTATTATCTTGAGTCCGGTTTTACGCCCGACTTTGACAGCGTCGGTGGGCACATGGTCGAAGTCGTCGATAACTTCGCAAAACTCAGCGCCGAAGATCGCACGGCGGTGGCACAGTACCTAAAAGCCCTGCCAACCGCCGATTAATTACCTAAATCAGTTGCGCGCCAGTTTGGCCTCGCGGGCTTCCCGCAGACGGGCAAAGTCGTCGCCCGCGTGGTAAGACGAGCGCGTCAGCGGCGTTGCGGACACCATAAGGAACCCTTTGCCCCACGCGGCCTTTTCGTAGGCTTCGAATTCCTCTGGCGTGACAAAGCGGTCTACGTGGTGGTGCTTTGGCGTCGGCTGCAGGTACTGACCGATGGTCAGAAAATCTACGTCAGCGGCACGCATATCGTCCATCACCTGCTGAACCTGCGGACGATCCTCGCCCAGACCGACCATGATGCCGGATTTGGTAAAGATCGACGGATCCAGTTCTTTGACGCGCTGAAGCAGGCGCAAGGAATGGAAATACCGCGCGCCGGGGCGAACGCTCGGGTACAGGCCGGGTACGGTTTCAAGATTGTGGTTGAACACGTCGGGGCGTGCCTGAACCACCATTTCCAACGCGCTGTCGTCGCACTTCAGGAAGTCGGGCGTCAGGATTTCGATGGTTGTGTCGGGCGAGCGATGGCGAATGGCGCGAATGGTCTGCGCGAAATGTTCCGCACCACCATCATCCAGATCGTCACGGTCAACCGATGTGATGACCACATGGTTTAGACCCAGCTTTTGAACTGCGTCGGCAACGCGACCGGGTTCAAACACATCAAGCGCGTCCGGACGACCGGTGGCCACGTTGCAGAACGTGCAGCCGCGTGTACAGATTTCGCCCATGATCATCATGGTGGCGTGGCCCTGTGACCAGCACTCGCCCACGTTCGGGCAACCTGCTTCTTCACAAACCGTGGTCAGGTTGTTGTCCCGCATAATGCGGCGCGTGTCTGCATAGGCTTTGCCACCGGGCGCGCGTACACGAATCCAGTCAGGCTTCTTGGGCTGAGCCTTATCGGGCCGGTGCGCCTTTTCCGGATGACGCTGGCTTGGAATTTTCAGATCACGCATGATCGCTTCTCAGCTCCTTAATACTTTGGAGCCATAGTAGTGCGTGGCAGAGGCGTTTGCCAGTACTTGCTTCGGCATAGCGGCCTTGCGATGAGCGCCCCCTTTCCAGAGTATCCTCTGCCCCTTGCGCTCTCGCGACCTGCGCGGCCCGACCGCCCCTTTCGGCTGGGCCGTTCGATGTTTCGTCAGCCGATCAAGTCACCGCCATTAAACGCCTCGCGATCGTAGTGGCGATGCAGACGCATCAAAGCGATCCGCAAAACAACTTTTCCAGAACGCGCCGCAAAACCCATTTTACGTTCCGAGGTTTCAAGCCCTTCCAAAAGGCAGCAGCAGCGCAAAGCAATCTCAGACAGTTCCGGCCCGAGATCTTCCAGCGCGGCGATCAGACGGCCTTTGGCCACAACAGCCCCTTTGCCTGCGTCATCTTCGCCCGGAAACGCAAGAAATCCCTTGGAACCAGATGCCTCAAGTTCCGACCATTCCGCCCGATCCGGCACGGTTGCCTTGGCCAGTTCGAAATCCTCACGCAGCCTTTCGCCCGCACGCACATGGAAATCTTTCAGATAAGGATCACCGCCTTTGTCCCGACGGCGCGACAGCGCCGCCAACGGACTTTCGGGCAGAACAAACCGACCATTCCGTTCCAGCCCCACCTGAAAAGCATCCGGCAGATCAATGCTGCGGGCCCGTCGCGTATCAAAGCCCGCCTGAGACTCAGCAAAGCCACGCACTTTGTTTTCGCGTTTGGCGGTCAACTGGTTCAAAAGGCTTCGGCCCGCGGGCGTTATCCGGTACTTCGACACCCGTCCCGTGGTGCTGCAAGCAATCCAGTCTTTCAGCGCCATGGCCTCGGCCACATCACGTTCGACCACCTGTTTTCCGAAATTGTCGGTCGCATCCGAGCCCTGCACAACCACTGCTTTTTGCATTTCAGCGGCAATTGCCAACACAGCATTGGGCTGGGCAAGCACCTGAAGGATGCGATACGCATCTTTCATCAGACGCTCTTCGCTAACAGGGTTTGCCGCGCTTTTCAGAGGGTTGACCATATCGGATTTATCCTTGGACTGATCTACGCCCTCTTCAAAATTTCCGCATTCCCCAAGACCACGCAACGCCGCATCCACCAACGGATCGTCCCGACGCTGTTCCAGCTTGCGTACCTGCCGCAGGACTGTCGACGGATGACAATTCTGACGTCGCGCCACAGCCCGAAGACTTTCGCCGTACTCGGTATGCGCGATATAATTTTTGGCTGCGTCAGGCACCCAATTCGGCAAGCTACGTTCCGCTTTGACAACCATTTCGATAGTCATGTTGACCCCCGTCTAAATTCAATCCACAAAATTACCCACAAATTGTTATGCAACCTATGCGCGATTTTGTTACGGAAAAATTAACTGTTTCCGCTTTCTCAACTGTCGTTTCTGATAGGTAAACAATGGTGAATCCACCGTACGGTTTTACCTCGACGGCAACGCCCCTCATTCCCGTGCAAACAATGACGGCCTGAGAACACGAGGAACGTCATGCACAATCACTTTGGCAATCTGTCCAGCCTACGTCGTCCACGCCTTCTGGTACGCGCTGCGCGCTTCGGAGCGGAAGAGTTTCACCGAAGCATCCACCTTCCGCGATTGCTGGGGCATTCGGATCTGAGCGATGGCGTGAAAATCCTCGATCAACTGTCGGGTCTGGAACGCGACATCGAACAGTCCCGCAAGAAAGGCGATCTCAGCTATTCAATCAGCCAACATGTAGATGTGCTGACCGCTTTACTTGCTGAGCTGAGTTTTCAACAAATCAAAGAAAAAGGGCTGCACCGAGTGGCACAGCCCGAGATGGTCTAGAAAAATCGCCCTATGATTTACGCAAAGGCGTCTGGCATGGACGCCTTTTTCTGTTCCACGTAGGCAGCCAGATTTTCAGCAATCGCCACGTCCAGCGCAGGCGGCTGATATGTGTTCAGCATGTGCTGCACCTTCTCGGCCGCCAATGTGACGGTGTCTCGGCCCCCTTCTTCGCTCCATTGCTCGAAGGGCTTGTAATCCAACAGGTTGGACCGCCAGAACGCTTCTTTGAAGTTGCGCTGGGTGTGGTCACAGCCAAGGAAGTGACCGCCGGGGCCAACTTCACGGATGGCGTCCATCGCCTGAGCGTTTTCGTCGATCGAAACTCCCTTTGCCATGTGGTGCAGCGCACCCAGCTGATCGGCATCCATCACGAACTTTTCGAACGACGACACAAGGCCACCTTCAAGCCAGCCACAAGAGTGAAGCATAAAGTTCACGCCCGACAACAGTCCCATGTTCAACGAGTTCGCGCTTTCATAACCTGCCTGTGCGTCGGGAAGCTTGGACCCACAGAAACCACCGGCGGACCGGTACGGCAGCCCAAGGCGACGGGCCAGCTGCCCTGCCCCATAAGTGATCTGCGATGCCTCCGGTGTGCCGAAT
>CATNDK010000062.1 GCA_950096585.1 Thalassococcus halodurans | reverse complement strand
CCTGGCCTGGTTCGTGTTCTGGGGCTACCAGCTGGTGATCGTGCTGGCCGCGACGGGCTATGTGCTGGGCTCGACCCACGCCAAGGAATACGCCGAGCCTGAATGGTACGTCGACTGGCTGCTGACAATTGTCTGGCTGGCCTACCTGGCGGTTTTCGTCGGCACCATCGTCCGCCGGAAAGAGCCGCACATCTACGTTGCCAACTGGTTCTACCTGTCCTTCATCCTGACCGTCGCGATGCTCCACGTCTTCAACAACCTGGCCATCCCGGTCTCGATCTGGGGCTCGAAGTCGGTGCAGGTCTTCTCTGGCGTGCAAGACGCGATGACGCAGTGGTGGTACGGCCACAACGCCGTGGGCTTCTTCCTGACCGCCGGCTTCCTGGGGATGATGTATTACTTCGTTCCGAAACAGGCCGAACGTCCGGTGTTCAGCTACAAGCTGTCGATCATCCACTTCTGGGCGCTGATCTTCATCTACATCTGGGCCGGTCCGCACCACCTGCACTACACCGCGCTGCCTGACTGGGCCTCGACCCTTGGCATGGTGTTCTCGATCATCCTGTGGATGCCCAGCTGGGGCGGCATGATCAACGGCCTGATGACACTGGACGGCGCGTGGGACAAGCTGCGCACAGACCCGATCATCCGGATGTTCGTGATCAGCCTTGCGTTCTACGGCATGTCGACCTTTGAAGGTCCGATGATGTCGATCCGCGCGGTCAACAGCCTGAGCCACTACACTGACTGGACCATCGGCCACGTACACTCGGGCGCGCTGGGTTGGAACGGCATGATCACCTTCGGTGCTCTGTACTTCCTGACACCGCGTCTGTGGGGCCGTGCCCAGATGTATTCCATGAAGGCCATCGACTGGCACTTTTGGTTGGCGACCATCGGCATCGTTCTCTACGCGGCGTCCATGTGGGTCACCGGCATCATGGAAGGCCTGATGTGGCGTGAAGTCGATGCGCAGGGTTTCCTTGTGAACTCTTTCGCCGACACCGTCAGCGCCAAGTTCCCGATGTACGTCCTGCGTACCTTCGGCGGGCTGCTCTATCTGTCCGGTGCGCTGATCATGGTCTGGAACATGTGGAAGACAATCCGTCAGCCACAGACAGACAGCACCGCTGTCGCGACACCTGCAGAATAAGGAGCTAGCAAGATGTCTGTCCTTAACAAACACGCCATCCTTGAACGCAGCCCGACACTGCTGTTCACGTTCTCCCTGCTCGTCGTGACCATCGGTGGCATCGTGGAAATCGCCCCGCTGTTCTATCTTGAGAACACCATCGAAGAAGTAGACGGCATGCGCCCCTACTCTCCGTTGGAACTGGCGGGTCGCGATATCTATGTCCGCGAGGGCTGCTATGTGTGCCACAGCCAGATGATCCGCCCGATGCGGGACGAGGTCGAACGCTATGGTCACTACAGCCTTGCGGCGGAATCGATGTACGACCACCCGTTCCAGTGGGGGTCCAAACGCACAGGACCTGATCTGGCCCGTGTGGGTGGGCGTTACTCGGACGCGTGGCACGTGGATCACTTCACAAACCCGCAGTCCGTCGTGCCTGAAAGCGTCATGCCGAAGTATGCCTTCCTTGCGGATACCAAGCTGGACGGCAAATACATCGGCGACCTGATGGAAACCCATCGCATGGTCGGCGTTCCCTACACCGATGAAATGATCACCGAAGCGCGGATGGACTTCCGCGCACAGGCTGATCCGGACTCGGATTGGGACGGTCTGATCGAACGCTATCCCGGTGCTGTCGTGTCCAACTTCGATGGTCAGCCCGAGCTGACCGAGATGGATGCGATCATCGCCTACATGCAGATGCTTGGCACGCTGGTCGACTTCTCGACCTTCACTGCCGACGCCAGCCGCTAAGGAGGTCACGATATGGATACGTATTCTTGGCTTCGTGAACTGGCGGATAGCTGGGTTCTGCTGGCGATGACGGCCTTCTACATCAGCGCGATTGTCTGGGCCTTCCGCCCGGGCAGCCGCGAGACAGATGCGCAGATCGCCGGCATCCCGCTTCGTAACGATATCGCCGCCGATCTTGACGCGGCACCAATGAAGGAGGACGCGTGATGTCCGACAATGCCAATCAAGACGCACAAGACGGCGTCGGCACAACCGGCCACAGCTGGGATGGCATCGAAGAGCTGAACAACCCGCTGCCGCGGTGGTGGTTGTGGACCTTCTACATCACCATCATCTGGGGCATCGCCTATACCATCGCCTATCCGGCATGGCCGATGATCTCTTCGGCGACCTCGGGTGTGCTGGGCTATTCGACCCGCGCACAAGTAGCCGAAGAAATCGCGGCGGTGGATGCCCGTAACGCCGAAGTCGCAACAACGCTGGCGAACGCCGATCTGGCGACGCTGGCGCCCGAAGACCCCGCCCACCAATTTGGCGTCGCAGGTGGCGCGGCGGTCTTCCGGGCCAATTGTTCGCAATGCCACGGGTCCGGTGCAGCCGGTGCCAAGGGCTACCCGAACCTTCTGGACGATGACTGGCTTTGGGGCGGCAGCCTTGAGGCGATCGAAGCCACCGTCCGTCACGGTATCCGCTACGAACCCGACGGCGACACACGCTTTTCGGAAATGCCCGCCTTCGGCACATTTCTGGAAGAGGACGTGATCGCGGCAACCACCGAATATGTGCTGTCCCTGTCGGGCGCAGTGCATGACTCGGCGCTCGCAGCGACTGGCGCGGAAAGCTACGCCTCGAACTGCGCGGCGTGTCACGGAGACGATGGCAAAGGCAGCACCGATCTGGGTGCGCCTGACCTGACAGATGCGATCTGGCTCTATGGCGGGGATCGTGACGCGGTTCACGAAACCATCACCAACGCCCGCTTTGGCGTGATGCCCGCATGGGGCCCGCGCCTGTCCGAAGCGGAAATCAAAGCAGTGACTCTCTACGTCCACCAGTTGGGCGGCGGGGAGTAATTGTCCCACGGGGCCTTCGGGCCCCATTTCCCCACTGACCGGAGGCACGTCAAACCTGTCTCCGGTTTTTTCGTTAAGCGAGGAAGCGATCATGACATCCGGCACCACAGGCACCACCCCGCAGCCACCGGCCATGCCGCAGCTGAACACAGTCACCGCCGACGACGTTCGCGCATCGCTGAAGGCAGGGTTCTCAGATTTCCTCGCCCGCCCCGTCATGAGCGGCTTTTTCGGCCTGTTCTATGCCCTTTTCGGTATCTTCTTTGTCTGGGCGCTTTTGTGGATGGGTAAGATCTGGATGATCATCCCCGCCGCCATTGCCTTCCCGCTTGTTGCCCCCTTCGCCTGCGCAGGGCTTTACGAGATGTCGCGACGGCTCAAGGCCGGCACCGGTTTCGGCTGGGGCGACATCCTGACCGTCATGGCCAACCAGCGCAAACGCGAGATGGTCTGGATGGCCTTTGTCACGCTGTTTATCCTGTGGGTCTGGTTCTATCAGTTCCGCACAGTGCTGGTGATCGTGCTGCAACACGCCGCGTTCTCGGACCTTCAGGGGTTTTTCCAGATCGTTCTGTTCACGTCCGAAGGCTGGACCTTCGTGATCATCGCCAGCATCATCAGCGTGTTTCTGGCGACTGTGCTGTTTTCCGTCACCGTCGTCGCCATGCCCCTGCTGCTGGATCGCGAGATCGACTTTGTCACCGCGATGATCACATCCGTCCGCGTGGTGAAACGCAATCCCGTGGTGATGCTGGGCTGGGGAGCCATCATCGCCGTCACCATGACCCTATCCTTCGTCCCCGCCTTCATGGGCCTGATCTTTACCCTGCCCATTCTGGGACACGCGACATGGCACTTGTATGAGAAGGCGGTGGGGTAGGTTGGTGTCTGTATTTCAAATGTTTAAGACAAAAAATCGGCCCAGAGCTATCATCTGAGCACAGAACGACGAACGGTCGCTAAACTCATAGCTACCTAGCTTCATTTATCTCGTGGGCACGTGGCCTTCAAACCGAGGGTAAACCAGACACGTCGTTTAAATCAAAGTCGGCGCAACTGCTATCTAGCATCCCGATCTTCCACGGGCTGCTCTACGAAATTCACAGATAAAGCACCCAGCCGAACTTCCAGGTCACCATCCAAATACGCTCTGACTTTTATTTGCCCTGATTTCGAAAAGTGAATCGGCGTCCATTTGCATGGAAAAGCCATTAACAGCACTCTCTCTTCTTCCCCACTACTAGGAACAGGTACGGGGCTAGGCTCGTTATGCTCTTTCGAGTTTTCAATTTCGTCTTCTAATATCGTAGTTTCTTCGTCTCCTTCCGTTTTGATAACACGCAAGGAAATCTTTTCGAATTGAATGTGCAAAGGCACACGAAGATTAATTAAGGCAGCGAAAGTTGGTAATGTCCCTGGAGGCGGACCATTGAAGTTGAGAGAACCGGCATAGCAGCCCACAAGCGTTAGCTTACCGTTGATTTCATGCCTAATGTCATCGCAAAAGTTGGTGATTCCGTAAGGCTCAATATTCACGATCCAGCTCTTTCCAAAACATACTTCACTTGTGGCTCGACGGTACCTCGTGCATAGGATTTGGACGTGTCGTCGATCTCGATTACTTTTCCACACGAAGGCGTCGAATTAGTGAGAGCAGCAGCGTCCTTATCTACAAACTCAATTTTGATATCTTTTTCAAAAGCATACGCAAATTCAGCGATCGAACGCGCGGTCAGATTCGCACTTCCTTTTAGTCGCCGATTAACGACTGAGCGATCAACGCCGAGAATGCTCGCGATCTCTTGTTGGGTCTTCCCAGAATCGAGCAGGGCCTTTTGAATCTTCTTTTGCAGCCCAGAAATAAATCTAGCTGACTTTCTTGATTTTGGGTCAAGGCGCATCTGATATGACATCTGCGTAGCTCCTATCTTCGAGGCATTTCGGTTCATTCAAGTCCATCATATTACGGACGTAGGCGGTTTTAGCTATGTAACGTCCATAGCTTCTATTAACTTCTATTTTGTCTTTGCTGTCGCCAAAGCAACAGACGAAGGCATCTTTACAGGGAATCCAACCAAACACCCGAACTTCGTCCGTCTTGAATTCCCAAACATGATGGTCTGGCGTGTATTGTAATTTCTTAAACCTTCGATCTGACGAGAAGTTTTCACCAGCAACATACTCGTAGAATACGGCGAAAACTTGCTCGGTTGGTGTGAGGTCTGAGTAGAGTGTGTTGTGTTCAATTTCCGGAAGCTCACCGTCTAGCCACTCAATAAATTCCATCGTCGCATACAAATTTCTCCACGGAAGCTCGTTTGCCTCCAACGGGTCGATGACCTCGAGTGCCCCCGACTCGCACAACTCTATCAATGTTGCCATATATATCAACAATCGCTTAAAGCAAGGTTACAGTTGATAAAGTTAGGGTGACAACGTTCACTACGCAACCCAAAGAACACGCTAAACGTGTATCAGGCTTTTCGCATTTACGACAAATGCATTTGCCGCCATGAATGCCCGCCCTTCGCCCAACTTACGCGAACATACCCGTGTTCATTCTGCCCAACCCTCCCCCAAACTTGACCTGAGTCAATTCGCCTGACGCTCCCCCGCTCTATGAAGGGGAAAATTCACAAACAGGACCCTTGTGAAATGAGCGATCAGCCATCCGCGAGCCTCTATGCTGCGCGAGAGCCCATCTTTCCCCGCCGAGTCTCGGGCAAGTTCCGCACCCTCAAGTGGTGGATCATGGCCGTCACCCTTGCGATTTACTATCTGACGCCGTGGATCCGCTGGGATCGCGGGCCGAACCTGCCCGATCAGGCGGTGCTGGTCGATCTGGCCGGTCGGCGTTTCTACTTCTTCTGGATCGAAATCTGGCCGCACGAGTTCTATTTCGTCGCAGGCCTTTTGATCATGGCGGGGTTGGGGTTGTTTCTGTTCACCTCGGCCCTCGGGCGTGTGTGGTGTGGCTATACCTGCCCCCAGACCGTCTGGACCGATCTTTTCATTCTTGTCGAACGCTGGGTCGAAGGCGACCGCAACGCGCGTGTGCGCCTGTGGAATGCCAAGTGGGACCTGCACAAACTACGGCTTCGGTTGACCAAATGGGTTCTGTGGTTGCTGATTGCCGTGGCGACGGGCGGCGCGTGGGTGTTCTATTTCGCCGACGCGCCGACCCTGATGCGTGATCTGTTCACGCTTCAGGCCGCCCCTGTTGCCTACACCACCGTCGCCATTCTGACCGCGACCACCTTTATTTTCGGTGGTTTCATGCGCGAACAGGTCTGCATCTACATGTGCCCCTGGCCGCGTATTCAGGCGGCGATGATGGACAACGATACCCTGACCGTGGCCTATCGCGACTGGCGCGGTGAGCCGCGTGGCAAACACCGCAAGGCCGAGGGTGCCGAGAACCTTGGTGCCTGTATCGACTGTAACGCCTGCGTCAACGTCTGCCCCATGGGGATCGACATTCGCGACGGCCAGCAGATGGCTTGTATCACCTGCGCGCTGTGCATCGATGCCTGTGACGAGGTGATGGAGCGCACTGGTCAGGAGCGCGGATTGATCGACTACCTCGCCCTGTCCGACACGCCGCGCGAAATGGCCGGTGAAAAGCCGCGCCCGATCTGGCAGCACGTCTTCCGCCTGCGCACCATCATTTACACTGCCCTGTGGGCGTTGATCGGTGTGGGTCTGGTTTGGGCGCTGTTCATCCGCTCGGACATCGACCTGACGGTCGAACCGGTGCGCAACCCGACGTATATCACCCTGTCCGATGGTGCGGTGCGGAACGTCTATAACCTGCGCATCCGGAACCTTGCCGCCGATGACCGCGAATTCCGTGTGCTTCTGTCGTCGGATGAAATCCTACGGATCGATCTGGAAGATACCGGTGCGTCCTCGCCCAACCATGTGGTGGTGCCTGCCAACGAAACCCGCAGCGTTCGGGCCTATGTCACGGCGCGTCCGGATGATACTGCTGCAAAGGCTGACCGCACGGACCTGAGCCTGTGGATCGAGGATGTCATCACCGATGCCCGTTCGGGAGAAGCCACCGTCTTTAATGGAAAGGACACACAATGACCGCACGTAAAATCACCGGCTATCACGTCTTTGCCGTATTCGCGCTGGCCTTTTCCATCATCATCGGTGTGAACGTCACCATGGCAGTGAATGCGGTCCGCACCTTCCCCGGCATCGAAAGCAAGAACAGCTATATCGACAGCCAGACATTCAACGAACGCCGTGCCGCACAAGAGGCGCTGAACTGGGATCTGGATGTCGATTTGGGCGCACGCGAGATCGAGGTGCGGTTCGACGATGGCCATGGCCCCATCCAGCCGCAGAACCTGAAGGCTGTTCTGGGCCGCGCAACCGAACGTGAAGACGACATCGCGTTGAACCTGATCTACGTCGGAGGCAGCCATGTCGCGCCGATCCCTGAACTCGGGGCCGGCCGCTGGGTGCTGCGCCTTGAGGCAGAGGCCGAAGATGGCACAGCCTTTCGCAAGGATGTGAAGCTTTGGGTGACTGAATGACCATCTCTGCCTGCCCAGCCTGCAACGCTGCACCACTGGCGGAAAGTACCGCACAGCGCGGCAGCGATGCTGCGCCGACCCATGAACTGGTGCTGCCGCATATCCACTGCGCGGGCTGTATCCGGACGGTAGAGACTGTGCTCGCCAATCAACCGGGCATCCAGTCTGCCCGTGTGAACCTGACGCAAAAGCGCGCGCGGATCGTTGCCGGTGAGGCCGCCGATCCTCTGGCATGGATTGATGCGCTGTCCCGTGCGGGGATCGAGGCGCATGAAAGCACCGGTCAGACGCTGACCGACGATGCAGGTCGCGCGCTGATCGTGCGTCTGGGCGTGTCGGGTTTTGCGATGATGAACGTGATGCTGCTGTCCGTGGCCGTCTGGTCGGGTGCGACGGATGCGACACGGGATATGTTCCATTGGATCAGCGCATCCATTGCGCTGCCTGCCGCGATCTTTTCCGCCCAACCGTTTTTCGTGAACGCATGGAGCGCTTTGCGGGTGCGCCGCCTGAATATGGACGTGCCGATTTCGCTGGCGATCCTGCTAGCCTGCGGCATGTCGCTGTACGAGGTGATGGCAGGCGGGGATCACGCCTATTTCGACGCTGCACTGTCGTTGACGTTCTTCTTGTTGGCGGGCCGCGTGCTGGACCAGCGGATGCGCCGCGCCGCACGCTCGGCCGCCAAGGATCTGGCCGCGATGGAGCCGACACGAGTCACACGGATCGAGGATGGCCATCACGTCAGCCGCCCCCTGACCGAAATTGCGGTGGGTGATCAGCTGTGGCTGACCGCCGGATCGCGCCTGCCTGTTGACGGCACTCTGGACGTGGCCGAGGCGCGGCTGGACCGGTCGATGCTGACCGGCGAAAGTGATCCGGTGATGCGTCACCGTGGCGCTGCGCTTCAGGCGGGGGAAACCGTTCTGAGCGGCCCGATCCAGATCACCGCGACGGCTGTGGGCGAAGACACCACGCTGCGCCGTATGGCCCGCCTTGTGGGCATCGCGGAAAGCGCAAAGTCCGCCTACACTGGCTTGGCAGACCGCGCGGCGGCGATCTATGCGCCTGCGGTTCATCTGATCGCCTTTGGTGCGTTTGTCGGATGGGTTTGGGCCACCAGTGACATCCGTTTGGCCCTGAACATCGCCGTTGCGACCCTGATCATCACCTGCCCCTGTGCGCTCGGGCTGGCGGTACCAGCCGTCGCGACAGCGGCAACAGGGCGTTTGTTCCGCAACGGGATGCTGGTGACATCGGACACGGCCCTGGAACGGCTGGCCGAAGTGGACGTCGCAGTTTTCGACAAAACAGGCACGCTGACCCGTGCTGTTCTGCTGACACCGGACACCCTGCCTGATGACTTGAACCCAGTGTTACTTGGGCTGGCGCAGGCATCGCATCACCCTCTGGCGCAAAGCCTTGTGCGGGCGCTTGGGGATGTGACTGCGGCAAAGCTGAGCGATATCCGCGAAGTGCCCGGTGAGGGCGTCAGCGCCGATTGGTTTGGTGCGCAGGTCTGGTTGGGCCGCGACCCTGCGGACAACAGCGGGGACACCGTGTTCTGCGTAAACGACACCTGCTATGCCCTGCCCCGCAGCGAAGAGCTTTTGCCGAACGCCCGCGAAGTCGTTGGGAAACTGAAAACCATGGGCCTGCCCGTGTACCTTCTGACCGGCGACCGGTCGGATAAGGCGCAAGCGATTGCCCAGCAACTGGGCGTGGATGGCGTCACCGCCGGTGTCACACCGGAAGACAAGCTGCGTCAGGTCACCAACCTGACCGAGGCCGGTCACAAGGTGTTGATGGTGGGCGATGGTCTGAATGACACAGGCGCCATGGCCGCGGCCCATGCCTCGATCGCGCCGGGAAGCGCGTTGGAAGCCAGCCGCAATGCCGCTGATGTGGTGATCGTCTCGGGTGCGCTGACAGGCGTAACACAAGCCATCGCCACATCCCGTTCGGCCCGCAAGCGCATTCTGGAAAACTTCGGATTGGCGGCCAGCTATAACGCCGTGGCGATCCCGCTGGCGCTGATGGGCTTTGCGACACCGCTGATGGCGGCGCTTGCCATGTCGCTCAGTTCCGTTACCGTGATCCTGAACGCGCTCAGACTGAAGGACAGCTGATGAACATCCTTGTGATCCTTGTGCCCTGTTCCCTGCTGTTGGGTCTGTTGGCCCTTGCCGGTTTTCTTTGGACGATCAAATCCGATCAGTACGATGACCCCGACGGCGATGCGAACCGTATTCTGAACGACGATTAAGCAAAGCCCGTCGGCAAGAACGCGTAGGTCAGGCAGGCCTGCGCGATCCAGTAGGTCGACCAGACGACATACGGCGCCACCTTTTGCAGGCGCGATGCGTCGGACAGAACGAACAACTCCTGTGCCAGTACCAGATCCGACAGAATAAACACGCCTGCCCCGATCTTGGCCCAGACCAGCCGTCCAGTCGCAGGCAGGACAAGCGCAACGGCACCCATCGACAGAATGATCGGAATGTAGGCCATCACAGGCCAACGCAGGTTGCCTGCGCGCGGAAACAGCTGAACCGCGACCAGAGCGCCAAGAACGCCCAACAGCATAATGACCCAAGGCGCGGGGTGCAGATAAAGCCGTTCGGGCACCGCCAGCGGATGCGACAGAAACAGACAGACATACAAAAGATGTCCCGCCGCAAAGGATGCAACGCCCAATTTGAACGCCAGCTGGCTGTCGCGCGAAATCAGCCAGTCACCCAAGGCCGAAACCGCCAGTGCTGCGACAAGCGCCCAAGGCCCGCCCGCCAAAACCGCACCCACCGACAAAGCCGCGATGGATGCCGTTTTGATTACAGATTTCAGATAGCTTTCTTCAGCGTGGCAAAACCGAACAAGGTAAACCACAGAGGCAAGCGCACCGATTCCCCACCAAACAGCCATATAGTCCTCCCCAATGCGCGGAGAGGCTAACCATATACATATCCTGATTAGTAGGTCGGAAGGCCGAACCTATCCGATTTCCCCACTAAAATGCTTGATTGTCAGCCGTATCGGGTTAGGGGCCGCCTGTCCAAGGCCGCAAATCGAGGCATCGACCATGGCTTGTGACAGTTCCTCAAGCAGTTCGGTGTTCCACGTTTCCGCCTGCATCAGCTTGACCGCCTTTTCACAGCCGACGCGGCAGGGCGTGCATTGGCCACAGCTTTCGTCTTCAAAGAAGCGCAGCATGTTCAGGGCGGCATCGCGGGCGCTGTCCTGATCGGACAGAACAACAACAGCGGCCGATCCGATGAAACTGCCGTGTGGTTGCAGCGTGTCGAAATCCAGCGGGATGTCGTCCATCGATGCGGGCAACAGACCCGAGGACGGACCGCCGGGCTGATACGCCTTGAAGGTCTGGCCATCCAGCATGCCGCCTGCGGCCTCGATCACGTCCAGAATGGTCGAACCGGCAGGCAACAGATGCACGCCCGGGTTCTTCACACGGCCTGACACGGAATAGGACCGCAGACCTTTGCGACCGTTCTTTTCGACCGACGACAGAACCTCGGCCCCTTCGCGGCAAACGCGGGCGACCCAGTAAAGCGTTTCGACGTTATGAACCAATGTGGGACGATCAAAGATACCGACCTGCGCCACATAGGGCGGGCGGTGGCGGGGCATGCCGCGCTTGCCTTCGATCGATTCAATCATCGCGGATTCTTCACCGCAGATATAGGCGCCAGCGCCGCGACGCAGATCGATATAGCCTGCCTCGACGATACCAGCCGCTTCCAGAGCCGCGATTTCACGGCGCAGGATTTCCAGCACCGCGGGATATTCGTCGCGCATGTAGATATAGCAGCGATCCGCCTCGACAGCCCAGGCCGCGATCAGCATTCCCTCAAGAAAAACATGAGGTTCACGCTCGAGGTAAAAGCGATCTTTGAAGGTGCCCGGTTCGCCCTCGTCGCCGTTCACAGCCAGGTAGCGGGGGCCGGGATTGCCCCGCACGAA
>CATNDK010000061.1 GCA_950096585.1 Thalassococcus halodurans | reverse complement strand
GCGGCTCAGGCCGAAACAGACCTGTTGTTGGTGGACGGGGTCCGCGCAAGCCTGCACATGGCGGCCTCTTTAACCGCCTAGCGCCTTCGCATCAACCGCGCGATTATGGGCGATCCGATGATCACCAGCACGATCCGCGTCAGGTGGTGGGCGATGACATATCCCAGATCGGCCCCTGCCACGATGGCAAGAACGGTCATTTCCGCCTGACCACCGGGGGCGAAGGCCAGAAATGCCTCGGTCCCAGCGGCCAGCCCGACATGGGTCACTACATAGGCCACAATGGCTGCCAGGATCGACAGGATCACAACGTAAGCCGCCCCTGCCGCCACATCGCGCGACAGTTCGCGCCACGACACGCCCACGAAATGCACGCCGATGCCGCAGCCGATAAAGAACTGCGCGGTCAGGATCGCCTCTGCCGGTGGGCGACCGTGCAACACATTGCCCAACGACAACGCCCCTGCCACGATCATCGGGCCAAGGATGGACGCGCCGAACAGGCCCAGCTTTTCACCGCCCTTCCAGCCGACCAAGGCCGCCACAACCATCAGCGCCATTTCATGGATGGGCAGTTCGGACGCAGGCACGCCCAAGGGGTTCGTTAGGCTTTGGCCATAAAGCTGGGTCAGGAAAATCGGCGCGAGCGTGACCACGATTAGAACGCGCGTCGCATGGATCAAGGACAAGGCGCGCGCATCGCCCCCTGCCTCGATCCCGAAGATCACCATGTCCTGCAAACCGCCGGGCATTGCGGCGTAATAAGCGGTGGGTTGGTCGAACTTCCACACGCGGCGAAAGAACGGCACGCCGATCAGGCCGATCAAGGCGATGTAGAACGGCACAATCGCCACCGACAACGCCATTTCCGGCAGGCGCGCCACGACCGCAGGCGTAATCGATGCCCCGATGGCGATGCCCAGAATGGTGCGTGCCGCGACCGACACCTGACCAAAGCCCTTCAGCCGGAAACCGGCAAGGGCCGCGACGAGACAGGCGAACATCGGGCCGAACAGAAACGGCAGTGGCAAATCGAGACTCCAAAAGAATGCGACACCGGCGCAGGCAAAGGCCAATGTCATAAGTCTTTGAGAGGTAGGGGAGTTTAGGGCCACTCGGCGTTCCTTGACGAATCTTGTATCCAACTGTATTCATCCGGATACATAATTCAGGATAAGACGTTTGACCAGCCAAAACGACAGCCAGCAGGACGCACAGGGACAGTCCGTTTACAGCCAGCTTCTGGATGACATTCGCGCAGGCCGCCTGAACGCGGGCGACCGCTTGCGCGAGACCGAACTGGCCGACCGGCTGGGCGTGTCCCGCACCCCCGTGCGCGAAGCCATCCGCCAGTTGGAAGCCGACGGTCTGGTGGCCCATGTGCCCCGCCAGGGTGCCAGCATCCGCACGCTGGATTACGCCGAGGTGATGGAGCTTTACGAGATGCGCGCCGTGCTGGAAGGCACCGCCGCGCGATTGGCCACACGCGCCGCATCGGACATCGAAATCGAAGAGCTTGAGGCACTGAACAACGAATTGGAAAAGGCCGGCGCCACGCCCGAGGCGTTCAAGCTGAACCGCCTGTTCCATGCCGCCCTGCTGGACGCCGCCAAAAACCGCTTTCTGACGAAATCCATCACCGGCCTGCAAAAGTCGCTGATGATCCTGGGGCCGACAACGCTGACCCAGCCCGAACGCGCCCGCAACGCCGTCGAAGAACACCGCGCCATGATGACCGCAATCAAGGCCCGCGACCCAATAGCCGCCGAAGCCGCCACCCGCGCCCACATCCAAGCCGCCCAGCGCGTCCGCGTCAGGGATTTGCGTTTCAGGGACCGCGCCCTAAGCAACGAGGATCTGCTGTGATCCTTGAAGCTACGACCGATGGCTTTCGTGGGACATTGCGGCGGAAAACTCTCTGATCCGTGGCCAGCCTTATGGCTGTGGCGTCGTGCTGGCTGATCCTTTTGAAAAGGGCGTCGAAACCTTGTGCGATCTGGGCTCGTCCGATCAACGAACCGCCCTTATACGGCCATTCGATAAAATTGATCGTTATTATTGCTTATCTGATCAGCAAAATGACGAACGTCGCCGCCGTTATGTCGATATACCCAGATCGAAAAATCTGTGTGCCGAAGGCGAAACCATGGTGGGATCAATCCTTGGCCACGGGAATCTGGCCGGTTGCGATATGATGATCGGCACGGTCTTTTGCCGGATCACAGGACAGATGGCCGCGGCTTCGCGCGTAGGGCCCAGTGATCCGGCGTAGCAGTCGCCTTCGCTGTTATCTCACACAGATGGGTCTGGGATCACGCTTGCCCATGTCCGCGATACCTTTGAATACATCGCCGAGATGAACATTCTTGCAGGGGAGCGCTGGGATGAATGCAAATTTGAAGAGAAATGCCACACTCCCCGCACAGCCGCGCTGATCAAGCTTTTACAGCATAAACAAAAAATGCCGGCTGATGTGGGAGATGACATCAGCCGGCGCTGGCGGGGCCATTCTGGGAGCCCCTTTGGGCACTGGGGGTTAAGTGCCCAAATCCTAGACTGTCGCATTGGGGAAATATGGTGTTCCCGACCAAACCGGCAGGCGGTGCTGCATGTCGTCTTCGCTCACCACCTGACATTTCGACAGCAGCCAGTTCTTGGCAGCCAGCCCGTCAGCATCGGTGCCAAGGTTGCCCGACGACCGGCCCAGAGCAAGGAAACCTGCAACAATCGCGGACGAGGCCGACGTGCCACCGAACCGGCAGAAATATGATCCGAATTCACGCAGCGTGTCGTCCGACAGTTCGTTTTCAAACGGGCTGCTGGCATAGCCGAAGCGGCCAGGCACGTCGGTCGAGATGATTTCGAACGACGAGAATTTGTGGTTCGAGTTCTTTTCCGGAACCCCGACACCATCATAATCACGGTCCTGTTCATCCAGACGCACTTCGGTGCGATCAAACACCTCGGAATCGTTACTGGGGGCCATCACTGTCGTGTTGCGCGCATCGGAATATCCGCTGCGATACCCCTTTGAATTCAGGGCACCGACAGAAATGATGCCGTTATGCTCGGTCGCCAGATTGGCGGGATAGATCGCAAATTCCTCGTTCGCGTTCCCTGCGGCACAGACAACAGGGCGCTTCATTGACACTGCAACAATCAGTTCGGCCAACTCGCTCCACATCGCCTCTTGCTCGGGCGTGACGGGACAGGGGGCAACCAACGGCCCAAGTTCTTGCCCATTCACAGAATGCGCGGACAACTCGGGCTGCGTGCGGATCGGATCGGGAATGATACGCGGCAGCAGAACCACATCGGCGTCGATCAGTTCGGCGTAAAGAAAGGCCAAAATCATCTGTTCCGGATCAGGATCGAAGTTGGTGGAAATCGGCACAATCTCGCAGGTCGGGTCGACGCCTGCATAGGGCAGCATCAGCGAATTTTCGACGCCGTCCACTTTGCAGGGTCGCGCCCCCACCAGACCGGCAATGGCTGTGCCGTGCACGGAAAACTCGGGCGCGACCGCGGGGCGGATCGTGCCCATGCGTGTCGCCTCACCATGGCAAAGCCGGTCATTTAACTCGGCCAGCAGGCGCGAACTGTGCGTCAGCCCGTCTGCGACCTGCGTTGTGGCGTTCAGTTCAAGCGCGCCAAGCTTGTCGACGTCTCCGTAATAGGGAAATGCCCCCAGCCGCGTGGAAAACAAATCAATGGCAAGCAGCTTGTTGATGGCGGGCGCAAGGTTCGGGTGATCAACCGCCACAGAGGTGTCAATCACGGCAACCCGTGTCTTTTTCTCGGTTTCGCAAGGCGGCGTGAAATCGGGGCGGTTATAGTCCTGATCCAGAACGCCGATTGTTTTCAAGTGCCACAGCGCGTCGTAGTCGGGGTAATTTTCCTGACCGATCTGGGATGTCGTTGTCATAACAGAATTCCTTCAATCAATAATCACTCAGAGCCACTCGGACACGGCATCCAGCATTTGCTCTTTGCAGACCTCTTCCAGAATGGGCGCGACCATGCGGGCAAGCTGATAGCCTGCGCGCGTGTCAGAGGCATAATGAAGCCCTGCCCATTCACGGTTTTCAGCGATCCGGCGGGCCGAGCGGAAAAGCTCGGAACTGGCGGGGTGTTCCGGCAGCATGCGCGAAAAGATGAAGGCAATCGAAAACGACTGGAACGAATGATTGCTAGGATAGCTTGCGTGACCGGGGTTCGGCAGGAACGGACGCAGGCGCGGTTCGATCTGGTTCGGACGCAGCACGTCAAACCGCGACTTATAGCGCAGCCCGATTTCGTCAGTCAGGGCCAGAACCAGATGAAACAGCGTTTCCGTCGCCACAAAGGAACTGCCCTCTTCCAGACCCAGCGGCCAGAGATAGCCTGACAACTCGAGGCTGGCTTCTGTCAGGATTTCACCCCGACGCATCGAATGCTCCGGCGTGTGCAGCAGATGCTGCTTTTTCAAAAGCTCGATCGCTTCGCGACGAAGCTGTTCAGGGCTGGGCGGCAGATCGACAGGCAGATCGATCCATTCGGGCAGCAAAGCGTGCAGCTTTTCGCGTTCTTTCCACGGCTCTTGCAGGGATGCGGACCCACCTGGTGCGAAATCGTCACGGTTGCGGTTTCTGTTCCGGTTGCGATTTCTGTTGCGGTTCCGGTTGCGGTTTCTATTCCGGTTACGATTGCGGTTTCGATTACGGTTCCGGTTCAGCGACAGCGCCGACAAAACAGACGATGCACCTGCTGCTGCAGCGCCATCAGTGCCTTCTTCGCCCTGCGCGCCGGAGCTGCCTTCGATTTTAAGCCCAAGCGGTGTGACAATGAACTTCGAGTCTTTCAAATCAATCGGTGTACTCATGCTAGGCTCACAATTTGGGAAGTTGTTTAATGCTGGTTAGAAAAGTCTGCTGCATGTCCTTATCCGCCAACCGGAACCGGTCGGCCTGAACGTCAGGGTTTGAAAAATCGGGATCGATTTCCAGCAGGCGGCTGTAGACCTGTTCCGCTTCTTCATGCCGGTTCTGCATCGCGAAATTGATCAACAGATATCGAAGCGCAGCCGCAGAACGCGGCTGTTTGCGCAGGGCTGTTTTGCAGCGCGCAACAGCCTGCCCATGTTCGCCAACCATGGTTGCCGCCATCGCGTGCGTCACGTCGTAGCTATAGCTGATAGGGCTGTAAGCCCCTAGATAGCTGGCATTTTTTGCCGCTTCCATCGCTTGGGAATATTGGCCGGTATAGATTTTATGCAGGGCGTAGTGATCCCAGACAAAGGCCTGCGTCTTGTTCAACAACAGCGCGCGTTCCAACAGGGATTCGGCCATTTCGTGTTCTTTGAAAACATATCCCGTCACATGGCCCAAACAGGCCAGCGCGATGGCGTTGAACGGGTTGTCATCCACGACCTCGGTCAACAAACGGTCTGCCGCTTCGCTGCGAGCGCTGTCCAGATCACCCAGATTTTCGCCGACGTTGAAGCTGGTCAGATAGGACTGAAGCGCAGGGTAGATCGAGTTCTGCTGCTGCAGACACGGATGCGCCAAAAGCGTTTCCGCCATCGAGAAATCATTTTCATCCAGACGGAACATCAGATTCAACGCCGAATAGCCCGCCCGATGCAGATGTTCGAGTTCGCTGGGCCTCACGCCATCTTCGAAAACCGATTTGGCGATGCGGTCGACGTTTTGCGAAATAAACCCGTTCAGCACGATCCCGTCAGGCGAAATCGCCTCTGACACCGGCACCTGAATGGATTGGCTCCACTCCATGTTGATCTGGGTCGCCCGATACAGGAACAGGGTCAGCGTAAGAGAATTGCCAACCTGAAGCGTACGGGTCCGGATGTAAAAATCTGTCTCCCCGGCCGATGCCATATCGCTGGCATAGTTCGAACTTTCGCGAAAATCACAGATCGAAATCGGCTGGAATTCATGCAGGTTCTTGGCAACGCTTTCGACAACATAGTCGGCCAGAAACTTGGTCTCGGGCTGGCACCCGTTCTGGATGCTGGGCAGGAAACCAAGGCTGTGAAGCGGCTGCGGCGCGATGATCTGCGCAGGGCGCGGAGTGGCGGGTTTGGAAACGACGGGGGCGACTTCGGCGGTTTCCTCGATCTCGACCGCTTTGTCGTACCAGATCTGCCGTTCCATCGTCAGCCAGTCTTCGAACTCGGGATCGGAAATATCGATCCCTTCCAGAAGCTCGATGTCAGACGTCAGGCCGAACTGGGCAAATAGCGCGGTGTTTTCGGGAATTTCGCGGACATCGACCCAGATCGCATCCATGCGCAAACCAATGGAATAGCGATCAACGATCAGGATCTGGTCGACCAGATCACCAATGTCCCGTTTGATTTCAAAAAGCGACTGCCGAAGGCTGGAGGACGCGCGCTTCTCGTCGCTGTCGCTCCACAGTTTGTCACGCAACCAGGCGCGCGTGCGCTGACCGCGTGGGGCCAAAGCAAGTAGCCCTAGAATGGCCTGTGCCTTCTGCCCGCGCGGGGTCAGTGTTTGACCATTCCGATCCTGAAGCGAAATCGGGCCGAGCAGATGCAGGGAAACCAGTTGGCCACCGCGTAATTGCGGACGGCCACTGGCCCCTTGAACAGAAGAGGAAAAGGGTGCGTTTGAAGGTGCATTCGTTTTAAAAGTTTGGTAATCCCCAGCCGAAACTGAAGCCCCCATTGAGTGACCCGTATTCGTTGCACGTTCGCTTGCTGAATCAGGCCCCTCTCCGGACGAAATAGTTTTTTGAAAAGACATTGGTAAGTCTCACCTCCAAACGCAGAATCAGCTTAGATGACGTTGCGTTAGTAAATTGTTAGAGGTTTCGAGAACTCAAAATAACGAGAATCGGATTCGCGTTATCCGAACGTTCCACCCCCCTGACACGAAACTGTCCGCGCATTTAATTCTTAAAGGTTATCACCGCTTTGGAATGTCACAAAGCCCTAATGATCTAAGGCTAACGTGCCCGCCGCTAACGTGCCTCGCGAACAGCCCGGTGGCACAAAATGATCAACATCGTTCTTATTTCGTCCAATTCATTCTTTATCGACGCGTTGCGTTTGACGATGCCCGCCGACGAATTTTCGGTCACATCTGTTCTTCGTACGCCGCAACAGCTTGAGACCCCCAACGCCTTTGCAACGGGGCGCTGTGATCTGGTGATCTGGGATCAGGGGACGTTCCCCGACATCGGCAAAACCGTGATCGCAGCTCTGCGCCGACGCCGTGTGCAGCTTGGGATACTGGCCGTTCTGCCCAGTTACGACCCGACCCAGATGGCCAGTTGCTATGACGTCGGCTGCGATGGTGTGCTGATGTCCGATCTGGCGCTGGAAAAGCTGCCGCATCACCTGCGCCTTCTGGCATCCGGCCACAAAGTGTTTCCGGATCAGGTGGCCGATATTGTGTTACAGATGCTGACCGCCAAAGAACCACGTCGCACCGCGCGCGCCGCAAACTGCAATTTCTCACTGCGGCAGAAAAAGGTGCTGGGAATGATTTTGGACGGTGCCCAGAACAAGGGGATCGCGCAGGCGCTGAAGGTGCCTTTGACCACCGTCAAAGCGGATATCAAGACCATGATGCGCGAAACCGGTGCACAGAACAGGACCGATCTGGCCATTAGCGTTCTGCGCACCGGACTGATTGATCCGTCAGAGCTTGAAGGGGCGGCACCGTTTGCCACGACGCCGCCCGAGCAGATCAAACTTTGATCTTTTTCACCGCCGCAATGGCACGGGCCAGAAGATCGCTGACATCTGCCAGAACATCGTCTCCGGGCTGTGGTGCAGGTGCCGGGGGCGGCGGAACCACGCCTTGCAGAACGGGCATGCCGCGTCCCTGAAGCTCGGCTTCCAGTCCCAGATCCTGACAGGCTGCGATCACCGCATCGAACAGTGCCTTGGCCCGTGCGCCCGAGCGCTGCATGTTCAGGATCGCAGGAGACTGCGCCAGTTTCACGGCGGCAAACCCTGCGACGTGGGGCGACGCCATCGACGTGCCGTCAAAACTGGCATAGCCCTTACCCGGCACGGTCGAAATCACCGCAACACCAGGTCCGCAGACATCGATCTCGGGTCCACGGCACGTAAACCGCGCGGCGAAGTAGGCGCCGTTTGCCGTGTTGGTCCCCGTGACGTGCGCGGTGTGATGGCTGTCATCTGGAAAGGTCCCCACCCGTCCGACCGCGGCAACAGCCATCACTTCGGAATAGGCGGCGGGGTACATGACCTTGCCACCGTTGTTGCCGGCCGCAGCGATGGGTAGAATGCCGGCATTTCGCACCGCCTGAAGGCGTTCCTGCAAAACAACGCTGCTGGAGCTGCCGCCAAGGCTCATGTTGATGACGTCCACCTGATCCTCGATAGCCTTATCCAGAGCACGCAAAAGCTTGGACATCGTGGCCTGAGGGAAAATCTGGTAGGAATGGATCGCCACGCGATCCGCCACACCACGCACACCAAAGGCATTGTTCAGTGCGCCCACCGTGCCTGACACATGGGTGCCATGGCCACTACCATCATTCTTCCAGTCCTCTGCCGGATCACCACCTTCGCCCATAGACATGCCGCCTGCCGGATCAAGATCGGGATGATCGCCGGACAGGCCGCTGTCGATGACGGCGACTTTGACCACGGGCCCGTTGTTCGGCATCGCAACAATGCCCATCGCTTCGGTTCCCCACGTGTCGATCTGCGGGTCATCCTTGCTGGTGGGCAGCGGCTGAAGGGTCACTGTATTTCCACGCTCTTGCAGCGCGGGCTGCTTGATCACCTTGGACCAGAAGCTGTCCTTGGGTTTGATCCGCAGTTCCGACAGGGTTTGCAGCGTTTCGCCATGCAGTTTCAGCGTAGCGTTGCCTTGGGTGTTCGTCAGTTGACGATCCGACCAGACCTCGCCGAACAACATCACGCTAGCATGCGACACTGCCGATCCATCCGGTGCTCTGACACTGACAACGACACTGAGCGTGTCAGAGCTGGCACTGCTAGCCATATTCTGCGCCAGATCGAACATCCCGCCGCTGTCGAACAATTCCAAGGGCGTGTCTTCTTCGATGGTCAGACCCGTGCCGAATTTTGCCTTCAGCGCCTCGACGTGTTCATCGGTCAGTTCGGCCTCAATCCGGTGAACACCCTGCGTATCCGGTGCGGACAGGGGCGTCATCACAACGGGTTCGGCATCCTCGCCCACGTCCATGGCGCGCAGTTCCTTGGCAAATCCTTCAAGGTCGCGCACCACAGCGTTCAGATCTGGCTCATCGACAGATGCAGCCCGCAGGGGATTTTTGGCGATAATGTATTTCTTGCGCGCAGTCCCCACTGCGCGTGACGTAACTTCCGACATGGTAGTCTCCTTACGAAATACGTTGGTTCAAATCCGCGATGTCCTGGGCCAGTGCCTCTAGGCGTTGGGCCAGTTCGACCACCGCTTCGCGCAGGTCATCGTGGTCTTCCGGTTCCGAACGGGCCGCGATCAGCGCTTGGGTCGTGGCAAAGCTGTCTTCCAACTGGGAAATCAGCAGATCCACGCTGGCCTCGACCTCGTCTGCCTCTTCGCCCGCAAATTCGGACATGAAGGCATCCAGTTCGGCCAGTTCTTCTTTGGAAATGGTTTTCATTGCAAAATCCTCCTGCAAATTGGGGGATGGCCCCGCGCAAATTCGCGGGACCAAGGGAGGGATTTGTTTACAGGCACTTCTTGATGCAGCGGTATGCATCCCATGCCGCGCGGATCGCAGCCGCATAACGCTTGGCCTTGAACAGGCGCACAGCGTTCACGACCTTGGGCACGCAGTGTGCACAGCCACGGGCACGGCGGACCAGAGCCACGATTTTCGCAATGATCTTGCGGGCTTTGTTCTTGATCAACCGGCCGATGAACTGCTGCTCGAATTCGTCGGCGAACATTTCGCCGAAGTCTTCGCCACCAGCGCTCATTTCACCGATGCCTGTGCCGGACAGCTCTGCATCCAGTTCGGACAGAGTGTCATGCTCATCGTCCACACCGGCAAAGCCGAATTCACCGAAATCCGCTTCAAGGCTATCAAATTCGGCCTGCAGTTCGGACAGTTCAAGTTCGGAAAGAGAGGATGTCATAATATGCTCCATAATCAAAATAAGTGAGTGTCATTTGCTGACAGCCACAGATTTGCAGGAGCATTGGAGACAAGCGCGGCGCATGTGGCCCGCGCTTGTCTCTTTTGGTCAAGCCATTGTTTTTATGTAAAACTTTTCAGGCATCCGCCAGCATCCAACGCGCCGCTTTTTCCGCGATCATCAGAGTTGGGGCGTTGGTGTTGCCGCTGGTGATGGTGGGCATGACGCCCGCATCGACCACCCGCAGGCCGGTGACCCCGCGCACGCGCAGGTGCGGGTCAAGAACCGCCATCGCGTCGTCATCGCGGCCCATCTTGGTAGTGCCCACAGGATGGAAGATCGTTGTCGCGATATCGCCTGCCAGTTTGGCCAGTTCTTCGTCTGTCTGATACTGCGGGCCGGGTTTGACCTCGGACGGTTTGTATTGCTGCATCGCGGGCTGCGCCATGATCGACCGGACCTGCCGCAGACTGTCGGCGGCGACTTTGCGGTCGTCTTCCGTGGCCAGATAGTTGGGCGTGATCTTGGGCGCATCGCGGTAGTCAGAGGACCCGATCCGGATGTGGCCACGGCTGGACGGGTTCAGGTTACAAACACTGACCGTGATTGCAGGGAAGTCGTGCAGGTCCTCGCCGAAGGCCTCAAGGCTCAGGGGCTGCACGTGGTATTCAAGGTTTGCGTGTGGGCGGTTCGGGTCGGAACGGGTGAAGGCGCCCAGCTGGCTGGGGGCCATGCTCATCGGGCCCGATCGTTTCAGCACGTATTCCAGACCGATCATCGCCTTGCCGAACAGGGAATTCGCCAAAGTGTTCAGGGTTTTCGTACCCTCAACACTGAACACCGCACGGATTTGCAGATGGTCCTGTAGGTTTTCCCCCACTCCCGGTGCGTCCAGAACCACGTCGATCCCGTGCTGCTGCAACAGCGCGGCTGGGCCGACGCCGGACAGTTGCAGGATTTTGGGCGAGTTCACGGCACCTGCGGACAGCGCCACCTCGCGCGTTGCGGTCACATCAACGATCTGGCCCTTGTGATCGACCTGCGCGCCGGTGCAGCGCGGGCGGCCATCATCGCCGTCCTTGAACGTCAGCTTGACCACTTGCGCCTCGGTCCAGACGGTCAGATTGGGCCTTGTTTTGGCAGGGCGTAGAAAGGCCTTTGACGTGTTCCAGCGCCAGCCAGAGCGTTGGTTCACATCGAAATACCCGACGCCCGCGTTATCACCACTGTTGAAGTCGTCCGTCTTTTGAATGCCGTTCTGTTCGGCGGCATCGGCAAAGCTGTCCAGCACATCCCAGCGCAGGCGCTGTTTTTCCACACGCCATTCGCCGCCATGCCCGTGCATATCGGAAAAGCGGCTGTTGTCGCCCGTTTTGGGATCAGCGCCATTGTCCAGTTTGTAGTGATCTTCGTGGACCTTGAAATCGGGCAGCGCATTCGCCCAGCGCCAGTCTTCTTCGCCGGTCTGATCGGCCCAACTGTCATAATCCCGCGCCTGTCCGCGCATATAGATCATGCC
>CATNDK010000060.1 GCA_950096585.1 Thalassococcus halodurans | reverse complement strand
GGCGCGGGCAGGGGTGTTTGACGTGCTTGATCCGAACCGCCGCCGCGTGTTCGAAAGCCTTGATGCGCTGGTCGCCTATTCGGCGGCGATCCACGAACAGAAAGCATCCAATCAGGTGTCGCTGTTCGGTGAAGCGGGCGATGACCTGCCGGAGCCGCGCCTTGCGCCCTGCAACGACTGGCTGCCTGCGGAACGTCTGTCCGAAGAATTCCGCGCCGTGGGCTTCTATCTGTCGGGCCATCCGCTGGACGATTACATGGCACCCTTGAAGCGCAAGGGGATCATGACGCTTGATGAGGTCACCAAAAAGGCCGAGGGCGGTCCGTTGGTGGCGAAGTTGGCAGGGACCGTTGCGGGCCGTCAGGAACGGAAATCGGCGCGCGGCAACCGCTTTGCCTTTTGCCAGTTGTCCGACCCGACCGGCGCTTATGAAGTCACGCTGTTTTCCGAAGCCTTGGAAAAATCGCGCGAATTCCTTGAGACCGGGTCAAAGGTTGTCGTCACGGTCGAGGCGACGATGGAAAGCGATCAGCTGAAACTGCTGGGCCGGTCCGTTGGGCCTGTCGACGCTGTGGTTGCCGATGCGGGCAGTGCGGGGCTGAAGATTTTCATCGACAACCCGTCGGCTGTTGGCAACGTCGCCTCGGTTCTGTCGCAGGCGGCGGCCAATGCCACGCGCGGTGCGCGAGGCCCTGTGAAGTTCCTTCTCAGCGATGCGGGACTGCCCGGTGAAGTCGAGATCGACCTGAACGAAGAGTTCCCCGTGTCACCCGAAATCAAGGGCGCGATCAAGTCGCTGGACGGCATCCTTGAGGTACAGGAATTCTAGGCAAGCCTTGGCCTATGGTCGTATTGGCTGTGGGAAACCACTGGCGTGATGGCGTGGATTTGCGTTAGACCACTGCAAAGCGCACTCGGGAGATCACCTTTGAAACCATCCGTTTTGGTCGTCGCAGCAGTTGTCGCCGTGGCCGGTTGCAGTCAGGATCCATTGCAAAAGGTTAGCCGCCTGAGCGATGTGGAGCTGGCCGAGGATGCGCAGACAGCAGGCGCTTTGCCCGATGATGCGGCGGTGGACGGTGAAAATGCGCTGGGCAATTCGGTTGTCGCGACCTCTGACGAAGCGCCGAACGCAGGGCTTTTGGGGTTCTTCCGCCGCAAGGCCGATGATGCCAAGGTTGATGTCCCGACAGACGATGTGACCGCCGCGCTGCGCGAGGCGCAAGGCCTGCCCCCGATTGAAGAAACCGAAGCGCCAGAGGCAACAGAGGCAACAGCGGTTGCTGAAAGCACGGATGAGCCGCTGGAAGGTGTGGAGCCTGTTGAGGTCGCCGCATTGGGCGTTGAGGCTGATGTCGCGGAACCCGAACCAGAACCCGCGCAGAAGCGCACATTGTTCGGCGCGATTTTTGGCGGGAATTCCAATGGCTCTGGCCTGCAAGAAGACCCTGTCGCAGCACCCGAGGCCGAGGTCGCCAAAGTCGTTGAAGACTCAGTGCCGGTCGCCGAACCTGTCGAAGAGGTGGAAACAGCTGCGCTTGAGGTTGAAGAACCGCGCCGCGCGGGTCTGTTCGGTGGCTTCCTTGGCGGTGGGGGCAGTTCGAAATCCAGCGCTTTGGCCGCGGTGTCCGAAGTGACCAAGGACGAAGCCGTGCCGATGGGCAAAATGGCGCGTCTCTGCGGTGCGCCGATCAACAAATTCGCCAAAGAGGTCGCGCAGCATCCGGAAACGGGCCGTGCGAAGTACAAACTCTATGACAGCAAGCCCAGCAGCACAGGCCCGCGCAACTGGTATGTGACGGGCTTTGACGATGGCTGCGCACGCCAGTTCACCGCATCGCTTGCCGTGTTCGGGTCGGTCGAGATGCACGAACAGCTGCGCTATGGCCTGCCCAGCAAAATCCAGCCCTATACGGCGGCGGATGCGGAGTATGAAAAGGTCAAACGCAAGGTCTGTGGTGTGGGCAAGGGCACGCCCTGTGGGTCGTCGCTGCCCAAGCTGGACCGGATGACCGTGTTCCTGACGATCTATCCCAACTACACCGGCAGTTCGTCATGGACGAACGCGCTGCTGCACGATGGGGACGTTGCCGCGATCGATATCGCGTCGCGCTGATCAGCCTTTCTGATCAGTAGTGCGGGGGGCGTTCGTCGCCCATCACGACACCGCCGCCGCCCTCAGATTCGCGTTCGGCCTCGCGCATCATCAGCATGGCCACGCGGCGGTTCAGGGTGTCGATTTCGCGCGACTGACGGGCGACCTCATCGGACAGTTCCTCGACCTGACGGATCAGGTGGGCAAGCCGTTCTTCCATGGCGTCGTTGGGCTGAGTCATTGCGTTTCTCCCGTCATATGTTTGCGACATAGTTGTGTAACACGCCAGTTGCCAGCCCTCTTGCTTGCCCCGAGACACCGGAGCGGCTAAGGGAGGCCACGCATTTGACCGCTGGAAAGACACCATGGCCAAGCCTAAAAAGACACCTCGCCCCAAGGCGGAAACGCCCAAAGGGTTCCGCGATTACTTTGGTACTGAAGTCACCGAACGTGCCGACATGCTCGGCAAGATCGCGCAAGTGTATCATCGTTACGGTTTCGAGGCGCTGGAAAGCTCGGCTGTCGAGACGGTCGAAGCGCTTGGTAAATTCCTGCCCGACGTGGATCGCCCGAACGAAGGTGTGTTCGCGTGGCAAGAGTCTGACGACGATGGCAACGGCGATTGGCTGGCCCTGCGCTATGACCTGACAGCACCTTTGGCGCGGGTCTATGCCCAGCACCAGAACGACCTGCCGAAACCCTATCGCCGCTATGCGATGGGTCCTGTCTGGCGCAACGAAAAGCCGGGGCCGGGCCGTTTCCGCCAGTTCTATCAGTGTGACGCGGACACCGTTGGCGCGCCGTCTGTTGCAGCCGATGCCGAAATTTGCGCGATGCTGTCCGATACTTTGGAAGTCGTGGGCATTCCGCGCGGCGACTATCTGGTGCGCGTCAATAACCGCAAGGTTCTGAACGGCGTTCTGGAAACCATGGGCCTGACCGATGATGCACAGCGCGACGACGTGCTGCGGACCATCGACAAGTTCGACAAGGTCGGCGAATCCGGTGTGCGCGAACTGTTGGGCAAGGGTCGTCTGGACGCATCCGGTGCCTATATCGACGGCGTTGGCCTGTCCGATGATCAGGCCGCCCCTGTGCTGGCTTTCCTGACATCGGGTGGCAAGGATGCCGCTGAAACCCTATCGAACCTGCGCGCCGCCATTGGCAGCAGCGCCGTAGGTGCCGAAGGCGTGGATGAGCTGGAAACCATCGCCACGCTTCTGGACGCGCAAGGCTATGCGGATGACCGCATCCTGATCGATCCGTCTGTTGTGCGTGGTTTGGGCTATTACACCGGTCCGGTCTTCGAGGCCGAGCTGACCTTTGAAATCTTCGACGAAAAAGGCCGCAAGCGCCAGTTCGGGTCTGTATCCGGTGGCGGGCGCTATGACGATCTGGTGAAACGCTTTACCGGCCAGTCGGTGCCTGCAACGGGTGTGTCCATCGGTGTGGACCGTTTGCTGGCTGCGCTGCGTGAAAAGGGCCGAGTGGGTGGTCAGGTGACGGGGCCTGTTGTGGTCACTGTCATGGATCGCGACCGTATGGCGGATTACCAGACGATGGTGGCCGAACTGCGTAATGCAGGCATCCGGTCCGAGGTTTATCTGGGCAACCCCAAGAACTTTGGCAACCAGCTGAAGTACGCGGACAAGCGCAACTCGCCCGTCGCCATTATCGAAGGCGGCGAAGAAAAAGAGCGTGGCGTTATCCAGATCAAGGACCTGATCCTTGGGGCCAAAATCGCCGAGAACGCGACGCTTGAGGAATGGAAGGAACGTCCCTCCCAGTTCGAAGTGCCGCGCAGCGAACTGGTCGCGAAGGTGCGTGAAATTCTGGACAGCCAGTCATGAGTTCACTGAAAGCCAACAGCGAAGCGTTGTGCCTGCGCGCGGCGTTCGAGCAGGCAGGCGCGACGCCTGTTGATTGCGCGGTTTTGCAGCCGGCGGAAACCTTGCTGGATCTGTACGGCGAAGACATCCGCACCCGTGCCTATGTCACGCAAGACCCCGCACGCGGCGAACAGATGCTGCGCCCCGATTTCACGGTGCCTGTCGTGCAGATGCACATGGCCGACGGGGCCGAGCCTGCGCGCTACACATATTCAGGCGTTGTTTTCCGGCGTCAGGAAGAAAACCCCGAGCGCGACTCCGAGTATCTGCAAACCGGATACGAGGTGTTTGACCGCACCGATCCCGAAGCCGCCGATGCCGAGGTTTTTGCGCTGTTTGCTGAAACGCTGGGCGGGGAAGGCCTGCGCGCGGCGACCGGCGATATGGGTATTCTGACGGCGGCTGTGTCCAGCCTGAAAACATCGCCCCAGCGCCGTGCGGCTTTGCTGCGCCACATCTGGCGCCCGCGCCGGTTCCGCGCACTGATGGATCGTTATTCGGGCCGCAGTGCCGTACCGCAGACGCGCAAGGCGCTGCTGGCGTCCTCTGACCCGCTGGATATTGGCGTGCCGGTGATCGGACTGCGATCCGAGGTCGAGATTGCCGACCGGATCGAGGCGCTGCGTGCCGATGCTGCCGAGCCGCCGATTTCGCAGGATCAGGTCGATATGATCGACGAGGTTCTGAAGGTGTCCGAGACATGCCCCTATGCGCTGGCCAATCTGCGCGACATCGCCGTGGATATGCCCGAGATGGAGCAAGCAGTGGATCGTTTCGCCCGCCGTTGCGATGCGCTGGCGGCCCGTGGTGTCAACGTGGATAAGCTGGACTTTGAAGCCAGCTATGGCCGCACCTCGATGGAATATTACGACGGCTTCGTCTTTGGCTTCTATTCCGAGGCACGACCCGATCTGCCGCCCGTCGCATCCGGTGGCCGCTATGACGCGCTGACCCAGCGTTTGGGGCAGGGCAAAAGCATTCCCGCCGTGGGGGGCGTCATTCGGCCCGATATCCTGTTGCAGGTCCGCGAGGCACAGTCATGACGATCAAGCTTGGTGTGCCCTCGAAGGGGCGGTTGATGGAAAAGACGTTCGACTGGTTTGGTGAACGGGGCGTGACCCTGTCGCGGACCGGATCGGAACGTGAATATTCCGGCGCGGTTGACGGTGTTGATGGCGTCGAACTGGTGCTGCTGTCGGCGGGGGAAATCCCCCGCGAACTGGCAGCTGGCCGGATCGATCTGGGTGTCACTGGCACCGATCTGGTGCGCGAAAAGCTGGTGCAGTGGGATCAAAAAGTCGAACCGCTGGCCGAACTGGGCTTTGGTTTCGCCGATCTGATCATCGCGGTTCCGGCCTGCTGGGTCGATGTGGACACGCTGGACGATCTGGACGCGGCAGCCGCTGCCTTCCGTGCAAAACACGGCTTCCGCATGCGGATTGCCACGAAATACCACCGTCTGGTGCGGGATTACCTGCGCATGGGTGGTGTGGCGGATTATCAGTTGGTCGACAGCCAGGGTGCCACCGAAGGTACGATCCGGAACCTGACGGCCGAAGCGGTTGCCGACATCACCAGCACGGGTGAAACCCTGCGGGCGAACCATCTGAAAATTCTGGATGAGCCGCCGGTTCTGAAATCACAGGCCACGCTGTTCCGCAGCCGCCTGTCGGACAAAAGCGACGAAAACCGCGAGATCATGCAAACGCTCTGCAACACTCTGGGCGTTTGAGGAAAGCAGGCCGGTTGGCCTGCTTTTAACTTTGGGGACGGGCATGAGTGCACATCGTGTAGCTCCGCTTTGAGCCCAGATCGTATAATCAAATCGCTCCAGAGTCTGGGCCGCAATCGATAGCATTGCGAAGCTCAAGGATCAGCGCGCGGACTTCCTGCTCGGAAAGTTTGTGATATTGCACGTTGCCAGCATAAGAAAACTTCAGAATGACTGGAGCCTCTTTTGAATCTGCGTGAAAGACCTTCAAGGTCTTAGAGACAGAGACTGTTTTCACTATTGCGTTTCGAACCAATAGAATCCGGTCTAAGAGATTCAACATGCCAAACCACAAGCTCCTCGGGATCAATCGGAGCAAAACTGAATGAAACGTTGGGCCGCGACAAGGACCAACTACCCTAGTTAGGTTTTGCAACGAGTGTCAGCAAACTCCGCATAGCTGACCAGCACGGTTTGTAGAGCTTGATGAGAGGGCTCAGAAATCCATCCGCAGACCCAGTGTGAACTGGCTCTGGCGCACTTTGACCGGCATGGAGACGCCCGAGAACATCGGGGCTAAACTTCCGTCGGATTCCCCGAAATCGGTCTGACGGTATTCGGCACGCAGCGCCATTGCGTCACTTAGCCGTGTGTCGATGCCCAAACCAAAGCTTATTCCGTTCAGCGTCTGGTCATAGCCGTTTTCCGGAAACCCCGTGCGGTCATGGAGCAGGGCCATTTCTTCGATCAGAACCAGTTCGCCACCACCAAGTGAAGCAGGCCCCCCGCGGAATTCAAAGCTGCCGCGGGTTGCGCCGAGGGCGCCGTAAAACAGCGTATCCGCACGGCCAATTCTGCCGGAATACCCCATTATCGCGCGCAGTGACGTTTGTTCCTTCAGGCGGGTTTCCCCAGCGGACGTGATGTTTGAATAGTTTTCGTAGGAACCCGATCCAGAGGCGCTCTGGTATTCAAGTTCGGCCCCGAAAACCAGATTTCCGCGCTGGATATTGTAGCCCAGAAACAGCCCCGGCCAGCCGTCTGTCAGAGTGACGGTGTCGCTTGGCGCGCCGTTGCTAAAGCTGTGATCGGCCGTCACGTTCGACATGGACAGGGTGAGGCCGCCGTATAGACCGCCCCAATCCTGAGCTGAGGCGGGGCTGGCCAGAAGGCCCAAGACGATCGCACCGGATTTTACGAGATGACTCATAACAACTTCCTTTCCTGATGCTGATAGGGTCGTGGAAAGGCGGCTCTTCGCCCACTGTTCAAAAGTCGGCTGTCACTGTCTTTTGTGTTTTGTCCGCGTGAAAGGCTGTTACAAGACAGACAATGATCCGGACCAAGCGAAGATCGGCCAGAATTGACTCATGAGTCAATCTTGGTTGACTCGCGAGTCAAAAACGCCACGATGGCGGCCATGATCACAAGAATACGCAACGGGAGATGACCATGAAACGTACCCTTACTGCCCTGATCGCGCTAAGCGCATCCGCTGGTATGGCAAGCGCGGCTTGCGACAGCGTGACTTTTTCCGATGTTGGCTGGACCGACATCACCGCGACCACGGCGGCGACCTCGGTTGTGCTGGACGCGTTGGGGTATGACACCGAAACCAAGGTGCTGTCGGTGCCGGTGACCTACACATCGCTGGCCAATGGAGACATCGACATCTTCCTTGGAAACTGGATGCCCACGATGGAGGCGGACATCCGCCCCTATCTGGACGCGGGCACTGTCGAGTCGATCAAAACCAACCTTGAAGGCGCGAAATACACGCTGGCGACAAACGCGTCGGGTGCCGCGCTTGGCATCAAGGATTTCGCTGACATCGCCGCGCAGAAAGATGCGCTGGATGGCTACATCTATGGCATCGAGCCGGGCAACGACGGCAACCGTCTGATCCTTGATATGATCGAGGCGAACGCATTTGGTCTGGACGGCTTTGACGTGCGCGAAAGCTCGGAGCAGGGGATGCTGGCACAGGTTGGTCGCGCGGTGGACCGTGATGAGCCGATCGTGTTCCTTGCATGGGAACCCCATCCGATGAACGCCAACTATGACCTGACATATCTGACAGGTGGCGACGATTACTTTGGCCCGAACCTTGGTGGCGCGACCGTGCACACCAACGTTCGTGCCGGTTATGCGGCTGAATGCCCGAACGTCGGCGCGCTGCTGGATAACCTTGTCTTCAGCCTCGAGATGGAGAACGAGATCATGGGCGCGATCCTGAATGACGGTGAAGACGCAGAAGACGCGGCCAAGACATGGCTGGCGGCGAACCCTGCGGTTGTCGAAGGCTGGCTGGACGGCGTGACCACCAAAGACGGTGGCGACGCGGTTGCGGCGGTCATGGGCGCGCTGAAGTAAGCGACCCTGCCGGTTTAAACAAAGAAAGGCGCTGGGGTTTCCAGCGCCTTTTTGTTTGGCCGTGATCGGTATGACTAGCCGATTTTGTCTTGGGTCTTTGTGTCGAAATCAGACGCATCGTGGCGGTTCAGCAGCTGTTCGTGCGGCTCGCCCGAGGTACGGTTGACCATACGGCCCCGTTTCACCGGTTCGCGTGCATCAAGCTCTTTCGCCCAACGCTGTACGTTCTTGTAGCTTTCTACGTCCAAGAACTTGCCCGCGTCATAGGCGCGGCCCAGGGCAAGGTTGCCGTACCAAGCCCAGATCGCCATGTCGGCGATGGTATAGTCGTCGCCGATCATGAACTGGCGGTCGGCAAGGTTGCGGTCCAGCACGTCCAACTGGCGCTTGGCCTCCATCGAGAAACGGTTGATCGGGTATTCGAATTTCTCGGGCGCGTAGGCGTAGAAGTGGCCAAAGCCGCCACCCAGATAGGGGGCCGAGCCCATCTGCCAGAACAGCCAAGACAGCATTTCGGCACGCTTGTCTTTGGGGCCAAGAAAGGCGTCGAATTTTTCGGCCAGATGCAGAAGGATCGCACCGGATTCAAAGATCCGGATCGGCTCATCGCCCGAGCGGTCCATCAATGCGGGGATTTTCGAGTTCGGGTTCACATCCACAAAGCCCGAACCGAACTGGTCACCGTCACCGATGCGGATCAGCCATGCGTCGTATTCGGCGTCTGTGTGCCCAGCTGCCAGAAGCTCTTCGAACAGAACAGTGACTTTGACGCCGTTCGGCGTGCCCATGGAATACAACTGGAAGGGATGTTTGCCGACGGGCAGCTCTTTGTCGTGTGTGGCTCCGGCGATGGGGCGGTTGATCGATGCGAAGGTGCCGCCGCTTTCGGCTTCCCACGTCCAGACTTCGGGGGGAGTGTAGGTCATGGCAGTGTCCTTGGAATTGATGGTTTGGACAAAGACTATGCTTTTGGACAGGGATTACCAGACCACGGGCCCGTTCGAAAATGCAAAGCCACTGTGCAGGAATTCATAGAACGCCGATATCGGCCAGGGCACCTGCCAGTTCGGGGGGCAGGGTGTCTTCGTTCTGGCGTGTCTGGGTCATATCAGGCGGCGCATCGGCGGGGGCCAGATAGCGCCAGCCTTGGAACGGACGGCGCGGCGCGGGATTCACGCGGATCAGATCAGGATCCAGCACAATGGCACAGCGGCGGATGCCGTCCGAACCGGTGACCTCGTCCAGCCGCAGAACGCGCTGGCGGCACTGGATCAGCCCCTTGATCACCCAATAGATCGACCCGCCGTCGATGATCTCGGCTTCGCGCTTGGGCCACATACGGGTGACGTGGCGGGGCAGGCCGTCAGCGCCTTTTGCCGCGGATGATGCCTGCCATCCGGCCAGCGTATCCACGCTTTCGGAACCGGCGCTTAGTTTGATCAGATGGGTCAGGGCAGACTTGGGCATACCCCAACAATAAGCCACCTGATGGCAGCGGCAAGATGGGTCGCAAGAATTCATTAACATTTGGCCACCAGCATCATTGACCCACGCGGGCCAGTCGCCTAATTTGTGGGTCCTTCCAGCCGATGACACAGGATATATGCGATGACACGCTTTGCCGCCCCGATTGCCGAGCAGATTTGGGATATGAAATACCGTCTGAAAGATGGCGACGGCAAAGTGATTGACACCACCGTTGAAGACACATGGCGCCGCATCGCGCGGTCACTGGCCAGCGTCGAAAAAGACCCCAAGCATTGGGAAGGCAAGTTTTTCAACGCGTTGGAAGATTTCAAATACCTGCCCGCTGGCCGGATCACTGCAGGTGCGGGCACAGACCGCACTGTGACGCTGTTCAACTGCTTTGTTATGGGCACCGTTCCCGACAGCATGGGCGGCATCTTTGACATGCTGAAAGAAGCGGCGCTGACCATGCAGCAGGGCGGTGGAATCGGCTATGATTTCTCGACCATCCGGCCCAAGGGCGCACCGGTTGCGGGCGTGGCGGCGGACGCATCCGGCCCGCTGTCCTTCATGGACGTGTGGGATGCGATGTGCCGCACGATCATGTCCGCGGGTTCCCGTCGCGGCGCGATGATGGCGACGATGCGGTGCGACCATCCGGACATTGAAAACTTTATCACGGCCAAATCCGACTCGGCCCGTTTGCGCATGTTCAACCTGTCGGTTCTGGTGACCGACGCGTTCATGGAAGCGGTCAAGGCGGACAAGTCATGGGACCTGCAATTCGACGGTGTCGTCTACAAAACCGTGCAAGCGGTCGATCTGTGGAACCAGATCATGCAGTCGACCTATGACTTTGCCGAACCGGGCGTGATTTTCATCGACCGGATCAACAATGCAAACAACCTGAGCTATTGTGAAACCATCGCCGCGACCAACCCCTGTGGCGAACAGCCCCTGCCGCCTTACGGCGCCTGTCTGCTGGGTTCGATCAACCTTGCCCGTCTGGTGTCGAACCCGTTCGAAGATGGCGCGCAAATGGATGAAGAGGCGCTGAACGAACTGGTCGCCACCGCCGTGCGCATGATGGACAATGTGGTTGATGCGTCTCGCTTCCCGCTTGAGGCACAGGCAGAAGAGGCGCGCAACAAACGCCGCATCGGTCTGGGTGTCACGGGTCTGGCGGATGCGCTGCTGATGTTGGGCCTGCGCTATGGGTCCGAGACCGCAGCGGCGCAGACCGAGGCATGGCTGAAGCAAATCGCCCGCGCGTCCTATCTGGCGTCGGTCGAACTGGCCAAGGAAAAGGGTGCCTTCCCGCTGTTTGACGCGGATAAGTATCTGGCGTCCGGCAACATGATGAACATGGAAGACGACGTGCGCGACGCGATCCGCGAACACGGCATCCGCAACGCGCTGCTGACTTCGATCGCGCCGACGGGCACGATCTCGCTTTATGCAGGCAACGTGTCCTCGGGGATCGAACCGGTGTTCGCCTATGCCTACACCCGCAAGGTTCTGCAAAAAGACGGCTCGCGCACCGAAGAAGAGGTCGTGGATTACGCTGTCAGCCTGTGGCGCGAAAAATTCGGGGATCGTGATCTGCCGGATTACTTCGTGAACGCCCAAACGCTGGCCCCGCTGGATCACGTGCGCATGCAGGCCGCCGCGCAGAAATGGGTCGACTCGTCGATTTCCAAAACCATCAACTGCCCCGAAGATATCTCGTTCGAGGCCTTCAAGGACGTCTACATGGAGGCGTTCGAGACAGGCTGTAAAGGCTGCACCACCTATCGTCCGAACGACGTCACAGGATCGGTCCTGTCGGTCAGCGAAAGTGAACCCAAATCCAGCGAAAAGCCGGTGCTGGTCGAGACCGAGGAAAGTGGCGCCGAAGTCGTCTACATGTCCGAACCGCTGGACCGTCCGCAAAGCCTTGAGGGCGCGACCTACAAGCTGAAATGGCCCGATAGCGAACATGCGATCTACCTGACCATCAACGACGTCGTCGTCGGCGGTCGTCGCCGCCCGTTCGAGGTGTTCATCAACTCCAAGAACATGGAGCATTACGCTTGGACGCTGGCCCTGACGCGCATGATCTCGGCC
>CATNDK010000059.1 GCA_950096585.1 Thalassococcus halodurans | reverse complement strand
GGTGAAAAAGGGCAGGGGATCCCGCCCTTTGGGTAGGTCTGTCATCACGCCTGCGTCAGTCGCGCCAATGTTTCCGCCGCGTTCAGCGCTTTGCCGCTGGCGATGCTTTCTGCAGCGACTTCCACGCCTGCTTTCAGATCTGCGGCCACATCTGCCACGACCAAGGCCGCCGCAGAGTTGAACAGAACCGCATCACGATAGGCCCCTGTTTCACCTTCCAGAAGCGCGCGCAGGGCTTTGCCGTTTTCCTCGGGCGTGCCACCTAGAATGTCGCGCATGTGGTGCACCGGCAGACCTGCGTCTTCGGGGTGGATTTCGCGGCTGTGGATTTCGCCGCCTTCCAATGCGGCGACGGACGTCGTGCCGGTGATCGACACCTCGTCCATGCCGTCGCTGCCGTGAACCAGCCATGCTTTCTCGGACCCCAGCGCCTGCAGCGTTTCTGCCATCGGGTGGATCAGATCCAGCGCAAAGGCACCGGTCAACTGACGTTTGACGCCAGCAGGGTTGGTCAGCGGACCGAGGATGTTGAAGATCGTCTTGCAGCCCAGTTCCTGGCGAACCGGCATCACATGTTTCATTGCCGGATGGTGCATGGGCGCCATCATGAACCCGATGCCAGCCTCGGCGATGGCGCGTTCCACGATTTCGGCACCAACCATAACGTCGATTCCCAGTTCGCCCAAGGCGTCGGCGGAGCCGGACTTGGACGACAGGTTGCGGTTGCCGTGCTTGGCGACAGGAACGCCAGCGCCAGCCACAACGAATGCAGTCGCGGTCGAGATGTTCAATGTGCCAAGACCGTCGCCGCCGGTGCCCACGATATCCATCGCGTTTGCGGGGGCTTTGACGGGCACGCATTTGGCGCGCATTGTTGCGGCGGCGGCGGCATATTCGGATACGGATTCACCGCGTGCGCGCATCGCCATCAATAGACCGCCAACTTGGGCAGGCGTGGCTTCGCCTTCGAACAGGATTTCGAACGCCTGATTGGCTTGCGACCGGCTAAGCGGGCCTTCAGAGGCGGCAAAGATCAGCGGTTTGATTGCGTCGCTCATGCCGGCACCTTCATCAGATCGGTGAAGTTTTGCAGCAGCTTATGACCGTGCTCGGATGCGATTGATTCAGGGTGGAACTGAACACCGTGGATAGGCAGTGTCTTGTGCGACAGGCCCATGATGGTACCGTCTTCGAGTTCGGCTGTGATCTCAAGGCAATCGGGCAGCGATTCACGTTCTACGACCAGCGAATGGTAGCGCGTGGCTTCAAACGGGCTGGGCAGGCCTTTGAACACACCTTTGCCGGTGTGATGCATGATGCCCATTTTGCCGTGCACGATTTCGCTATGCTGCACGACTTTGCCGCCAAAGGCCTGACCGATGGTCTGATGACCAAGGCAAACGCCCATCAACGGCGTTTCGGTTTCGGCAGCAGCCTTTGTCAGAGCAAGGCAAATACCTGCCTGATCGGGATCGCACGGACCGGGCGACAGCAGAATACCCGCAGGGTTCATGGCCATGGCTTCTTGAACATTGATCGCGTCGTTGCGTTTCACGACAACTTCGGTGCCCAGTTCGCCCAGATAATGAACCAGATTGTAGGTAAAGCTGTCGTAATTATCGATAAGAAGCAGCATAACGTGTTTGTCTTTCCGGATTTCTATCAACGGGGCTGGCGGCACCCGCCTTGGTCGCTGTATACATGATGCGAGGTACAGGTTCGCGTCAAGGGCACGGGGCCTAATCCATGCGATCTGCGAAGTCTAAATCGCGGGCGAGGGTATTTGAGCAGGTAAAGGGGCGAATTCCATGGCAAGGAGTTTCCTAACAGGTATTGGAGCGGGCTTGGTGACATCGGTCGCTGGCGCGGTGGGGCTTTCCTTGGTGCTGGGCGAACCGAACGCGACGCCGCCTCAGGATATGATGCAGGAAACCGAAGCGCCCGCTGTGCCGGTCGCGGAACCTGATGCCGATGCGACAGTGCATGCTGCGGAAACCGATATGCCCGAAGTGGCCGTCGTCGATCCTTCGCTGAATGCGCCGCAGCCTGATGCGGCTCCGATTGCGACGCCTGACGTGGCCGAGCCCGACGTCCAGCAAGATGTTGATCAGGGTGTCGCGTCGGAAACGGAAATTGCTAATGTCGGGCCTGCGCCATCCGAGGCGCCCACAGTACCACAGACACCCACGGCACCCGATGCAGCCACCGCTGACGTCGCGCCAGAGCCTGTTGCCGAGCCGGAAAACGTGCCTGCAACCGACGCAACATCGCCGGAAATGGCGGATGCGCCAGAGGCCGGTTCGGCGGACATTGTGGCCCCTGAAACAGAAGCGGCGCCTGCGCCCAACGAAACGGCCGAGCTGCCAGCACCTGACGCGACAGCCGACGCACCCACTATTGATACAGAACCGCCTGCAGCGCCTGCAGAAGAACCCGAGATCGCTGCCATCGCGCCGCTTGATCCATCTGGTCCGGTGATCGGGAAACCGGCGGGTTCGCTTTTGGATCGTACAGATAGCGCGCGGTCAAGCCGCCTGCCAACCGTTGGTCAAACCGCTGATGCAGCGGTTGCGGCGCCTGCCGCAGTCCCGGTCGAAATGTTTGCCGCCGAGGTGGAAATTGACGAAACCCTGCCGCGCATGGCGATCTTGTTAATTGATGACGGGCAGGGGCCTCTTGGACCCAATGCGTTGGATTCATTTCCCTTTCCTGTGACATTTGCAATCGATCCGGCAGCGCCCGACGCCAAAGAACGCATGGTGGCCTACCGCGAGAAAGGCTTTGAAGTCATGGCGCTGGTGTCCGCGCCCGAAGGGGCCACACCGCAGGATGTCGAAGTGACGCTAGAAGCCAACCTTGTCACGCTGCCCGAGGTCATCGGCGTGATGGAAGCGCCGAATGGTGGCCTTCAGACGTCGCGCGCTGTGTCCGATCAGGTGGCAGAGTATTTGCGCGCGTCGGGGCATGGCTTGGTATTGCAACCGAACGGTTTGAACACGGCGCAAGCCTTGGCTGAACGTCTTGGCGTGCCGTCCAATTCGGTTTTCCGAGACTTTGACGGTGACGGTCAGGACCCGCGCGTTCAGCGTCGGTTCCTTGATCAGGCGGCGTTCAAAGCACGTCAGGAAGGCGGGGTGATCATGATGGGGCGCCTGCAGGCAGATACTATTTCGGCGCTCTTGCTTTGGGGGCTACAGGACCGCGCGGGGCAGGTGGCCTTGGTTCCTGTCACCAAGGTGCTGAGCGAACGCGGGCTTTAAGCCCAATCCGCCATTGTCCGTTCCAGATCGCCGTATCCGGTGAATCTGCGTTCAAAATCCAGCCCGAGCCGCGCGGCACAGTCCTGCGCCTTGGCGGTCAGCGCCGGATCGTCGATCTGCGCCTGATAGACCAGCTTGGTGTAATGGGCGAAATACATGTCCCGCAGTTCGGGATGGCGATCCAGGCCCAGCGGCTCCCAAACAAAGGCATCGAATTGCCGCACCAGAAAATCGGTCAGATAGAAGGCGGTGAATTCGTCCCGCGCGGCAAAGGCATCGTTGCCTTCGAAAAAGCTGTAGCAATGGGGGCCAGCCACCATTTCGACGCCGAGGTCGTCACAGGCCGCTTGCAACAGACCACCGGTGCCGCAGTCGGCGTAGACCACATAGATCCGGTCATATGAAGAACGGTGCTTTTCGACCGCAGCCTTCACCGCTGGCACAATCTGATCTGGTGAGTTGTGAAGAATGGCAGGCAGGCAGGTCAGATCCAGATGATCCCAGCCGTTTTTTTCTTTTACATCAAGGATTTCGCGGGCCAAAGCGCCGCAGGCAATCAACAGGACAGACCCCGCCTGTTGCGCGGAAAATCCGTTGTCACGAAGTGTGGAATCGTCAGGGACGTGTGTCGTCATGAGGGACGTGGCCCAGTCCCCAGCGGGCCAGAAGGCCTAGGACCAGCAGTACGGGAAGGACCGTGAATGCACCCAACGAATTGAACGCCCAGACCGTAATCGCGGCGGCACAGAGAACGCTGAAGATCAACAGTGTGAAAGATGTGACAGGCATCCGACTCTCCCTTACAGCCTTAATATGGGCGTTCGAACGCGAAAGAAAAGGACTTTCGCGCTCTTACCCATACTATCGGCTGCTTTTGGCAAAGATTAACCGGAGGCCCGCTGATTATGACGGCGTGCGACCATTTCCTTGGCTTTTTCAACAGCAACAGCTGCGTCACGGCAGTAGGCGTCTGCGCCAATGGCCTTGCCAAATTCTTCGTTCAGCGGTGCGCCACCGACCAGAACGATATAGTCGTCACGGATGCCCTGTTCCTTCATCTCGTCGATGACGGTTTTCATGTAGGGCATGGTGGTTGTCAGCAGGGCGGACATACCAAGGATATCGGCGTCAAATTCTTTGGCCGCGTCAATAAAGTTTTCGACGGGGTTGTTGATGCCGATGTTCATGACTTCAAAGCCTGCGCCTTCCATCATCATGGTCACAAGGTTCTGACCGATGTCGTGGATGTCGCCTTTGACCGTGCCGATCACCATCCGGCCCACCGTTTCTGCACCGGTTTCGGCCAGAAGCGGTTTCAGGATGGCCATGCCGCCCTTCATCGCGTTCGCAGCCAGCAGAACTTCGGGAACGAACAGGATGCCGTCGCGGAAGTCACGACCAACGATGGTCATGCCGCCGACGAGAGCTTCGGTCAGAACGCGATAGGGGGCCCATCCGCGTTCCAGCAGGATGTTCACACCTTCGCAAACCTCGTCCCGCAGACCGTCGTACAGGTCGTCCATCATCTGGGGGACAAGTTCTTCATCGTCGAGTTCGGACAGGATCAGTTCGTCTTCTTCTTCCGACATGGGTTGGGTCCTTTCAGAAAGGTTCAGCGCTTATGCCTGATAAGCAGCTATGTGGCTATTTTGTAAAAAGAACTGGGCTTTTTGCGACATTTGCGATGCGGACTGCGACCAAGCGTATTCTAGGCCACAGTTCCGCAACCGGTTGTGATTGCGGATGTTCCATTTTTGTTCTAGTTTGTCGCAATGGCGCGACATCAGAACAGCATTGCAACCAAAGCCCTTAAGGGCAGGGCCGCGACCAGCCGTGACAGCGGCCGGTTCGAGCGGTTTACGCGGGCTGATTTCAGCGATGGCTGGGAAATTTCCGAAGACGTTTCTGTCGAACGGACGACTGTTTCGGACGAGGTTCCGCGCACGGCGATCAACTACGTGCGGTCGCCTGATTTGCCCTTTGATCGAAGCATCAACGTCTATCGCGGTTGCGAACACGGATGCATCTACTGCTTTGCCCGTCCGACGCACGCCTATCTGGGCCTGTCGCCGGGGCTGGACTTCGAAACGCGTCTGATTGCCCGACCGGGGATCGCGCAGGTGTTGGAGCGTGAGTTGCGGGCGCGCAAATACAGCGTCGCCACGATGGCCATGGGCACGAATACCGATCCCTACCAGCCTGTCGAAAAAGACCGGCAAATTACCCGCGACGTCCTGAAGATTTTGCAGGCTTTCAATCATCCCGTAGGTATTGTGACCAAGGGCACGTTGATTGAGCGCGACATTGATATCTTGTCGAAGATGGCGGCAGAAGGGCTTGTTCGCGTTGGTATTTCTGTCACGACGCTGGATCCACGCCTGTCCCGAAAGATGGAGCCGCGCGCCCCTGCGCCCAAACGTCGTCTGGAAACCATCCGGCGTTTGACAAGCGCCGGTATCCCCGTGCGCGTCATGGCGTCGCCCGTTGTGCCCGCGCTGACCGACCCCGAGCTTGAGGCCATTCTGGAGGCCGCCAAAGACGCCGGAGCGGACGCCGCCAGCTACATCATGCTGCGCCTTCCGCTTGAGGTGTCGCCTTTGTGGCAGGACTGGCTGGATACCCATTACCTCAACCGCGCGACCCGCGTGATGGGGCTGTTGCGCGACATGCACGGGGGCAAGGACTACGAGGCCGCCTGGGGCAAACGCATGCGCGGGGAAGGCAGCTATGCCGATCTGATCGCCCAGCGGTTCGCCCTTGCGACCAAGCGCCTTGGTCTGGCTGTCAAAACGCCACCGCTGCGAAAAGGCCTGTTCCGCCCGCCGACAAGGGCAGGGGATCAGTTGTCTTTGTTCTGATGCGGTGACGTTCATTCCAGTGGGCCTTAGCCGCGACGGCGACGGTTGCGTTCGCGCTTCGGTGCGCCACCGTCATCTTCGGTGCCGTCGTTATCGGACGAAAACGGACCGATCTTGGTCGCGATTTCTTCCAGTGTCGGGCGGTCACCACGGGGCGTGTTTTCCAGCGCCTCGCGCATCGCGCGCAGGTGTTCCGGCATGGTGCCACAGCATCCGCCAATGATGGTCGCGCCAGCATCACGCGCCATGACGGCGTATTCGCCCATCAGTTCCGGCGTACCGTCATAGTGGATGTGGCCTTCGACATATTTGGGGATGCCTGCGTTGCCCTTGGCAATGATGGGAAGTTCAGGCGCCTGCGCGGAAAAGCCCATGACAGAGCGCAACAGGTCGGACGCGCCGGTGCCGCAGTTCGCGCCGAATGCCAGCGGACGGTTTTCGATGCTTTGTGCCAGTTCGACCATGCCTGCCGATGTCAGACCCATCATTGTACGGCCTGCGGTATCAAAGCTCATGGTGCCACACCACGGCATGTCCGCCAGTTTGAACGCCTCGGCAGCGGCGCGGAATTCTTCGGGCGCGGAAATGGTTTCCAGCCACAGCACATCAGCGCCGCCTTCTTTCAGACCTTCGGCCTGCTCGTGGAACATCTCGACCGCGTCTTCGTGGGAAAGGGTGCCAACCGGCAACATGATATCGCCTGTCGGGCCAACGGAACCGGCAACAACGATCTTGCGGCCCGCTTTGTCAGCAAGGTTACGACCCAGTTCAGCGGCGGCTTTGTTCAGCTCGCGCACGCGGTCCTGACCATTGTGCAGTTTCAAACGCGATGCGTTGCCACCAAAGGAGTTCGTCAGAAAGATATCGCTGCCCGCATCAATCGCGAATTGATACAGTTTTTCGATGCGATCGGGGTGATCCACGTTCCAGAACTCGGGGGCGTCGCCCGATGTCAGGCCCATGTTGAACAGGTTGGTGCCCGTAGCACCATCCGCCATCAGCCAGTCTCTTTCGGCCAGCAACTCGGCAAGCGCGTTTGTCATTGTCTTCTCCGGAGGGTTAACTTTGCATGCAGCGCCTCTTTGTCACGATGCCTTCGGTGAAGCAAATTCATAATCTTCAAGATGATGATGAAGGCGTTTTGCAATGAATCCGCCAAGCTTTGTACGATCTGTCCGGTTAGTGCGCTTGCGGCAAGGTCAGGGTTGCACTAAGAGGGCGCCAAAGACGGACTCAGCCCGCTCTGTTCTATATGAAAGGCCCGCGCCCATGGCTCGCCGTAAAAAGATCTACGAAGGCAAAGCAAAAATTCTGTACGAAGGTCCGGAACCGGGCACGATTGTGCAGTACTTCAAGGATGACGCGACCGCCTTTAACGCCGAGAAAAAGGACGTGATCGAAGGGAAGGGCGTGTTGAACAACCGCCTGTCCGAATTCTTCATGACCGGCCTGAACAACATCGGCGTGCCGACCCACTTCCTTAAGCGCCTGAATATGCGTGAACAGCTTGTCCGTTCGTGCGAGATCATTCCGCTCGAAATCATCGTGCGCAACTTTGCCGCCGGTTCGCTGTCCAAGCGTCTTGGCATCGACGAAGGCACACCGTTGCCGCGTCCGATTGTCGAGTACTGCTACAAAGACGACAAGCTGGGCGATCCGCTGGTCACCGAAGAACACATCGCGGCCTTCGGCTGGGCAAGCCAGCAGGACATGGAAGACATCCTGAGCCTTGCGCTGCGCGTCAACGACTTCATGTCGGGCGTGATGATGGCTGTTGGTATCCGTCTGGTGGATTTCAAAATCGAAATCGGCCGCGTCTATGACGGCGATTTCCAGCGTCTTGTTGTTGCCGACGAAATCAGCCCCGACAGCTGCCGCCTCTGGGATCTGGAAACAGGCCAGAAGCTGGACAAAGACGTGTTCCGCCGTGATCTGGGTAACCTGACAGACGCTTATGCAGAAGTTGCACGTCGTCTTGGCGTGATGCCCAAGAATTCGCAGCCGATCACCAAGCCGACGCTGATTAACTAATCTACTACGACCACGGGCCTCGGCCCGACCGACCGGAGAATACAGATGAAAGCACGTGTCCATGTCATGCTGAAAGACGGGGTTCTTGATCCGCAGGGCGAAGCTGTGCGCCACGCCCTTGGTGGTCTTGGTTTCGGCGGCGTGTCCGGCGTGCGTCAGGGCAAAGTGATCGAACTGGATCTGGCCGACGACGCGACAGAAGACACCGTCAAAGAGATGTGTGAAAAGCTTCTGGCGAACACCGTCATCGAAACTTACCAGATCGAATTCGTCTAAGACGTCTAACGCCGAAGGAGCCGGTGCCATGAAAGCAGCTGTTGTCGTCTTTCCGGGGTCGAACTGCGACCGTGATCTGGCTGTTGCGTTCCGCAATGCAGGGCTGGATGTGGAAATGGTCTGGCACAAGGACACCGCGCTGCCGGCAGGTGTCGATATCGTCGGCATTCCGGGTGGTTTTTCCTTTGGCGACTACCTGCGCTGTGGCGCCATCGCGGCTAATTCGCCCATCTGCAACGAGGTCAAGGCCCACGCAGACCGCGGCGGCTTTGTCTTTGGCGTCTGCAACGGCTTTCAGGTTCTGACGGAAACGGGTCTTTTGCCGGGTGCTTTGCTGCGCAATGCGGGTCTGAAATACATCTGCCGCACGGTTCCGCTGCAGGTCGAAACAACCGATAGCGTGTTCACCCAATCCTATGAAATAGGCGAACAAATCAACATCCCGATCGCGCACCATGACGGCAACTATATCGCCGACGATGAAACGCTGGCGATGCTGAAGGGCGAGGATCGTGTGGCGTTCACATACCGCGAAAACCCCAATGGGTCTGTCGCCGACATCGCCGGAATCCTGTCTGCCAACCGCCGCGTTCTTGGTATGATGCCGCACCCCGAGCGGGCCGCAGAATCTGAGCATGGAAACGCCGACGGTCAGCGTGTTTTCGCCCAACTGACCGAAACGCTGGCCAGCGCGTGACTTGAGACGTCGCTCGCCCATGCGTATCTTGTGTGAATGAGCGACGCACACTCTGATCAGAACAGCTCCAAACGCACAGGCCCGCTAAGCTGGCGTGTGCGCGTGGCTTTGGCTTTTCTGTTCCTGATCGCTGTGGGCACGGTTTGGGTGACAAACCGCCTGCTGACAGATCGCTTTACCGAGACAACCCAGAACCGCGCGGAACTGCGACTGGCGCTTTATAGCGGCAACCTGCTGTCGGAACTGCGCCGCAATGCCATTGTGCCCCAGCTTCTGGCGCGTGACCCGTCCTTGATCGGGGCGTTGACCAGCAACGATTATTCGCAAAGCTCTCAGCGTCTGATCTCGTACGTGGATGAAATCGGCGCGGCGTCCTTGATGCTCTTGGATAAAGACGGGCGCACCGTTGCCGCGACCGACCGGAATAAGCTGGGCGAAAATCATCGCAATGCTGCATATTTTGTAGAAGCGATCCGCTCGAACGCGACTGTCTTTACGTCGCTCGAGCGCGAGTTCGGCGGCTTCGGCTTTAGCTATTCCCGCCGGATCGAAGACCAAGGCGCCATCATCGGTGGTATTGTGGTCGAGGGTGATCTGGCCAAGTTCGAAGGAGCATGTGCGGGTGTCTCGGATGCGGTTATGGTGACCAATTCCGAAGGCCGGATCATTCTTGCGACAGAGCCGCGCTGGCGGGGTAAAAGCGTGGAAGAAGCGTTGCAACAAAACCCGGCAGGCAGCGCCATCGAACGCGCCATTCAGGCCACCACTGATTGGACGACCCTGTCTGCCGACGCCTACGTGATGGGCGAGGCGGTAATGCGCGTCGATGGCCGCATCCCGTTCCGTGGCTGGTCGATGATAAACTTCACCACCTATGCCAGTGTGCGCGAACGCGTGAATGCGGTGCTGGCCTTGGAAATCATGGCTTTCGCGCTGTTGGCGGCTTTGGCGTTTTACGCGCTGTCCCGAAAAACGGCGCTGCGTATGGCATTGTTCCAGCGTGAGTCCGCGGAACTACGCGCCCTGAACGCGCGTTTGCGTCGCGAGATTGCGGAACGTGAGCGTGTGCAGGAAACATTGGCCGTGGCCGAACAGACCCTTGAGCAAAGTTCGAAACTGGCGGCCTTGGGCGAAATGTCGGCAGCGGTCAGTCACGAATTGACCCAGCCACTGGCGGCGATGAAAACCTATCTTGCGGGTGCGCGTCTGTTGTTGCGCCGTAACCGTCCAGACGAGGCGCTGACAGCCTTCCACCGCATCGATGATCTGATCGAACGTATGGGCGCGATCACCAAGCAGCTGAAGTCCTATGCCCGCAAAGGTCAGACGAGCCTGTCGCCGGTGGACATGAGCGAAGCGGTGGCCTCGGCGCTGAGTATGATGGAGCCGCAGTTGAAAGCGCGTCATGTGCGTATCAGCCGCAATATGCCGGACCACCCCGTGCGTGTGATGGGCGACCGGATGCGCATCGAACAGGTTCTGATCAACATGCTGCGCAACGCGCTGGACGCGACCAAAACCGTGCGTTCGCCCGAGATCGAGATTTTGCTGGCCGAAGGCGACACGGTGACCCTTAGCGTGCGCGACAACGGGCATGGCATCGACGATCTCGATGCACTGTTCGAACCCTTTTACACCACCAAGCAACCGGGCGAGGGCACGGGGCTTGGACTGGCAATTTCCTCGGGCATCGTCACCGATCTTGGTGGCCGCCTGATGGCCCGAAACGCAGAAGGTGGGGGCGCTGTTTTCGAAATGCAGCTGCCTGCGCTCAAAGAAGAAGAAACCACAGCGGCGGAGTAGTGCGCGATGGTAAAAGCAATGAAAATCGCAATCGTCGATGACGAAAAGGATATGCGGCAGTCGATCAGCCAGTGGCTGGCCCTGTCCGGATATGACACCGAAACCTTTGCCAGCGCAGAAGAGGCGCTTGGCACGCTTGGCCCCGATTATCCGGGGATCGTGATTTCCGACATCCGCATGCCGGGGATGGATGGTATCCAGTTCCTGAAAAAACTGATGGGCGCGGATTCCAGCCTGCCTGTGATCATGATCACAGGCCACGGTGACGTTCCCATGGCGGTCGAGGCGATGCGGGTCGGTGCCTATGATTTCCTTGAAAAACCGTTCAATCCCGACCGGATGTCCGAGCTTGCGCAGAAAGCGACCAATGCGCGGCGTCTGACGCTGGATAACCGGCAACTGCGCCGCGAGCTGTCGGACGGCACCCAGATCATGCAAAAGCTGATCGGACAGTCGCCCAAGATGGAACGCCTGCGCGAAGACATTCTGGACCTTGGCCACGCTGATGGTCACGTTCTGATTGACGGCGAAACCGGCACAGGCAAAACGCTGATCGCCCATGCTCTGCACGCGGTTGGTAGCCGCGCGGGCAAGAACTTTGTCCTGCTGCCTTGCGCCGCGATGGACGAGGCCGCGCTGATGAAGCGGCTGTTTGGCCCGATGGAACCCGAAGACACCCGTCTGCCCGCCATTGAAGAGGCGCGCGGGGGCACGCTGGTTCTGGAAGATATCGAAAGTCTGTCAGATGCGGCTCAGGCACGTTTACTGTCGGTGATCAATGATCAGGGTACGCCGCCCGAAACGCGGATCGTGGCGATCTGTAACCTTCAGGACGAAGGACAAACCTGTGAATCCGCGCTGCGGCCCGATCTGTTTTATCGGCTGGCCGCGTTGCGCATCACCGTGCCGCCGCTGCGTCAGCGGGGGGAAGACATCCTGACCCCGTTTGCACGCCTTTCCGAGCAATACGCC
>CATNDK010000058.1 GCA_950096585.1 Thalassococcus halodurans | reverse complement strand
GGCCGGCTGTTTTCGCGCCCAGCTGACGGAAGTTTTTGACCTGATCGAGCGTGCTCTCGGGGGCGTGCGTCGGAGATAGCAGCGAATAGATCAGCATCGAGCCGTGGCCCGCAGACAGGATAAAGCGGTCACGGTCGTGCCAGTCGGGGCGGGCTGCGTCGAACTTCAGGTGCTTTCCAAACAGCACTGTTGCAACGTCTGCCATGCCGATGGGCATGCCCGAGTGGCCGGAATTCGCCGCTGCCACTGCATCCAGTGTCAGCGCACGGATGGCCGCGGCTTTGTTCCAGTGTTCGGGGTTCTTGGCTTTGAGCGCTTCGATATCCACGAGATCGTCCTTTGTCGCGAAGGTTTTCAAACCCGCTCATACCAGCGTTAGGGGGAAGATCAAGCATGCCCCTTAAGCGCTTGACATATAAGGGGGCGCATTTTTGCATCCGGCTTGTTACAATTTGTCGTAACAGGGGTCTGATGATTCGCTTGCGTATCGTTGTAAGAGCACCCTGAAAATGAATTTTTGTGAGGGCATAAAGCAGACCCATGACCGAAATCGAAGAGTTTGAACGGCGGATCAACGCCGCGCTCGACCGGATCGCTTATCAGGTCGAAACTTTCGGGGATAGTTCGCCGGTTACCGCGCCTGCGGGGAATGATAGCAGCGAAGACATCGAAAAGCTGAAGTCGGACCTTGCGGATGAACGTCTTGCCAACGAACAGTTGGAAGAACGTGTAAAGGCCATTCGTGACCGTCAGGAAAGCCAGGTGTCCGAGCTTCAGGCTCAGGTCGCGGGCTTCAAGGCATCTATCGGTGATCTGGACGCAGAGCTGCAGCGTCTGCGCCATGCAAACGATCAATTGACGGCAAACAACGCCGAACTTCGCGAAGCGCTTGAGAAAAACGTCAGCGAACCGCATCTGATCAATCGCGCGATGTTGGCCGAACTGGAAGGTCTGCGCGCTGCACGGAGTGCTGATCGCGCCGAAACCCAGACATTGATCGATACATTGGAACCATTGCTGGCCGCTGCCGCACAAGAGGAGAGCGCCTGATGCCCGAAGTCGAAATCTTGATTGGGGGTCGTAGCTTTAGTGTGGCCTGTCAGGAAGGCGAAGAGCAGTACCTGTATTCTGCCGCGCATATTCTGGATGGCGAAGCGCAGGTTCTGGTCGACCAGATCGGCCGTATGCCTGAATCGCGGCTTTTGTTGATGGCGGGCCTGATGCTGGCGGATAAAACCGGCGGTCTGGAAGACAAGCTTAAGGCGGCTGAGGCCGAATTGGCGACGGCGCGAAAAATGATTGGCGATCTGGAAAACCGTCCGGCACCCGATCCGGAACGTGTCGAAGTGCCCGTACTGCCTGCAGGTGTGTCCGAGACGATGGCAGAGATTGCCGCACGGACCGAAGCGCTGGCGACCGAGCTGGAAGAAAAGGCGGGCTAGCAGAGTCTGCTAGTCACAAAAGAACGCCCGCTGTTTCGCGGGCGTTTTTTTATTTCGATCAGATCAGGCGTTTGCTTCGCGGATCTTGTCGGCGGCTTCTTTGTCAAAGCTGACACCGTTTTCATCAAACAGCGTGTCCAGTTCGCCAGAGAGCGTCATTTCGGTGATGATATCACAACCACCGACAAATTCGCCTTTGACGTAAAGCTGCGGGATCGTCGGCCAATCCGAGAAATCCTTAATGCCCTGACGGATTTCTTCGTCAGCCAGAACATTCACATCGGCAAAATCAACGCCCATGTAGTTCAGAACACCGGCAACACGGCTGGAAAAGCCGCACTGGGGCATGGATTTCGTGCCCTTCATGTAAAGAACAACGTCGTTGCCCTTGATGGTTTCTTCGATCCGAGACTTTGCATCAGTCATCGTGTTTCTCCGTATGGTCTGTGCGCTTTGGGCCGGTTTTCATATAGGGGCGCAGCGCGCCGTATGTGATCAAGCCGACCAAAGCGAGTGATCCTAGAATGGGCCAGGTGTTTGCCAGAAAATCCGCCACACCCGTTCCTTTAGTCTGGCGCTTTTGTCGTCAGGGCCAGTGCGTGTAGTTCGGCATTTGCCCCGTCCATTTTGCCTTTCAGCGCAGCAAAGACTGCGCGCTGCTGCTGGACACGGTTCTTTCCACGGAAGCTTTCGTCTACAACCATGGCAGACATGTGAACACCATCGCTGCCTTCGACAATGATTTTGGCATCGGGGAAGGATTCGCGCAGAAGATCTTCGATCTCTTGGGCATGCATCGGCATTTAGTGGCTCCGCGTATTTTGTTTAAGAATATGTAGGACGGCTAACGATAGGGCGCAAGCCGTCGCTCGGGATGTGTCATGCGGCAAGTTCGACCAGAACCGGTACGTGATCAGACGGTTTGTCCATCGCGCGGGCATCCTTGTCGATATAACAATCAGACAAAAGATCAGCGCAGGACGGCGTCAAAAGGAAATGGTCGATGCGGATGCCGTTGTTCCGCTGCCATGCGCCCGCCTGATAATCCCAAAAGGAATAGTGACCGGGTCCTTGGGTGCGGGCACGGAATGCTTCGGTAAAGCCAAGGTTCAGGATTCGGCGGAACGCTTCACGCGTTTCAGGCATGAACAATGCGTCGTCGCGCCAGCTGTCGGGCTTGGCCGCGTCTTCGGCTTGGGGGATGACGTTATAATCGCCAGCCATTAGGGCAGGGGTTTCGTCTGCCAAAAGCTGTTTGGCACGCTCTTCCAGGCGTTTCATCCACGCCAGTTTGTAATCGTATTTGGGGCCGGGTGCCGGATTGCCGTTGGGTAGATACAGGCCGCACAAACGGACAGCCTGTGTGTCGCCCATGACAGTCGCCTCGATCCAACGGGCCTGTTCATCGCTGTCGTCACCGGGAAGCCCGCGCGTCACATCTTCAAGGGGAAGCTTTGACAGGATCGCGACGCCATTAAACGATTTCTGTCCGTGCGTTTCGAGCTGATAGCCCATATCTTCGAAGTGTTCTCGTGGAAACGCTTCGTCGACAGATTTGATTTCCTGCAGCAGGGCAACATCCGGCTGCGCCTCTTCAAGCCATTTTGTCAGAGTTTCGATCCGGGCCTTGATGCCGTTGATATTGAACGTGGCGATTTTCATACCGTCCCCTTTTGGCTTGTTCGTATATCGCGCCAAGAGCGTTGGATGTGCAAGTCAAAGACCGTTTTGGGCCCGAAAATCGCAGCCATGCTGCGGTGATTCTGTGATGTGTTTTTCAGAAACTTCGGTTTTCCCCGTAATTTCAGAAAATTTTTTCAAAAAATCTTTGGTTTGTGGATAACTTTTTGAATGTTTTCAATCGTCACAATTTGGTCAAGAGTGTTAATGTGGATATCCTGTGGATAAGCCCGCAGATACCGTTTAGGTTGAAGAAAGTACTTAACAAACACGGATAACGTGCAATCCTGATCTTACTCAAAATCTCGCCAACAGAGGGGAATGTAAGATCATGATGACACAGCAAAAAATCACTGCGGTCGAAGTTTTTCAGGACGCCGTAATCGGATCCAAAGTGACACGCCAAAACAGCGTGTCTGCGATCGACGGTATGGCCGTCGAAATGTTCACATCCTGGTCAGGACCAGCAGACAGCGACGCTACGATGGGCGATGCGGTCGAGATGTTTACCTCTTGGTCCGGTCCGTCGGGATCCGAGACCAAGCAAGGTGATGCCGTGGAAATGTTCACATCGTGGTCCGGCCCTGCTGGCACAGACACGACGCAGGGCGACGCGGTTGAGATGTTTACATCTTGGTCCGGTCCCGCTGGCACAGCGATCAAGCAAGGCGATGCTGTCGAAATGTTCACATCATGGTCGGGCCCGCGCTTGTAAGCGCTGCCAACTCTGAAACTGGACTGGGGCGGAACGTTATTTCGTCGAACATTAACAGGGAAAAACACATGACAAATGTTCTTCAACTCAACATTCCGCCCCGTGTTCGCCCATTGAATCAACGTCTTAGCCTTTTGCTGGACAGCTTTTGCAACCACCGCCGTTCTGGCGACGATGTGTTCTGGCTTAAGGAAAATGCAGAAATCCTTAATATTTTGGAAACGTCCCAGACGGAGGCGCCAGATAATCTTTGCGAAATCTACGGCGCGTTTTACGCGGAGATCGAACAGCGCATTGCGTTCTTTCCGCAATATTATCGGTTTTTGTTGTCCATGTTGCTGGATCTCGAAGATCTGGGAATGAAAGGCACCAAGGGCGAGGCAATGGTTGATTGGGCTATCAAGCAGAACCTTGCAGGTGGGGAACTGTCCGATCTGCAACGGATGGAAGCCCGACGCCTGATGGCGCGCCGCGGGTTTGACCCGCTGGCTGATGACACAGGTTTAGAACACCGTTTGCGGCGTTTTATTGGGAATTCACGCATATTCTCGGTGCCAAACAAGAAGGCTGCGTATGAATTGACACATACTGTCTTCTACCTAAGCGAATATGGTCGCCGCGATCCGGCGCTGGATCAGGGCGCCTGCGACAGTCTGCATTTTGCGGGGCTGATGGCTTATCTCGAACAGAATGCCGATCTCTTGGCCGAGATTTGTATTGCGATGAATTTTGCGAAAATCGAACCGCCAAAAGTCTGGACAGAGTGGCTGTTCCATGAAAAACTTTCGTATAGGTTGTTTTGTAGGGACGATGTGCGCGTTCAGGATGATTACCACGAATTCCTGATGTGCCATTGGTATCAGGCGCTATCAGGCGACGCCGTCTTTGATGCGTCTATCCCGCAGGGTCGCGTACGTTTTGAACGGTCAGCAACGCGGACAGCGCCTTTGCGCGAGATGTCCGAATACATGTTGCGCCACACACATAACCGGACGGGCAATTGGCACAAAATGCGTGGCCCGATCGAAAACGAAATTTCAAGGGAAGCGGCCGACGTTTTGAATACGGCCGCGCAATCGAGCGATCGGTTTGAAGCATTTTTTGAGGGGTTTGCACGGGCAGACCACGTTGGAGCGATGACATGAATCTGACGGCAACGGCGGCAATGGGGGCGATCTGCGTCGTCATTTATACCCTTGTGATCGCAGGGGCAGACGGGATCACCAAACATTTCGCCGATGCCTATGCGGCACCACAATTGTTCTGCTTGTCCGCTGGCTTGGTCCTGTTGCTGTGCTTTGGTGCGAACATGGTCAAGCCGCACGAAACCCACTTTCTGGTCACTCGTTTCAAAGGGGCGATGCTGCTGCGGTCTATTCTGACTGTCGTGTCGGCGGTCTGCTTTTTCCAGGCATTCCGCCTTTTGCCGTTTGCAGACGTCTTCTTGTTCATGGGCCTCGTACCGGTCATGGCCGCTGTTATGAGTGGGCCGATTTTGGGCGAACATGTCCGCCCCCAAGCGTGGATCGCCTTGGGAATTGGTGTAACCGGCATTCTGTTCTTGATGCCTGATGGTCCGACCTCGGCGCAGTCCGGTCATTTCTGGGCGATAGGCGCCACAACGACGGGCACCGCATCCATGGTCTTGGCACGGTTTATCGGGCGGGATGAACAGAACTATCTGGCGCAGGTGTTCTATCCGAACCTTGCGATTTTCATCACAATGGCCATCGCGCTTCCGTTTGTATGGCGACCGATGGAAATGACAGATGTGGCGTTCGTTGCGCTTTACGCATTGGCATTGTTCGTTGCGCGCTGGCTGTCTGTTGTCGCGCTTCGCTTGCTGCCCGCATATGTCGCGACACCATTGATGAACCTTCAGTTCGTCTGGATGGTGCTGATCGGGTTTGTATTCTTTTCGGAATTACCCAGCATTGCCACCGTCATCGGTGTCGCGTTGGTGATGATGTCGGCAATCTGGTTGGTACTTAGCGAAAGTTCAGACCGGGATATCATGGATACCTCGACGGCCTGACACCGTTCACATCGAAAAGCTTGTTCCGCAGCCGCACGATGATGTGGCGTTCGGGTTTTCGATGACAAATCGCGCGCCAATCAGTTCATCGGTAAAGTCGATCACGGCGTTTTCCAGAAATGGCAACGAAACTGAATCCACCACGACCTTTTGGCCTTGGCCTTCCAGAACCAGATCGTCGTCCGCCGGTGCGTCGAGTTTGATATCGTACTGGAACCCGGAACACCCGCCGCCTTCCACTGCAACACGCAGGGCCTGTCCCTGATCGCCTGCGCCGATTTCGGCAAGGCGGGCAAAGGCGCGTTCGGTCACTTTCGGGGGCAGTTGCATGATCATCGTCCGATTATCTGTCTTGCTCTAGATATGTCCGGCAATATGTCCTGTTTCAAGAGGCGCTGTCATCCGTTGCCATGAACTTCGTGGAAATGGACGTTTTTTAGCATTGTTCAGGGCTTGTTCACGTTGCTTCATCGAAAAACGGGCGTTTATGTGCGCAAAACAGCAGAAATGAGCCTGCAATCCTATGACACTATCCTGCGCCTGTACCCCTGACGTTTCTCGCGGCCGTTTATATCCCGAAGACGAAAGTGCCTTTCGATCCTGCTATCAGCGGGACCGCGACAGGATTATCCACGCCTCGGCGTTTCGCCGACTAAAGCACAAAACGCAGGTCTTTGTGGAACACGAGGGCGATTTTTATCGCACGCGCCTGACCCATTCGATCGAGGTGGCGCAGGTTGCGCGCACCATTGCGAATGCCTTGGGGCTGAACACGGACATCACCGAAGCTGTCGCCTTGGCCCATGATCTGGGTCACACGCCCTTCGGACACACCGGCGAGGATGCGCTGGATCTTTTGATGAAGCCTTACGGGGGGTTTGACCATAACGCTCAGGCGCTGCGGATCGTGACATCGTTAGAGCGCCACTACGCGGGCTTTGACGGTCTGAACCTGACATGGGCCACGCTGGAAGGGATCGCCAAGCATAACGGTCCGGTGGAAGGGCCGCTGCCCTATGCGTTGGAAGAATATAACGCCATCCATGATCTGGAACTTCACACCCACGCCAGCGCCGAGGCACAGGTGGCGGCGCTGTCAGATGACATTGCCTATAACAACCACGATCTGCACGACGGGCTGCGTGCGGATTTATTTACGGTCGATGACATTCAGGACCTGCCGCTGGTCCGCGAAGCGTTTGAAGAGGTTGATCGTGAATGGCCGGGATTGGACGCGTATCGTCGTCGTCACGAAGGGTTGCGCCGTGTGTTCGGTGTGATGGTCGCGGACGTGATCGACACCTCTCGCGATAACCTGATCAACGCTGGTGCTGGCTCTGCGCAGGAACTGCGGGATTTGGGGCGGCCTGTGATCGCGTTTTCTGCCGATATGTGGGCCAAGCTGAAGGTTATCCGCGCCTTTTTGTTCGAACGTATGTATCGTGCCCCGTCCGTTGTGGTGCAGCGCGAAAAAGTGACCCATGTGGTGAACACGCTGTTCCCGATTTACATGGATCAGCCGAACCTTTTGCCGTCCCGTTGGCAGGCGGACATTGAAGCGGCCAAAAATGATACAGAGCTCGCGCGGCTGGTGTCAGATTATGTATCAGGCATGACTGATCGCTTTGCACTTCATGCGTATTCCGACCTTACGGGGAAGGATATATTGCACGATCAGACGTAAAACCCCTTTCCATTTCGACTTAGTGCAATAGTCTCAATCTCAGGTTCAGGTTTTTATGTTTCGCGGTTTGGTGGGGCGATTTGCTGGGATTAAGCGCTTTTAAGGGCAAAACAATTTTCTGTTTGTCGGCCTCTCATTTAATTGGTCCGGTCTGAACAACTCTCAGCGTGTTGATTTCGTTTCCTAAACGGCGTTTTGGGATGTCGTAGAACTGCAGGATTTGGTATGTTTTGGCTCAGAACCCTGCAATTTCGGATCGAGCGATGAAGCCCAAATCCCGCGCCCCGGAACAGGACGATCTCTTGCGTCCACGGCTGACCGACATGATCGATATGCGCCATGAGTTGGTGAAGCTGGCGGCGCTGATCGACTGGGAGTTCTTCGAGGCGGAGTGGGCCGGGTTCTTCCCGTCGCACACCGGGCGCCCGGCGACGTCACCGCGGCTAGTGGCGGGGCTGCTCTACCTGCAGCACACCTACCGGCTGTCGGACGAGGCCGTGGTCGCGCGCTGGGTGGAGAACCCGTATTACCAGCACTTTTGTGGCGAGACGTTCTTTCAGCACCGCTTCCCGCTCGATCCCTCGTCACTGACGCGCTGGCGCAAGCGGATCGGCGAGGAGGGCGTCGAGTGGCTTCTGACCAAGACGATCGAAGCAGGACGGGCGTCAGGGGTGATCTTGGAGCGGAGCGTCGAAGCGGTGATCGTGGACACCACGGTGATGGAGAAGGCGATCGCGCACCCGACGGATGCACGGCTCTACGAGAAGGCGCGCCGGCGCTTGGTGACGCTGGCACGGGCGGCGGACCTGCCGCTGCGCCAGAGCTACGCTCGGCTCGCGCCCCGGCTATCGGGCCAGATCGGACGCTATGCCCATGCCCGGCAGTTCAAGCGGATGCGCAAGGCTCTGCGGCGACTGAAGGGCTATACCGGCCGGGTCATGCGAGACATCCAGCGTCAGCTAGGCGACATCGCCGACGACAGCCTCCGGCAGCGGGTCGAGGCGGAGATTGCCCTCGTGGACCGGCTGCTGCGGCAAAAGCCGAAGGACAAGCGCAAGCTCTACGCCCTGCACGAACCGGCGGTCGACTGCATCTCGAAGGGCAAGGCGCGGGTGCGTTACGAGTTCGGGACCAAGGTGTCTGTGGCGACGACCCACAAGGAAGGCTTCGTCGTCGGCATGCGGTCGATGCCGGGCAATCCCTACGACGGTCACACGCTGCGTGAGGCGCTGGAGCAGGTGGAGATCCTGACCGACACCCGGCCGAAGCGGGCCTTCGTGGATCGCGGCTACCGCGGTCACGGCGTGACGGCCACGGCGGTTTACATCGCCGGGCAAAAGCGCGGGATGACACCGGCGCTCAGGCGCGACCTGCGCCGGCGCAGCGCGATCGAGCCGGCGATTGGACACATGAAGACCGACGGTCGCCTCGCCCGCTGCGTCCTCAAGGGCACGCTGGGCGACGCGCTCCATGCTGTCCTGTGCGGCTGCGGCCACAACATCCGGATGATCCTGGCCCACCTCAGGGCGCTTTGGGCCGAAATCGTCGCAGCGATCTACGCCATGTTCGGGACAAAACGCGCCCCAATCGCCGCTCAAACCGGCCTCAGGTCGCTCACAGCGTGATATTCAGCGCCGACTAATTGGTCAGCAGCTGTCCGTAAGGCTTGCCCACTTGGGTGCAACCGTAGTCGCGTTGGATTCCAACAATGACGTTCTGATGCTGCTGGCTTCTAAAAATGCCGCGCGCATCGAACCTTTGGCGATGAATTGGTCGCTTGCTTCGAACATAGAAATCCTGCGCAATGCCTGGGGTACAGAACCGATCCATGGCGTGTTCGACTTCTCCTGGCTTGTCCGGAAACCGACGCAATATGCGTTGCCAGCCATTCAAAAAACAGAAAATCTGATTGGCGCCTTATCTGCCGGCTTGACAGTCGGGCAGGGGACAGTGGTTTTGGGAATGCCATCTGATAAATCGGACGACGATGTGGGGGTGCGGGCGAGCAATGCCGGATTTCACCACATCGTTCCCCAAATCGCCAATGCGCTTCCTAAAATCCGGCTTATGGGCTGCATTTGTCCCAACCATGCGGACCCGAATGAAACCGAGCTGACGCAGATCACAGATGCGTTGATGATGTTATGTCACCCGATTGCGCGAAGTTTTGCGTCAGGCCAGATCATCAATTTGTTGGGTGCGACCAAAAATAGCTAACTCTTTTCTCGGAACCAAACCGCTTTCCGGTATGTTCACCTCCATATAAAACGACGGGGACGTAAAATAATGGCTGTAAGTGGCAGTGGTGGCTTGGATCCTGTTACCGCGATTGCGTTGGTAGGTGCCTTGGGTATCGGATCTCAGTGGTTGGCTTGGCGTTTACGGATGCCTGCGATCGTTCTGATGTTGGCCGCCGGATTGATCGTCGGGCCGGGGCTCGGGCTTTTGGACCCATCGGAAAGCTTTGGTGATCTGCTGCAACCCATCGTGTCGATTGCTGTTGCGATCATTCTTTTCGAAGGCGGTCTCAGTCTCAAATTCCATGAACTGAAGGACGCGGCGAAAGGCGTGCGGCGTCTGGTGATTGTGGGCGCGCCGCTTGGATGGTTGGCGTCTGCTTTGGCGCTGCATTACGTTGCGGGCCTGTCTTGGTCTACATCCGCTGTCTTCGGCGGCATCATGATTGTGACCGGCCCCACAGTGATTGCACCGCTCTTGCGTCAGGCGCGGCTGCGCAGGCGTCCAGCGGCATTGCTGAATTGGGAAGCAATTGTAAACGATCCAGTCGGGGCCTTGGCGGCTGTTCTGGCGTTCGAGGTCGTTCTTGTTCTGCAAACGGCAACCGGCGTCGGTGATGCGGTCTGGCAGTTGGCCGTCGGCATCATTTCGGCCTCGATCATTGGCGTGGTCGCTGGGTGGGGCCTTGCAAGGGCGTTCTCGCGCGGGCACGTCCCCGAATACATGAAGGTCCCACTGCTGTTTGTCAGTGTGATCGCCGTCTTTACCGCGTCGGACCGTATCCTGCACGAAGCGGGGCTTTTGGCCGTCACGCTGATGGGCCTGTTTATCGCAAACGTCGAATTGCCGTCCTATACAGAGCTGCGTCGTTTCAAGGAACAAGCCACGGTGATGTTGGTGTCCGGCGTCTTTATTCTGCTAGCCGCGAATATGGATCGCGAAACGCTGATGTCGCTTGATATGAACGCGCTGCTGTTTGTTCTGGCGGTTGTGTTTATTGCCCGTCCGGTTGCCGTTCTGCTGTCACTGGCCTTTTCTGATGTTCCCAAAGCGGAGCGGTTCCTGATCGCATTCACAGGCCCGCGCGGTGTTGTACTCGTCGCTGTGGCCGGTCTGTTCGGACAGCGTCTTGCCGCGGTCGGGATCGAGGATGGGGCGCAAATGGGGCCGCTGGCCTTTGCGTTGGTCGCGGCATCGGTGGTGCTGCATGGCTTTACCTTGTCGCCGGTCGCGCGCTTTTTGGGCCTGACCGCAGCGGATCGACCCGGTGTTCTAATAGTAGGCAGCTCGACATGGTCGGTTCAGCTGGCAAAGGCGCTGGAAAAGCTGGACCTGCCTGTGATCGTATCCGATCCCAACCACGCCCATCTGCGCACGGCGCGCGAAGCGGGTGTTGAGGTGTTCTTTGGCGATATCCTGTCCGAGGTCGCGGAAGACCGGCTTGAACTGGTTCGCTACGAACAGGTGATCGCCGCGACAGACAACGATGCCTACAACACGCTGGTCGCAACCGACCTTGGGCCCGAGTTCGGTCGCGACAAGGTGCATCAGATCAAACGCGTGAAGCACGGTGCGCGTTATGCGCTGCCCGCCACATTGGGTGGTCGCCCGCTTGGGGTGGATGAAACCTATTTCGACCTGAATGAACGTATCCGCAATGGTTGGGAATTCCGTGTGACCAAACTGTCCGAGGAATTCACGTTGGAAGACTGGCGCGAAATCAATCCAGACTCGGTCATCATCGCCGAATTCGGATCGCAGGGCGCTTTGCGTTTTCTTGAACCCGACATGAAGCCTCAGGGCACCAATAGTGCCCAGTTGGTGGTGTTTGGTCCGCAGCGCGAAGAGCGGAAAGACGTCTAGTCGTTGACCTTACCGGATGCCGTGTTAAGACGCGGGCCGAATGATGTGAGGACACGACATGAACCTCTTTGCCCAGATCCGCAGCCTGGTGCTGACCGCGGTTGAAGAAATGCAGAAAGACGGCAGCCTTCCTGAGGGGCTGAACCTTGCGCCGATCACGGTCGAGCCGCCGCGCGATCCGGCCCATGGCGACATGGCGACCAATGCCGCGATGGTGCTTGCCAAGCCCGCGAAACAGAAACCGCGCGACATTGCCGACAAGCTGGCCGCGCGGCTGGCGGCCG
>CATNDK010000057.1 GCA_950096585.1 Thalassococcus halodurans | reverse complement strand
CACCGAGCTCCGCACCTCGGACGAGTCGCTCGAGAGCGTGTTCGAGTATCTGGTGAGCAGATGATGCGCACGCTGCTAACGATCACCGCGCTGCAGCTCTTCAGCCGCCGGCGCGTGATCCTGATCGCGACCGGCTCCGAAGTGCAGCTGGCACTCGCCTGCGCACAGGCGCTGGAAGAGCGCCAGCTGCGCAAAGACGACGATTCCATCCTGCCGAAGGTTGACCTGACCGACGTTCCCCTGCAGTTGCCGGAACCCGAGGCGCGGTTCGCCGGCGACATGCCTGCGACCATTTATGCCCGTGGCACCAATGGTCTGGTGTACGAGCAGGTGATCCTGCCGGTACCGAACCTGACCGAGGAAGAACTGTTGTTGCTGCCGTACTACACCACCCTGATTCCGGAAGTGGGTTGCGGCGACTTGGATTACCTGCAGATGCAGGATCGTATTTCGGCGGAATCCGGTGGCATCAGTGCGTCCTTCTCCGCCAAGGGAAAAATCGACGATGTTCAGGATCTTGAGGGTTATATCGTCTTTAATGGCAAGGCGCTGGCCCGTAATCGTTCCGAGCTTGCCCGTCTGTTGCGGGATGTGGTGATGAACGCCCGCGTATCCGCGTTCGAGGCCGAAAGCGGTCGGTCTTTGATGAACCTGAACCACGGGCTTTATTCCATGGCCTACGCGCTGTCCGCCGTTGTCACGGGGTTGGCGCGGAGTGCTGGCTGGGGGGCGTTCGGCGTGCTTGCCTGTGTGTCAGTCCTGACCTTTGTCTTTGCGGTCTTGATTGCTTTCAGTCCGGTCCCGAAGCCCGTCGCGGACGAAGAGCATTCCGACACGTCCCTGCCGTGGGCCTTGATCGTGCCTGCAGGCGTGATCGTTCTGCTGGCCTTCCTGTCCGAACAGGCGACAGAAGGCTGGTCGGCATTGCATCTGGAACGTGCGCATAACGCGAGCCCCGCGCAAAGCGCGCTGGGGCCTGCGTTGTTGGGCTTAACCATGGGGATCGGGCGTTTGTGCGGACAGGTGGTGGCCCAGCATATGTCGGAACGCGTGGTCATCACGTGGGGCGCAGTGGTTGCCGCTGTGGGGGCGATTATCGCCGCTTACGCGCCCAGTCTTGCGTTGGCCTATATCGGCTTTGCACTTCTGGGAACGGGCCTGTCGGTGACCGTTCCGATGTCATTCGCGTGGGTCGGTAAGCATCTGCCAGCCAAACAGCGGGCCTACGGCATCTCGCGTCTGTCGGTGATCGGCTATGCGGGGTTCTTTATGGGACCGCCCATTATGGGGTTTGTGTCCGAGGCCGCGGGATTGTCCGCGTCGTTCACCGTCATCGCCGTTTTGATGGTCATCGTGCCGGTGGTTCTGGTGCCGCTGACGGCACGAAACGCGCGCTGAGCGGACCCAGCGCGCGAAGATTGATCAGGCGTCCCAGCCGTCGGAAAAGCCTTTGGGGACGTACAGGATATCGCGGTCGACCTTGGTCACATCGCGGCGGCCACACAGCGCCATGGACGTGTCCAGTTCCTTGTGGATGATCTCAAGCGCTTTGGTCACGCCTTCCTGCCCCATCGCGCCCAGACCATAGACATAGGCGCGGCCGATCCATGTGCCTTTCGCGCCCATGGCCAGCGCCTTCAGCACGTCCTGACCCGAGCGGATGCCGCTATCGAGATGCACTTCGATCTTGTCGCCCACCGCGACCATGATCGGTTCCAGCGCCTTGATCGATGAAATCGCGCCGTCCAGCTGGCGGCCACCGTGGTTCGACACAACGATGGCATCCGCGCCCACATTGCAAGCCTCAAGCGCGTCGCGCGGGTCGATGATGCCTTTGATGATAAGCGGGCCGTCCCACATTTTGCGGAACTCGCGGATACGATCCCAGTCGAGCGACTGGTCAAAAGCCTGCGCGGTCCATGACGACAGCGAGGACGGATCGGTCACACCGCTGGCGTGGCCCACGATGTTGCCGAAAAAGCGACGCTTGGTTTGCAACATGCCCAGACCCCAGCGGACCTTGGTCATCATGTTGGCAACAGATTTCGGCGTCAGTTTGGGCGGGGCGGACAGGCCGTTTTTCAGGTCTTTGTGGCGCTGGCCCAAAAGCTGAAGGTCGACGGTGATCACGGCAGCCGAACATTTCGCATCCTTCGCGCGGTCGAACAGGCGCTGCATGAAGTCGTCGTCTTTCAGCGTGTAGACCTGCATCCAGAACGGGGCCGAGGTGTTTTCGGCCACATCCTCGATCGAACAGATCGACATGGTGGACAGGCAGTAGGGCACGCCGAAATCTGCGGCGGCTTGGGCCGCTTTGATTTCACCGTCAAAGTGCTGCATGCCGGTCAGGCCGACGGGGGCCAAGGCGACGGGCATCGACACATCCTGACCGATCAGCTGGCTTTTGGTCGACCGGTTGTCCATGTCCACAGCCACGCGCTGGCGCAGGTAAATTTCGTCAAAGTCCGAAGTATTCTCGCGGAAGGTCTGTTCGGTCCAACTGCCGCTTTCGGCGTAGTCGTAAAACATCTTGGGAACGCGCGCCTGATACATGCGGCGCAGGTCTTCGATATTGGTGATTACGGCCATCGGTCTCTCCCATCCCTTCGACGGGTTAGGCGTAGCCGCAGGACCGGCGCAGTGCAATAACCAGTAGTTGGTATACCGAACAGGTTTCAGTGCAATTTCAGGCGCGGTTTGAAAGCGCGGCTGAAGAAGGACGTGATGATCTGGACTGTGCCACGGAATGGGCCGTGCACCTGCAGAATATGCATCCGGTAGAGCGATTGGTACGCCAGCCGCGCGACGCGCCCCTCAATCGCCAGTCTGCCGCCGACCAGATTGCCCATCAGGCTGCCCACGGTGGCAAAGTGCGATAGCGACACAAGCGACCCGTGGTCTTTGTATTCGAACTGCGGGGCAGGTTTGCCAGCCTCAAGCGCGGTGATCGCGCGGGCGACGTGGTCGGCCATCTGATGCGCCGATTGTGCGCGTGGCGGAACGGGCCGCTGTTCACCGGGCAGGACGCAATGGGCGCAGTCGCCGATGGCAAAGATTTTCGGGTCCGTCACGGTTTGCAGGGTGGGTTCGGTCACGAACTTATCCAGATTGGATAGTTCCAGATCGGACAAGGAAGGCACATCCGGTTCACCCCTGACACCAGCAGCCCACAGCACCATGCAGGCGGGGATGAGCCCGTCGTCGGCAGTATCCACACCATCCTTGCGCACCTCGGTGACGCGGGTGCCGGTATGAAGCTGCACGCCCAGATCGGTCAGTTCATCGCTGACCTTTTGCACCAGCTTTTCATCCAGCGCAGGCAGCAAGCGGGGACCGGCCTCGATCAGGTGCAGGCGCAGGGCGTCGGCGTCAAAGTTGGTCAGGCCGTAAGACCGCAGGGCGCGGGCGGATTGTTCCAGTTCCGCCGACAGCTCAACCCCCGTCGCGCCGCCGCCTACGATGGCGATGTCGACGGTCGCATCCGTTTCGCCGCGCTGACGACGGTCATTGACGCGCAGGCATTCGTTCAGCAGTTTTTTACGGAACTCATCGGCCTGCGCACGGTGTTCCAGAAACAAGGCATGTTCACGGACGCCGGGTGTGCCGAAGTCGTTGGAGACGCCGCCGAACGCCAGCACGAGGTAATCGTAGTCCAGCGTCTGGGCGTCCAGAATAATCTCGCCCTCGTCATCCAGCAGGGGACGTGTTGTGATGGTCTGCGCGGCGCGGTCGATCCTGTCCAACTCGCCTTGGTAGAAACGATACCCCCAGCGCGCGGCGTGGCCGCCGTAGCCGACTTCTTCAAGGTTGGGATCAAGCGCGCCTGCGGCGACTTCGTGTAACAGCGGTTTCCAGAAATGTGTGCGGTTGCGATCGACCAAGGTGACAATGTGGTCTTTGTTGTGGGCCAGTTTGCGGGCCAATCCCAGACCTGCGGCGCCACCGCCGATAATCACGATACGTGTTTTGCTGTTGGGCATAATAGGCCCTCCGACTAAGCGATCACTGTCTAGCTGAGTCGTGGGGTGTCGTCACGCGTAAAGCGTGTGGCTGCCCCTGTGTGGGGCAGCCGGTAAGCTCATTCGTTCCAGGCTTTATCTTCGCCGCCGATGCCACCAACCTGAACGCGGGTCGGAAGGCCGATGCGGTCGAGGATGGTGAAGAACGGTTTCGGGTCCAGCTCTTCGACGTTTTTCATCGTCTTGGCATCCCATTCACCTGTTGCGACCAACATGGCTGCGGCCACGGGCGGAACGCCAGCGGTGTAGGAAATACCCTGAGAGCCGACCTCGTTATAGGCCTCTTTGTGGTCCGCCACGTTGTAGACGAAGACCTCGGTTTCCTTGCCGTCCTTGATGCCTTTGACCAGATCACCGATGCAGGTTTTGCCCGTGTAGTTCGGCGCAAGGCTGGCGGGGTCGGGCAGCACGGCCTTGACCACTTTCAGAGGTACGACCTCAAGGCCCTCAGCCGTGGTCACGGGCTGTTCGGACAACAGGCCCAGCGACTTCAGAACCGTGAAGACGTTGATATAATGATCGCCGAAACCCATCCAGAACCGCACATCCGCGTGGGGATAGTTCGTTGCCAGCGAATGCACTTCGTCATGGCCGGACATGTAGGATTGCGATGGGCCGACAACGGGCAGATCCCAAACCTGACCGACCTCGAACATCTTGTTTTCTTTCCACTCGCCTTCCTGCCACGAATAGACCGTGCCAGTGAATTCGCGGAAGTTGATCTCTGGGTCGAAGTTGGTGGCAAAGTATTTGCCGTGGTTGCCTGCGTTTATGTCGATGATGTCGATGGATTTGACTTCGTCCATATACTCATCAATCGCGAAGCGCGCGAAGGCGTTTACCACGCCCGGGTCAAAGCCCGCACCAAGGATCGCGGTCACGCCTTTTTCAGCACACAGATCGCGTTTCTTCCATTCGTAGTTGGCGTACCACGGCGGTGTTTCGCAGATTTTGTCGGGTTCTTCGTGAATGGCGGTGTCGATATAGGCGGCACCGGTTTCGATGCAGGCATCCATGACGGACATGTTCACAAAAGCAGTGCCCACGTTGATCACGATCTGGACGCCGGTCTTGTTGATCAGCGCGACCAAGGCCGGAACGTCCAGCGCGTTGACCTCATGCGCTTCAAGAACGCCCTCTTGCTTCATCGCGCCTTTTTCGCGGACCGACTCAAGGATCGCTTCACATTTATCAAGCGTCCGGCTGGCGATATGGATATCTCCAAGCACATCGTTGTTTTGCGCACATTTATGCGCCACGACCTGAGCGACGCCACCTGCGCCGATGATGAGAACGTTCTGTTTCAACTCTTAAGACCCCCTTTGGTGTCAGGTTTCCCAATTGCGCCCAGTGCGGGACGCGCGCATTCACGACAGGGCTGCCGAGAAATCCTCATACCCGAAATCACGGACCAGACGTTCGGTGCCGTCCAGTTCACGGATCGCGATAGCGGGCATCTTAACGCCGTTAAACCAGTTCTTTTTGACCATTGTGTAACCAGCAGCGTCTTGCATGGACAAACGGTCACCGGCCTTGATTGGTTCCGGAAAACGGAATTCGCCAAAGATATCACCGGCAAGACAGGACTTGCCGCAGATCATCCATTCTTCCGGTCCTTCGTTGGGGACCATCTTGGCGCTTTCGCGGTAAATCAGCAAATCCAGCATATGCGCTTCGATGGAACTGTCCACGATGGCAAGGTTTTTGCCGTTGTGCAGCGTGTCCAGAACCGTGACTTCCAGCGTGGTCGATTTGGTGATCGCCGCCTCGCCGGGTTCCAGATAGACCTGCACCTCGTTTTCGCCCGCAAACCGTTTCAGGCGTTCGGCCAGCTTGTCGATTGGGTATCCTTCGCCCGTGAAATGGATGCCGCCACCAAGGCTGATCCATTTCATCTGACGAATCAGATGACCAAAGCGCTGCTCGATCGAGCCGAGCATCGCGTCGAACCGGTCGAAATCATCGTTCTCACAGTTGTTGTGGAACATGAAGCCGCTGACCAGATCGAGTACGGGTTCGATATCTTCGGGCGCGTGTTCGCCAAGACGCGAAAACGGGCGGGCGGGATCGGCGAGATCGAATTCGGACGTGGACACACCGGGGTTCACACGCAGGCCACGGGTGTGGCTGCGCGATACCTCTTCGAACCGGCGCAACTGGTTGGCCGTGTTGAAGATGATCTTGTCCGAGTTCGCGAGCGTTTCTTCGATCTCATGATCGGCCCAAGCGACAGAGTAGGCATGGGTTTCACCGGGGAACTTTTCGCGGCCCAGTTTGACTTCGAACAGCGACGACGACGTGGTGCCGTCCATATATTCGCTCATCATGTCGAAGACCGACCATGTCGCGAAACATTTCAAAGCCAAAAGCGCCTTGGCGCCTGACTGCTCACGCAGCCACGCGATCTTTTCCATGTTGGGAAGCAGCCGCGACTTGTCGATAAGGTAATACGGCGTCTGGATCATTCCGGTGCCCTGCCTATGAGAATCCGAAAGGTTGAACGCGCCAAGTAGGGCGATTCACCCTTTGGGGCAAGAAAAAGCATGGATCGGGTCGGTCGCGGCCCTTAGGCGCGGTGCGCACCATCCGCCAACGTTTTGACGTAAGCCGCGATGTCTTCTACAGACTGGCCTTCTGCGATCTTGTTCACGATGGCAGAGCCGACAACCGTGCCATCCGCGATGGCGGCGATTTCTTCGGCCTTTTCAGGGGTTTTCACGCCAAAGCCTACGATGATCGGCAGGTCTGTCTGGGATTTGATGCGCGCCACTTCGGGGGCCACATCTGCACCCGATGCCTCTGCCGCACCGGTGATACCGGTGATCGACACGTAGTAGACGAAACCGGAGGTGTTCTGCAGAACCTTTGGCAGACGTTCGTCATCTGTGGTCGGTGTCGCCAGACGGATAAAGTTCAGACCGGCCTTTTGTGCCGGAATGCACAGTTCTTCGTCTTCCTCGGGCGGCAGGTCGACGATGATCAGACCGTCGATGCCAGCCTCTTTCGCCTGCACCAGAAACTTGTCCACGCCGCGGCTATAGATCGGGTTGTAGTAGCCCATCAGCACGATTGGGGTCGTGTCGTCTTCTTCACGGAAGGCACGTGCAATGCCCAGCGTCTTGTCCAGCGTCATGTGCTGATCCAGCGCGCGCTGACCGGCCAGCTGGATGGTCGGGCCGTCAGCCATGGGATCGGTAAAGGGCAGGCCCAGTTCGATGATGTCCACACCCGCACCCGGAAGCGCCTTGACGATTTCCAGCGATTTCGCCTCGTCCGGATCGCCCGCCATCACGTAGGCAACAAAAGCCTTGCGGTTCTCAGCCTTCAGCGCGGCGAATTTTGCGTCGATGCGAGTCATGGGCGTCCCTTCCTGTGTTCAGTTTCCCCAACTGCCTGACGGGGGCAGGAAAATCAATGGGACACTTTTCATTCCTGTGCGCTATGTGTTTGTGTCGCGGAATATGAACCACGGAGGATGACATGCGTATTTTGTTCACAGGCGGTAGCGGCAAAGCGGGGCGGCACGTTCTGCCCTATCTGGTCGCGCAAGGCCATCACGTGGTGAACGCCGATCTGGTCCCGCTTGAGGCCGAGGGCGTGGATAACCTGATCGTCGATCTTACGGACAGCGGACAGGTGTTCAACGCGCTAACCAGCTATGCCAATTTCGACGAACTGGAGCCGGGCACCGGCGTGCCCAAGTTCGACGCGGTTGTGCATTTCGCCGCTGTGCCGCGCATCCTGATCAAACCGGACAATGAGACATACCGCACCAATGTTATGTCGACGTACAACGTGATCGAAGCGGCGGTGAAGCTGGGCATCAAGAAGATCATCTATGCCTCGTCCGAGACGACCTATGGCATCTGTTTCTATGATGGTGAGCTGAAGCCTGACTACATCCCTGTGGACGAAGACCACCCGACGATCCCGCAGGACAGCTATGCCATGTCCAAAGTCGTGAACGAGGCCACAGGCCGCAGCTTTCAGGCGCGCAGCGGGTATGACATCTACGGGCTGCGCATCAACAACGTGATCGAACCGCACGAGTACGGCGAAAATTTCCCCGCCTTTGTTCAGGACCCCGACCTGCGCCGTCGCAACATCTTTGCCTACATTGATGCACGCGATCTGGGGCATATGGTGGACTGCTGCCTGAAAACCGATGGGCTGGGGCACGAGGTGTTCAACGTGGCCAACCCCGATATGTCCGTGTCGATCCCGATCGACGAGGTCCGCGCACGCTATTACGAAGGCGTCGAACTTCGTCGCCCCATGGCGCAGGACGAAACGGTCTATTCTATCGAGAAAGCCCAACGCCTGCTCGGCTTTGCGCCGAAACACACGTGGCGTGAGGAATTGGGATTGCCTGCGGCTGTTTTAGGATAGGGGCGGGCAACAGGCCTCTGCCTTCTTCGGGAGGCAGGGGATTTTCTAGGTGCTATCCCCGTTTATCCGCCCCAGTTTTTGTCGGTCTGGTAGGAGCGGAATTTGCAGAACGGATATTAATGGACCACATCTTCTACGGTCTGTTTTTGCACCTGACCAAATCCTTGATTGCTCCACACAAATTTTGAAGAAACATTGACATAAAGCGGCCAGAGCGATGGGTGGATGGCGACAGTGAATTTACAGAATTACTATTTGATCAGACAAACCGACGCTGGGTCTGCATCCGACGGAAGACATGTGTTCGACTTGCCCCCCGTGCAGCTTTTGGATGGCGATCACCGATCACCGTTTGTGCGGGACCTTTCACAATCGCGATACAGCGGACAACCCGTTTTCATCAAATATGTAAAGGCCCCGAACCCCGAGCCGCAGGACGTCGATCTTTCCCGTGGGGTTGGGCTTGTCGAGCATATTTGCGATCCGGAAGACCATTTTATGGCGCTGTCCAAAAGGCATTACACTCGGTTTGAGAAAGAACTGGATGGCTCTTTCGAAGAATTGCACCCGGTAAGCTTATACCGTTACCCGGGGAAACGTTCCGGAAAAATCAAACCGAGCGACTATAGGATCGGAACAATAAAATGGCGCGACACCATTGTTGATTGGTGCGATTTTGCCAATTCAATTTTTGATTTGGTGGACTATACGGATTTCCATCGGCACGGTACCAGAGCTATGAGAGGTGAAGCTGAGTACGGTACGCTTTATCCATTGGTGAAGACTGACTGTCGCTTTGAAAATCTGAACGATTTCAAGGATAAGTCACGAACAGCAGTAGGGGATTTTCGATGCTATGTGCCAAGAAAGTTGTCATTGAAACCTGCGGAACTTCCGGCTCTTTTTAAGTTTGATTCAAGACAGACCCTTGTTCGTGAAGACATTGCTGAAGAGCTTCGAAAATACCGGAAGCCCGGGTCACTTTGCCCCTATCCGCCTATCGCGATAATTCGGTCAGTCACCTAAACCGAGCATAAGCCATAGCCCCTATGGCAAATGCCAAAGCACGTGCGCTTTTAGATGGCCAGACAGCCATAGAGGCTTTTGCCTAGAGAGAAGACTTAACGATAGTTCTGGGCCAAAGGCTTGAATAAAAGTGCGGCCTTGGCCAGTTTCTTACGATGACATTGTTTTTACGTTTTATTGGAATTTCCGGCGTCATTCTTTTCGGCGCATTGTTGGCATTCATTGTCACGAAGCCAGACAGCTTTGAGCGTACTTCGCTTTCGTTTATCAAAGGCGAGGTGATCAGTGAGGTATTGCAACGGTATCCCGATCTCGCGGAGGGTCCGTTGGATGGCTTTCTGCAAGAAGGGCTCGGGCGGTTATCTGACCGCCTTGGCGTCAAACAAAATGATTTGAGCGTGCTGGCAGCATCGGAGTTTCCCGATTTGCTGGGGCACATTGTTGAAGGCTTTTGCACCTGTGGGCCGGTAGACGCTGAGGATGCGAAAATTCGTTCTGCGATGATCCGAGAAGGGCTGGAGGCCCGCGCAGCCAAGCTTGGGTTGGATCAGGCAAAGCTCGTTGACTTTATGAAGGGGCAGTATGCGCAAACCCTGAAGGCGTTGAAGGGCGACCTGATGCTTTTCCTGTCGGTAAACACGCTCTCATTCGCTTTGGTGGTAGCGGCGACTTTTGTTCCGCGCAGTCGGAGGCATGCGGTGGTTGTGCCTGCTGTGTTTCTGATCATTGCAACACTGGTGAGTGTGGCAATTTATGTCATGGGGACCGACTGGTTCTATGCGATCATTTTCCAAGAATACGCAGGGGTTTGGTACGCTATCGGCTTGTCGGTCATTTATGCGTTTCTTGCCGATATCGTGCTTAACCTTGCGAAGGTAACCTTGAAACTTTTAAGTCAACTTCCGGCCGCGATCCCTGTACCCGTTTGCTAAGAACAAGGGCTCGGGTACTGCGCTTTCGGTGATCGTGTAATTCCATCGATATGCTCATGATCAAGGCTATCTGACACACTGCTCATTGACGAAGCGGCGGGCAATTGCTCAAGGTCTTTGGATTGCTTGTCGAACAGTCTTGTTCTTCGTAAAGGGAATATATGATCAGAACCACCGCCTTCTTGCTTGCCCTTCCGACGCTTGGTTTCGCGCATCCGCACATCTTTGTGGATACGGACATGATTTTGCGCGTCGACGAAGAGGGTGCGCTCTACGAGGTTGAACTGGCCTTTGCCTATGACGAATTCTTTTCGCTTCTGATCATTGAGGATATGGGCGTTGATCCGGATGGTGACGGGATCCTGACCGAGGCGGAGAAGGCCAAACTGTTCGGCTTTGATGTGGCCAATTGGCCCGACGGGTTCGAAGGTGATTTCTATGTTGGTGTGGACGGCGAAAACGTCAGCATGCAGCGGTCGATGGCTATCGGGCTGGATGTGGTTGATGGCAAGTTGGTCGCAACCCAGACCCGACCGATCCCGTTTGTCGACGCGTCTCAGGCCGTGATCCGTCAGTATGACCCGACCTTCTATGTCCAGTACACATTGCAAAATGTTTCGGTCGAGGGGCCATGCGAAAGCAAGGTCGATGCTCATGATCCGTCGGCAGGGGATCGCGCGGTTGAAGAGGCGTTGAAGACCGTATCCGATGACGTGATCGATACGCTGGAACTGGGCATTTATTATGCCGACACAATCCGACTGACATGCAGCGCTGGGTCCTAAGCCTTTCCATTATTGCGGCATTGGTCATTGCGGCGCTGGCCGCGTGGCTGTGGCTGGGCAATGGGGCGGATCAGCTTGCGCGCTGGGCGGCTGACGGACAACGCGAGGCGCAGACGGCTTTGGCCCGCGGGCTGCGGGCGCTTAGGGCAGGGGAGCCGGGCGCATTGATTGCCTTGCTGTCTTTGTGCTTCGCCTATGGCTTTTTCCACGCGGTGGGGCCGGGGCACGGCAAAATCCTGATTGGCGGCTACGGTGTTGCGCGGCAGGTCAGCATGGTGCGGTTGTCGGTTTTGGCGCTGGTGTCCTCGCTGGCGCAGGCGGCGACGGCTGTGATCCTCGTGTATTCCGGTGTCTTGTTGTTCAACTGGTCCCGCGAACGGATGGAGGGGCTGGCCGATACGTTGCTTGCCGCGCTTAGTTATGGCGCCATCGCGTTGATCGGTGCTTGGTTGGCGTACCGCGGGCTGCGCACCCTGTGGCGCAGTTTCCGTCCCACGCATGATCACCATCATACGCATGATCACGACCATTCCGGTCATGGTCATGTCTGCGATACATGCGGCCACAGCCATGGCCCGAGCATCGAGCAAGTGGCCAAGGTGTCGTCCTTGCGGGACGCTTTGGTGTTGGTCGGGGCCATCGCGATCCGGCCATGTACGGGGGCTTTGTTCCTGCTGATCTTGACGTGGCGCATGGATATTCAGGTGGCAGGTATCCTTGGCGTTTTCGCTATGGGGTTGGGCACAGCGAGCGTGACCGTGGTGGTGGCTTTGATGGCCGTCGTGTTCCGTTCGGGCGCGCT
>CATNDK010000056.1 GCA_950096585.1 Thalassococcus halodurans | reverse complement strand
TTCGGGCTCAGCCCGTTTGATTTCGGCGATGACCTTAGCGTTGGCGGCTTTGGGATCGGATTCCAGTTCCAACACAGGCACGTCGCTGGCCCGCACGCGGGACAGGTGGGGTGACAGCCCGTAAGTCACGATGTTGCTTTCCAAAATCGGAACGGAAACGGCCAAAGTCGTCACCACCGAAAACCGTCCGCCAGCACAGGCGGCGACGTGGTAGGCGGCTTGCCCGATCCCGATGACGGGGCAGGCGGCGATGTCGCGGGCTTCATAAAGCCCTGTGTCGTCAAAACACCCGATGATAATCGCACTGGCCCCTTGGTCAGAAGCTTTCTGAACCAGTTCCAACATGGGCGGCACGGCAGCGTCCCCGTCCTCGGCCCCTTGAATGGAAGGCGGCCCGTCGTGGGATGTCCACGCCTGCACCTCTACGCCGGGCAAGGTGCGTTCCGCTGTGCGCTGCATCGCCTCGGTCATGGCGACGGTGCTGTTTGGGTTGATCAGAACGATCATACCATGCCCTTTCCGGCATCCGATCCGGCGCGCGCTTTGCGTTTCGTGCTGACCCACGTCAGCAACAGGAACGCCCCGATCATGATCAGCGAAAATCCGGTGGTCAGCGTCCCCAGCGCATAAAGCACGGGCGTCGTGACGTTTGTCGTCATCCCGAAAATCTCAAGCGGCAGGGTGTTGTAGCTGCCCGCCGTCAGCAGCGTCCGCGCGAATTCGTCGTAGCTGAGCGTGAAGCCGAACAGCGCCACCCCGATCAGCGAAGGCGCAATGATCGGCAGCACCACATGGCGGATGGTTTGCCATGACGTGGCCCCCAGATCGCGGGCGGCTTCCTCATAGCTGCTGTCAAAACGGTTGAAGACGGCGAACATGATCAACAGGCCAAAGGGCAGGGTCCATGTCAGCTGCGCGCCAAAGCCCGAGGTCGCCCAATGCACCGTCAGCCCCGACTGGCTGAACATCAACCCGACGCCCAGCGAAATCAGGATCGACGGAATAACCAGCGCTGTGATGATCAGGTAGAACAGGATGTTTGATCCCGGAAAACGGCGGCGGAAGGCCAGGCCACCCATGACCGAGACGACGACGGTCGTGACCATCACCATCAGCCCCAGAACCAGACTGCGGCTGAAGCTGCCCCAGATGTCACCCACGGCCTGTTGTTCGAACAGATCGCGGAACCAGTGCAGCGAGACGCCGTTCATCGGGAAGGTCAGGCCACCGCTTGGCCCCTGAAACGACAGGATCGCGATGGTCACGGTAGGCCCGTACAGAAACAACATGAACAGCGTGAAAAACGCGGCGAGGACATAGAAGGAACGGGAACGGGGCTCCATCTTACAGCTCCTTTCTGATGTCGACGAACCGCAGCAGGATGCCGATCACGATCAACACGGTACACAGCAGAACAACCGCAGTGGCCGAGGCCGAGGGATAGGCCAGCAAAGCCACGTCGTTGGAAATCAGGCGGCCCACGTTGGCCGATTGACTGCCTGACATGAAGCGCACGGTGATAAAGTCGCCCATCACCAGCGTGACCACGAAAATCGTGCCGATCATGATGCCCGGTTTGGTCAGCGGGATGATCACGTTCCACAGGATTTGCGCACCATTCGCGCCTGCGTCCCGCGCGGCCTCGATCAGGGATTTGTCGATTCTCATCATCGTGTTGAAGATCGGCACGACCATGAACAGCGTGTAAAGATGGACAAAGGCCAGTACGACGGCAAAGTCGCTGAACAGCAGCCATTCCAAAGGCTCGTCAATCACACCCCATGAAATCAGCGTCGAATTGGCGATGCCGTTGCGGCCCAGAAACGGGATCCACGAAATCATACGGATGATGTTCGACGTCCAGAAGGGGATCGTGCACAGCAGAAACAGCGCGATCTGCCAGCGCAATGTGCGGATGTGGAAGGCTAGGAAATACGCCACGGTAAAGCCGATCAGCAGCGTCGCCGCCCATGTGATCAGCGCGTATTTGAACGTGTTGAAAAACACCCGATAGGTCACCGAGGACCCGAACAGGAATTCGTAGTTCTCAAAGACAAAGGCAGGGATGATCGAAAATTCGGTCGCTCGCCAGAAACTGACAATCGCGATCATCGCGATGGGGCATACCAGAAAGACGAACAGCACCGCGACAAGCGGCGATACCATCATCAGGCTTTTGGAATTCGGGGACAGGCGCATCGGTTGGTTGCCAATTATTGTCTTTGATATTCAGGGGTGGGCGTGGGGGCCAGCGGCCCCCACGCCCCGGTCGGTGCCGCAAGGCACCGAAACCATGTCAGATCAGGCCGCGATGAATTCGTTCCATTTGCGGACCATGTACTGGTTTTCGTCCATAACCGCGTTCCAGCATGCAACCTTGCCCATACGGTCATAGAACGAACCGCCATCACGCACCGCGCCTGCGGTTTCCATGACGTCGCCGAACGGGTTGGTGATGTCGCCCTGTGCAGGCTTGCCTTCGAACCAGAAGCCCCATTCATCCTCGGTCATATAGTTCTTGGATGTTTCCGGAACGGCCGAATAGTAACCCTGACGCATCAGGAAGCCGCCGACCCAGCCATCAAGGTACCAGTTGATGTATTCATAGGCCGCATCCCGTTCGAGACCGGACAGCGCCGCCGACATGCCGATGCCGCCACCCCAGCTGCGATAGCCTTCTTCCAGCGGCTGGTAGACGCAGGGGATGCCTTTGGATTTGACCGCTGTGATCGCGGGCGACCACATGGACTGGATCACGACCTCGCCCGAAGCCATCAGGTTGACGCTTTCGTCGAACGACTTCCAGAAGGCGCGGAACTGGCCGTTTTTCTTGGCTTCGGTGAAGATGCCAAGGGTCATGTCGATCTCTTCTTTCGTCATGTTGCCCTTGTCGGGGTATTTGTATTCCCCCATCGACTCGACGACCATCGCCATATCCATGATCCCGATGGACGAGATATCAAGGATCGACGCCTTGCCCTTGAATTCGGGGTTCAGCAATTCGGACCAGTTGTTGATCGGGCGGCCGATCAGGTCGGGGCGGATGCCCAGCGTGTCGGCGTTGTAGATTGTCGGGATCAGGGTCATCCAGCCGGATTCATTGTCCACAAACTCGGTACCGTTCTGGCCTTCGACAAAGCCCACTGTGTGCGGCGCGGTGCCTTGGGCGATCTCGCTTTCCGGTGTCAGCTTGCCGCTGCGGAAAATGCCGACGATCTTGTCGTAGTTCTTGATCTTGGACGTATCCATCGCCTGCAGGTTGCCTGTCGGCCAGACCTTTTTGCAGATCCAGTATTCGATGTCGGCGATGTCAAAGCTTTCGGGCTGTGTCGCCGCGCGCTGTGTCACGCTGTCGGAATCCAGCGCTGTCATCTCAAGCGTAAAGCCCAGATCTTCTTTCACCTTGGCGGCAACCTCGTTCAGGTTGGAAACGCCGGTACCGAACTGGCGCAGGGTCACATCCTTGATATTCTGCGCCCAGATCATCGGCGCCCCGAGTGTGGAGCCCGCCGCAAGGGCCGTGCCCCCGGCCAGAAGTTCGCGTCGTGTCATTTTGGTCATGTCATACTCTCCTTGTGGGTCTATGCGCTCAGCTTGTGCAGCTGGTCTGTTTCCCAGGTCAGTCCGACGGGATCGCCCGGGTTATTCGGTTGGTCAAAGAAACGGGCGTCAGGCAAAAGCGCGGTGACCTCTTGGTCGCCGGCGATGCGTGCCGATACCGAAACATGGGTGCCTTGGAATTCGATCGCGGTGACGGTCCCATCGATGGACCCTGCGCCGGGGGCAGACAGCCCCACCGCATCGGCGCGAATGGCATAGGTGCCGTCCGCCAGCGACACCACGTTGTGACCGCCCATGAACCGCGCGACAAAGGCGGTCTTGGGCGTGTTGAATACCTCGCGGGCTGTGCCCGCCTGTTCGATCACCGCGTTGTTCATCACGACAATCTCGTCGGCCAGCGCCAACGCTTCGTCCTGTCCGTGCGTGACGTGCAGAAAGCTGATCTTCAGTTCCTGCTGCAGCTTGCGCAGTTCGGCGCGCATCTTAATCCGCAGGAAGGGGTCCAGCGCTGACAGCGGCTCATCCAGCAGCAACAACTGCGGTCGCGTGATCAGCGCGCGGGCCAGTGCGACGCGCTGCTGCTGACCGCCCGACAGTTGATCCGGAAGGCGGTCGGCCAATGCCGACAGGTCCACCAGTTCCAGCATCTCGCCTGCTTTCTTCAGGCGCTCGCCCTTATCGACGCCCTTCATTTTCAGGCTGAAGGCCACGTTTTCCGCAACACTAAGGTGCGGGAACAGGGCATAGCTCTGAAACATCATTGCCGTGCCGCGCTGGGCGGGTGGAAGGTGCGAAATGTCCACGCCGCCCAACAGGATCGCGCCGTCGCTGACGGTTTCATGCCCCGCGATCATCCGCAGGGTCGAGGATTTGCCACAGCCCGACGGCCCCAAAAGGCAGGTGTAGCTGTTCGGACGGAAATGATGCGAAACGGCGTCTACAGCGATCGTGTCGCCATAGCGTTTCGTGACGGATACGAGTTCAAGCTCTTTGGTATTCAGACTCATGTCGCCTCCTGCGTTGCGACTACAGGAGCGACTTTTTGCGCCGCAGCAAAAATTCAGTGACTGTGATGTGGGTGGAATCCTGATGTTGCTGAAAATTTCCGCAGAAAAAATTCAATCTGGGTAAATATTGAGCGCAAAACTGTATACAACTTTTAAAAACATCCCGTACAACACTGTGGCGGGGTGAGTGAGCACGGCGCTTTTGTCAGAACCAATGGCAAGGAGACGACATGGACCCCGCGATCATCAAAACCCCGTCAGCAAGACCCGCACAGCCCTTGGCCGAGGACGTGACCCGCGCGCTGACGCTGGCCATCCACGAACACCGGATCAAACCGGGGATGAAGCTGGGCGAGGATGAGCTGGCCGATATCTATGGCGTGTCCCGCACGGTCGTCCGCTCTGCACTTCATGCTTTGGCACATCTGCAGCTGGTCGATATTCAGCGCAACCGCGGGGCTTTTGTGGCCCAGCCAACCCTGCGCGACGCGCGCGAGGTGTTCGAGGCTCGCGAACTTCTGGAACCGCGTATCGCCCGAATGGCCGCCGCCAAGGCCACGGCAGAAGACATTGCCCTGTTGCAGCAGCATATCCATGACGAACACGCGGCATTGGCCGAGGCCGATCATGGCCGCGCCCTGCATCTGTCGGGACAGTTTCACATCGAAATCGCCCGCATCGCTGACCAGCAAACCATCGCGGCCTTTGTCGAAAGCCTGATTTCCCGATCCTCGCTGATCATCGCGCTTTATTGGCGTCGGGAAAGCGCGCTGTGCGAAAAACACGCGCATCATGAACTGGTGCAGGCCATCGCGGATGGAAACGGGGATAAAGCCGCCGATCTGATGCGGTCGCATCTGGTCGATCTGCATTCGGCGCTGGACCTGCGCGAACAGGACGAAGCACCACGATCTCTGAAAGACGCACTGCTGTAATCGGGCCAGCTACACCCGTACCTAATGGCAACTTGTCCGGCCTTCCGGAGGGCGTTACCTATGGTCAAACCGGAACAAAAGCCAAAGCAAGACGCGTGAACCCGAGCATTTCCAGACCAAAGCCGCGTCATAGTATGCGCCTGACGCCTTATTCCCTGCTGATAGCCCTGTCCGCTTTGGTGATGACGGCCAGCGCCGCCTTTGCCCATGACGTCACCCCCGGTGATGCGGGCTATATTCAGGAAATCTGGGGCGTGAACATCGTGCCCTTCATCTACCTTGGCGCCAAGCACATGATCACGGGCTATGACCACATCCTGTTCCTTCTGGGGGTGGTGTTCTTCCTGTACCGGATGAAGGACGTGGCGCTTTACGTCAGCCTGTTCGCGCTTGGCCATTCCATCACTATGTTGCTGGGTGTTTGGTACGGCTGGGGCATCAACGCCTATGTCATCGACGCCATTATCGGCCTGTCAGTCGTCTATAAGGCGCTGGATAACCTTGGCGCGTTCCAGAGATGGCTTGGGTTCCAACCCAACACCAAGGCGGCAACGCTGATCTTTGGTCTGTTCCACGGCACGGGCCTTGCGTCGAAAATCATCGACTACCAGATCGACCCCGAGGGCCTTCTGGCCAACCTTCTGGCCTTCAACGTGGGCGTCGAGATCGGCCAAATTCTGGCGCTCTTCGTCATTCTGATCGTCATGGGCTACTGGCGGCGCAGCCCGCGATTCATGCAACAAGCCACCTACGCCAACTGGATCATGGTCGCCCTTGGCCTTTTGCTGACCTACCAGCAGATCACCGGCTACCTCGCCAGCACATAAGACAGGAGCATTCCATGCACAACGCACCCAAGCCCAACCTCGAAGACCTGCCCACCAAAGCGCAGCTTCGTCGGTCTTCTATCGTGGCTGGCATCGGCGCGGTCGCCATCGGCGTGATGGTCTATATGCCCGCGGAATTGGGCAAGGATCCAACCGGCGTCGGCACGCTTCTTGGTCTGACGGAAATGGGCGAGATTAAACAGCAACTCGCCGCCGAGGCCGCAGCAGACGCGGAATTGCACACACCGGATCAGTCCTCTTCGCTGATTGACGATCTGATGGGCCTGTTTGTCTCTGCCGCCTACGCCGACGAGGCATGGACGGATGAAATCACCTTCGTCCTTGATCCCGGCGCGTACATCGAAATCAAAGCCACGATGGAGGAGGGCGCCACGCTCTATTATTCATGGGTGGCAGACGGTGGCCGGATCAACTTTGATCTGCACGCCCATGCAAATGGTCAGAACGTGACCTATGAAAAGGGACGCGGTAAAACCGAAGGCGAGGGCAGCTTTGAAACACCCTTCGCTGGCAACCACGGCTGGTTCTGGCGCAACCGCGACAAATCCGAAGTGACCGTCACCCTGCAACTGCGCGGCGACTACAGCGCGATTGTGCAGGAAGAGTGATGTGAAAAGGCGGGCTCACTCCGCCTTCCCATCCTCGACCAGTTTGCTTTTCTTTTCGCGGTAGCTTGACGGACTGGCGCCGATGAAGCGTTTGAACATGCGGCTGAAAAAGTAGGGGTCGGAAAAACCAAGCTCTGCTGCCACGGCCTTGACCGGCAGGCCCTGACCCAGACGGTTGGCGGCAAATTCCATGCGTTTGAGTTCGCGGAACTTCTGCGGTGTCATACCGATCCGGTCGCGGAACGCGCGGCGGAAATAGTCGGGGTTGTAGGGCACATTCGCCATGGTTTCCTCGACCACCGACCCCAGTGGGTCCGCCGACAGGTGCGTGGCCACGAACATGATGTGCATCGACAGCTGGTCTTGTGAATCCTCGATGGCCTCGTTCGACTTCCAGCCCAAAAACGCGTCTTCCAGATAGGCCAGCAACAGTACCATAAACTGGTGATGCTGTGCCAAAGTGGTCGAAGTCGGGGTGGCCGAAGCGCGGTAGTGCTGCACCAGCGGGCCCAGTGCCTCCCAATCGCGCAGGCGCACTTTGCGGTGCAAATCCATCTGCGACACCACATTTCCGCGCCCGAACAGATCCAGCGTAAAGTGCTGTGCGACACCGGTGTAAATGTCATCGCCACCACCGTGCTGACCGCGAAACCGCGTGTAGGCGGGGATCAGCAGCGCATCGCCCGGTTCAACGGTGATCTCCTCTCCGTCGATGTGATAAAGCCCCCGTCCGGTCAGGCAGATAATCAGGTCGTGTACGGGGTTCAGTTTGTCGATCCGCCACGCGGGACCGTGGTGCATCCGGATCGTCGAACGGGCCAAACGCAGCGACAGTGACCGCATTGGCATAAGGGAAAGCGGAAAATCTACGGTTTTATCCATCTTTTTGTCTGTAGCTGACATTTAGTCGGGCTGGCAAGGCGATTTACTGTGCTTTCAGGGAATCAATACGTGGTCCGCACCGAAAAGGATGGACCTTAGGGAGGCAAATAAGCATCCATTTGACCTGTGCATTGTCGATTTGCGCAGGAAGAGGGGCGGCTTGATCTATAAACACATGAACTATTTCGAACACGCGTATACCGGCGGTGCGTCCGCCTCTTACGTGACACCCCACTGCGCCCTTAGCGCCCCGCTTGGCGGGCTGATGCACGGAGGCGGCGGTCATGGGCGGTGACAGTAAGTATCTGGGGCTGTGGTATGTTTCGCCCTACATCATCGGTTTGCTGCTGTTCACAGCCTTTCCGTTCCTTGCCTCATTCTACCTGAGCTTCACGGATTACGATCTGCTGTCGACGCCTGAATGGGTCGGCATGAAGAACTATGAAAAGCTGTTCACCCGCGACCGGACGTTCGACAAGTCGCTGAAGGTGACGCTGATCTATGTGTTCACGACCGTGCCGCTGAAACTGGTGTTCGCCCTCTTTATCGCGGTGGTGCTGAACTACCGGCTGAAGGCAATCAACCTGTTCCGCACGGCATACTACGTGCCGTCGATCCTTGGCGGGTCGATCGCGATTGCGGTCCTGTGGCGCTATATCTTTGCCGATACCGGCCTTGTGAATATGGGGCTGGCGCTGTTCGGGGTTGAACCGATCAACTGGTTCGGCGATCCCAACACCGCGCTGTTCACCATCACGCTGCTGCGTTGCTGGCAGTTCGGTTCGGCCATGGTCATCTTCCTTGCGGCGCTGCAATCGGTGGACAAATCGCTGTACGAGGCTGCCGCCATCGACGGTGCAGGCCAGTGGCAGATCTTCCGCTACATCACCCTGCCGCTGATCACGCCGGTCATCTTCTTTAACCTGATCATGCAGACCGTACAGGCGTTTCAGGAATTCAACGGCCCCTACATCATCACCGAAGGTGGTCCGCTGAAAAGCACATACCTGCTGCCGCTGTATATCTACGACGAAGCGTTCAAGAGCTTTGACATGGGCTATGCCTCGGCCATCGCTTGGGTGCTCTTCGTGATCATCATGGTTCTTACACTCATCGCGTTCTGGTCCTCGAAAAAGTGGGTCTACTACGCTGGCGACAAGAGGAGCTGAGCAATGGTGTCCTATTCCGAATTGCCCAACCCCGCCCACAACACCGGCGACGCGCCGACCCAGTTGGAAATCAAACTGCGCCGCAAGGCCCGCATCAATTCGGCGCTGCGTTACACAGTGCTGGCGGTCATCGGCCTGATCATGGTCTATCCCTTGATCTGGCTGGTGGGGGCGTCGTTCAAAACGAACTCTGAGATGTTCTCCTCGCCCGGGTTCTGGCCCAGCGAACCCACGGTTCAGGGCTATATCGACGGCTGGAAAACCTCGACGCCCTACACCTTCGGGCATTTCTTTCTGAACTCGCTCTGGATCATCATCCCGAAAACCATCGGCACGGCGATTTCCTGTACGCTGGTGGCCTACGGCTTTGCCCGATTTGAGTTTCCGGGCAAGAACATCCTGTTCGCCACGGTGATCGCGACGCTTCTGTTGCCCAACGTTGTCACACGCATTCCGCAGTACCTGCTGTTCCGTGACATCGGTTGGCTGGACAGCTTCCTGCCGCTGTGGGTGCCGTCCGCGATGGCGGGGGATGCGTTCTTTGTCTTCATGGTGATCCAGTTCCTGCGCGCCATCCCGCGCGACATGGAAGAGGCCGCACGTGTGGACGGCGCGACCACCCTTCAGACGCTGATCTTTATCGTTGTTCCGATGCTGATGCCTGCGCTGATTTCGGTCTGCCTGTTCCAGTTCATGTGGACCATGAACGATTTTCTGGGGCCGCTGATCTATATCAGCTCGGTTGAAAAATACCCTGTCAGCCTCGCACTTAAACTGTCGATCGACACAACCGAAGCCTTCGCCTGGAACCAGATCCTCGCCATGTCCGTGCTCGCACTGACACCGTCGCTGGTCGTGTTCTTCATGGCTCAGAAATACTTCATCGAAGGCATCTCTACCGGGGGGGTCAAAGGCTAATGGCCGAGCTTCAACTCAAATCGCTGGAAAAAACCTATGGCAACGGGTTCAAGGCCGTTCACGGCATCAACCTTGAGGTCAAGGAAGGCGAATTCATGGTGCTGGTCGGCCCGTCCGGCTGCGCCAAGTCCACAACGCTGCGGATGATTGCAGGGCTGGAAACGGTCACTGGCGGCGAAATTCGCATCGGCGATCAGGTGGTCAACGATCTGGTTCCGGGCAGGCGCGGCATCGCGATGGTGTTCCAGAACTACGCGCTTTATCCGCATATGAAAGTGCGCCGGAACCTGTCCTTTGGCCTGCGCCTGAAACGCCAGCCCAAGGACCAGATCGAACAGTCCACGCAGGTCGTGTCCAACATCCTTGAGATCGAGGAACTGCTGGATCGTTTGCCGAAACAGCTGTCCGGTGGCCAGGCCCAGCGTGTGGCGCTGGGGCGTGCGTTGATCAAGGAACCGGACGTGTTCCTGTTCGACGAACCGCTGTCCAACCTTGATGCCAAACTGCGCGCTTCAATGCGGGTGCGGATCACCGATCTGCACAAACGCCTGCGATCCGAAGGCCGCCCCGCGACCGTGGTCTACGTGACCCACGATCAGGTCGAAGCGATGACCATGGGCGACCGGATTTGCGTGATGAAAGACGGCCACATCATGCAGGTGGCCGATCCTGCGACGCTCTATGAACGCCCTGCAAACGCCTTTGTGGCTGGCTTCATCGGCATGCCGGAAATGAACCTTGTGCCAGCTGTCCTTAGCAGCAACGGCGCAGCCCGTCTGACCCTTGCCGGACAAACCATCATGGCAGGACCAGACCTGACAGCGCGTCTGCAAACCGCGGACGGGGCTGTTACCTTGGGCATCCGTCCGCAGCACCTTGAAGTGCTTGAAGACGGTGCCGCAGAGGCGTTCAGCGGAACGATCTCGAACCTCGAATTCATGGGGCACGAGGTCAACGTTCACGCCCGTGTCGGTGACGCGACCTTCGTCGCTGTCGTGCCGACCGAACGTTTCGACACCACCCTGCAACGTGGCGACAAAGTGGGCCTAAGACCCATCGCGGCACGTCTGCATCTTTTTGATCCGGAGACCGGCGAAAACGTGTCGCTGGCTGACCAGAATTCATAATCGTCCAGGGAGGAAACTGACGATGAAACTGACTGTATTGGGACTTGCCCTTGCCACAACTGCGCTTGCGGGCGCGGCCTCTGCTGCCGACCTGCGCATGAGTTGGTGGGGTGGCGACAGCCGTCACGCGGCGACGCAGGACGCGATTAAAGTGTGCGGCGAAAAATACGGCCACACCGTTAAGCCTGAATTCACCGGCTGGTCCGGCCACTTCGAAAAGGTCGCGACCCAGATCGCGGGCCGGACCGAGGCCGACATCATGCAGATCAACTGGCCGTGGCTGCCGATCTTTTCGGCCCGTGGCACAGGCTTTGCCGATCTGAACGAACTGTCCGGCACAATCGATCTGGGCCAGTGGTCTGCCGACCAGCTTGCTGCGGGTACCATGAAGGGCAAGCTGAACGGCCTGCCGGTGTCCACAACAGGCCGCCTGTTCGTGTTCAACAAAACCACTTTCGACAAAGCGGGCGTTCCGCTGCCCACCACATGGGACGAACTGATCGCGGCTGGCCCCGTGTTCAAGGAAAAGCTGGGCGACGATTACTTCCCGTTCGAGGCAACCAAGCTGGACGCGACATTGATCGTCACGCTTTATGGCACGCAGAAAACCGGCAAGCCGCTGATCGATCCGGAAACGAACAAAATCCTGTGGTCCAAAGAAGAACTGATCGACGCGATCAACTTCTACCAGACGCTGGTCGACAACCACGTGATCAACAACTGGAAGGCCGCGCAGGCATCGGGCGTCAAGGCGCTGCACGAAGATCCGGCATGGGCCAAAGGTAAAATCGCGGGCACCTACCAGTGGGATTCCACCTACTTCAAGATCAACGATCCGCTGGAAGAAGGTCAGGAACTGGCCTACGTCGATCTGCTCAGCCAGGACGGGCAGCAGACACCGGGCATCTACCGCAAAGCATCCATGGTCTTCTCGATCTCGGCCAATTCCGAGAACAAGGAAGCCGCCGCTCAGGTCCTGAACTGCCTGCTGAACGAACCAGAAGGCATCGCGGCCATGGGCACCGCCCGTGGCGTGCCGTCCTCGACCGCCGCGCGTGAACAGCTTCTGGCCAATGACGCCATCAAGCCGGTTCAGATCGAAGCGCAGGCCAAGGTTCTGGCAGCCGCCGGTCCGGCGATCCACCCGTTCATGGAGCATCCCGACGTCCGTTCGGCGATGCAAGACAATCTCGAGCTGTTTGCCTACGGCGAAGTGGATGCCGAAACGGCAGCGGACGAGATGATTTACGGCATCGAAGAAGCCTTGGCTGACATCGACCCGGAGCTGTTACTGATCGCCTTCGGTCATGCCGGCGTCGGCGGTGCGCACTTGCATGTGCTGGGCAGCGAGG
>CATNDK010000055.1 GCA_950096585.1 Thalassococcus halodurans | reverse complement strand
GCCAAGATAAACCTGATCCCGTTCAACGAATCGCCCGGGGCCCCCCATGAACTCTCGGACTGGAGCCGGATCGAGGCATTTGCCGACATCATCTACAAAGCCGGCTACGCCTCGCCCATCCGTACCCCGCGCGGCGAAGACATCATGGCCGCCTGCGGTCAGTTGAAATCGGCCACCGAACGCGCCCGCAAATCGCGCCGCGAAATCGAGGCCGAAACAGCGCAACGCTAATCCAGCGCGCCCGCCCGAGGACGAAGGCCAAAGGCCTGAGGACGAGATAGGCCTGCGCGCGCGACAGCGCGCTCAATCAAATAAAAAAACCCGCCACGGATACCGCGGCGGGGGCAGTCAGTCCAGGAACGGACAGGGAATTCTTACCAGTCTTTCGGGCCTTTGTCGGCGAACTGGTGGACAAGAAAATCAATGAAAGCGCGCACTTTGGGCTGGGTGAAACGACCCGGCGGGTAGACCGCGTAGATGCCCTGCGTGTCGATCGGCAGATCGGGGATCGCATCCTCGACCAGACCCTGCTCCATCGCATCCGCATAAAGGAACGACGGCAGGTAGGCGATGCCAAGACCAGCGATACATGCGTTCAACAGCGACTGACCGTCATTCACCGACAACCAGCCTGCGGTGCGTACCTGACGCTTTTCACCAGACGGGGCCGTGACCTTCCAGACGTTGCCGGAAGACTGGTTCGAATAATGCAGAAGCTTGTGTTCGTTCAGATCGTCGATCCGTGTCGGACGGCCGAATTTCTCGAAATACGACGGGGCCGCGATCATCCGTTTGGTCGTTTCCGTCAGCTTACGTGCCCGCAGCGTGGAATCTTCCAGCTCACCGATCCGCACGGCCATATCAAAGCCTTCAGAGATCAGTTCGACATAGCGGTTGTTCAGAACCATATTCACCGTGATGTCCGGGAACTCGGCCAGGAAATCACCCAGAACAGGGCTTAGGTGGTTTACCCCAAAATCCGTCGCCACGCTGATGCGCAGCAGGCCGGATGGCGCGGATTGCATCGATGTGACCAGCGCATCCGCCTCGCCCGCATCATTCAGAACGCGTCGTGCGCGGTCATAGTAGGCCAAGCCGATTTCGGTCGGCGATACGCGGCGTGTGGTCCGGTTCAGCAAACGCGCGCCCAACCGTGCCTCAAGCGATGAGACATGTTTCGAGACGGCGGATTTCGAAATCCCCATCTTCTTGGCTGCGTCCGTGAAGCCACCCTGATCCACCACCGTGGCAAAGGCCTCCATCTCAGTCAGGCGATCCATGCACTGGCTCCTTGAAAACTCTCGTGTCCATGGGTGTATGCCCCCCAATCTGGGCACAAACTTGGCGTCACGCAGACAATTCGTAGGTTTTTGGCCGAGTGTTCCAAAGCTGGAAACAGCGTTAACGACGCAAAAAGGCCCCCGCCAAAAGGGACGAGGGCCTTGTTTTACTGGCTTTTCTAGACCTGCGCGTTACGCGGCGACGCGGTAATGCGTGCCTTCTTCGATCTCTTCGATAATTTTCGCGACGAAATCCGGCAGGTCATCTGGGTTGCGGCTGGTGACAATGCCACGGTCTGCCACAGCGGATTGATCGACAACCTTCGCACCCGCATTGGCAATGTCGGTGCGCAGCGACGGATAGGATGTCGCTTCAAGCCCGCGCAGAACGTCGGCCTCGGCCAACAGCCACGGCGCGTGGCAGATCGCGGCAATCACTTTGCCCTGATCGAAGAACCCTTTGATCAGTGTGATCGCATCCTTGTCGCGGCGCAGGATATCGGGGTTGATCAAACCACCGGGCAGCACCAGCGCGTCATAATCCATCGCGGACACTTTGTTCAGCGCGGTATCGACGTTGACCGTGTCGGACCAGTCGCTGCCTTTCCAACCGCGAATGGCCTTACCGTCGGTCGAGGCGACGTGCACTTCGGCACCGGCTTTGGCCAGTTCGTCACGGGGGACTTCCAGTTCGGATTGTTCAAAGCCGTTGGTGGCGATGATAAGAATTTTTGCATCTTGAATACGGGGCATTGTGGCCTCCTTTGCGTTTCGCGTTGCGTTCACAAACCAAACGAAGGCCCCCGTGGGGATGTTCCATAAAAAAAAGGCCGCCAGCGGGAATGCGCCGGCGGCCTTTGATGTTTGTTCCCGATTAAAGCGAGGCTGCCAATCGCGTGCCCTGATCAATCGCGCGTTTCGCGTCCAGTTCCGCCGCCACATCCGCGCCGCCGATCACATGAGGGGTCACACCCTTTTCGATCAAAGCGTCGGCAAGACTGCGTTCGCTCAGCTGGCCCGCGCACAGAACAACGGTGTCACAGGCGATCACTTCGGGGCGTTCACGCGCTTCGCCATAGCTGATGTGCAGCCCTTCAGCGTCGATCTTTTCATAGTTCACACCGGCCTTCATCTGTACCGCTTTCATCTGAAGCCCTGCGCGGTGAATCCAGCCCGTGGTCTTGCCCAATCGCTTGCCCGGCTTTTCAGCCTTGCGCTGCAACAGCGTGACCTCGCGCACCGGCGCGTCGGGCTGCGGGCCTTCAGGGGCCAGACCGGAACGCGCCTCGGACGGGTCGGTAACACCCCATTCCTTCATCCACTCGGGCAGGTTTGTGGTCGGGCTGTCGTCGGTCACAAGGTATTCAGAGATATCAAAGCCGATGCCGCCTGCGCCGATCACGGCGACGCGTTTGCCCACCTCGGCCCCGTCGCGCAGCACATCGATGTAGGACAGAACGTTCGGCCCGTCCTGACCCGGAATTTGCGGATCGCGGGGGATGACGCCTGTGGCGATGACCACCTCGTCAAAGCCCGCCAGATCGTCAGAGCCAACCGCTTGACCCAGTTTCAACTCCACGCCCGACTGTTCCACCATCGTGCCGAACCAGTCGACCAGACCGTAGAATTCTTCCTTGCCCGGAACGCGTTTCGCCATATTCAACTGACCGCCCAGCTTGTCGGCCTTATCGAACAGCGTGACCTTGTGACCGCGCTGTGCCGCCGCGATGGCGGTGGACAGACCTGCAGGGCCCGCACCAACAACGGCCACAGTTTTAGGCGTGTCGGTCGGTTTCAGAACCAGTTCCGTTTCATAGCCCGCACGCGGGTTCACCAGACAGGACGACACTTTGCCCATAAAGGTGTGATCAAGGCAGGCTTGGTTACAGGCGATACAAGGGGCGATTTCAGCCGCACGACCCTCGGCCGCCTTGGCCACGAAATCAGGATCGGCAAGGAACGGGCGCGCCATCGACACCATATCGGCACAGCCGGTGGACAGCACCTCTTCTGCAACCTCGGGGCTGTTGATGCGGTTGGAGGTGATGATCGGAATACCGACCTTACCCATCAGCTTTTTCGTGACCCACGCAAAGGCCGCGCGCGGGACCGATGTGGCGATCGTCGGAATACGCGCCTCGTGCCAGCCGATACCGGTGTTCAGGATCGTGGCGCCGGCCTTTTCGATCTCTTGCGCCAGTTGCACGACCTCATCATGGGTCGAGCCATTGGGCACCAGATCGATCATCGAAATCCGGTAGATCACGATAAAGTCCGGCCCAACCGCTTCGCGGACGCGACGGACGATTTCGATAGGCAGGCGCATTCGGTTTTCATAGCTGCCGCCCCAGCGATCAGTCCGCTTGTTGGTATGTTCCACCAGAAACTGGTTGATGAAGTAGCCTTCCGACCCCATCACCTCGACCCCGTCATAGCCTGCCTCGCGGGCGCGGGCGGCGGCGGTGACGATATCGGCGATCTGCTTTTCGATGCCTTCTTCGTCCAGTTCAATCGGCGGAAAAGGCGAGATCGGGGATTTGATTGCAGACGGCGCGACGCATTTCGGCCCATAGGCATAACGCCCTGCATGCAAAATTTGCATCGCAATTTTTCCGCCTGCGTCATGCACGCGGTCTGTCACCATCTTGTGGTTGGCAATGTCTTCATCCGTGAAAAGACCCGCCGCACCCGGAAATACGCCGCCTTCGCGGTTCGGCGCCATGCCGCCCGTCACCATCAGCGACACGCCGCCCCGGGCGCGTTCCGCATAGAATTCGGCAACGCGGTTCCAATCGCCGGTTTCTTCCAGATTGGTGTGCATCGATCCCATCAACACGCGGTTTTTCAGCGTGGTAGATCCCAGATCGAGCGGTGCAAACATATGCGGATATTGGGTCATGAAAGGCCTCCCTTAATTGGGATCAGAGTTTCCACGCCCTGCCCCGATTGTCGATCTCAACGTGACGTCATGGGCGGTTGCGTCAAGCAAATGAAAAGGCCCCGCAGTTTCCTGCGAGGCCTTCATAAGGTGTCGATGTCGGGCTGATCAGCCCTTCATGCTGTCCCAAAACCCCTTCACCGATTTGAAGAAGCTTTTGGATTCGGGGTTGTTGTCTTCGCTCAGATCTTCGAACTCGCGCAGAAGTTCCTTCTGGCGCGATGTCAGATTGACCGGCGTTTCAACCGCCAGTTCGATCAGCATATCGCCAACCGACGCACCGCGCAGACCGGGCATGCCTTTGCCACGCAGACGCATCTGACGGCCTGATTGGCTGCCTGCCGGAATCTTCACGCGGCTGCGGCCACCGTCGATGGTCGGGACTTCGATATCACCGCCCAGCGCGGCAGATGCCATGGACACCGGCACACGACAGAACAGCGTTTCGCCTTCGCGTTCGAACAGCTTGTGACGTTCAACCTCGATAAAGATGTACAGATCACCCGGAGGACCGCCGCGCATGCCCGCCTCGCCTTCGCCAGCCAGACGGATACGCGTGCCTGTTTCCACACCTTTGGGAATGTTCACAGACAGGGTGCGTTCCTTTTCGACCCGACCGGCACCGCTACAGGTTTTGCAGGGGTTCTTGATGATCTGGCCAAGGCCGGAACAGGTCGGACAGGTGCGTTCGACAGTAAAGAAGCCTTGGGTCGCGCGGACCTTGCCCATGCCCGAACAGGTCGGACAGGTCTGGGGTTCAGCACCACCTTCGGAGCCCGAGCCATCACAGGACCCACACTGAACCGACGCCGGAACAGTGATGGATTTCTGCATCCCCGAATACGCATCTTCCAAAGAGATGCGCAGGTTGTAGCGCAGATCGGCTCCGCGTGTTGCGCGGTTGCGACCGCCGCCGCCACGTCCGCCACCCATGAAATCGCCGAACAGGTCGTCGAAGACATCGGAAAAGGCCGAGGCAAAGTCACCGTTGCCGCCCATACCGCCACCGGGACGCGGGCCGCCGCCCATGCCACCTTCGAACGCGGCATGGCCATAACGGTCGTAGGCCGCCTTTTTATCGGCGTCCTTCAGAACCTCGTAGGCTTCGTTCGCCTCTTTGAACTGGGACTCAGCGTCGGGGTTGTCAGCGTTGCGGTCGGGGTGAAGCTCTTTCGCTTTGGTGCGATAGGCCTTCTTGATCTCGTCCGCGGAAGCGCCCTTGGAGATGCCCAGTACATCGTAATAGTCACGTTTGGACATTGTGCCCTCCTTTCGTGCGGAACGCTAAGGGGCCGGTCCGGTGCCCGGACCGGCCCCTTGTGTTAGGTTCCGCCTTGATCTCAGCCGCGATTACGGTCGTCGCCAAGATCTTCGAAGTCGGCATCAACGATGGTGTCGTCATCGCCTTGCGCTGCGTCTGCCGCTGCAGGCTCGGGTTCGCCGTCTTCCTGCTGCGATTTGTAGATCGCTTCGCCCAACTTCATGGCCGCTTCTGTCACGTTCTGGATGCCGCTGCGGATTTTGTCCGCGTTGTCTGTTTCCAGTTCGTCTTTCAGGGCTGCGATAGCCAGTTCGATCGCTTCGATGGTTGTCGGATCGACCTTGTCGGAATGCTCTTCCATCGACTTCTCGGTCGAGTGGATGAGGCTTTCCGCCTGGTTTTTCGCCTCGACCAGATCGCGACGTGCCTTGTCGGCATCCGCGTTGGCTTCGGCGTCCTTGACCATTTGATCGATGTCCTCGTCGGACAGACCGCCCGAGGCCTGGATCGTGATCTGCTGTTCCTTGCCGGTGCCTTTGTCTTTCGCACCAACCGACACGATACCGTTGGCGTCGATGTCGAAGGTCACTTCGATCTGCGGCATGCCGCGCGGTGCCGGCGGGATGTTTTCAAGGTTGAACTGGCCCAACATTTTGTTGTCGGCAGCCATTTCACGTTCGCCCTGGAACACGCGGATCGTCACAGCGTTCTGGTTGTCTTCCGCAGTCGAGAAGATCTGCGATTTCTTCGTCGGGATTGTTGTGTTGCGGTCGATCAGACGTGTGAACACACCACCCAGCGTTTCGATACCCAGCGACAGCGGTGTAACGTCAAGAAGAACAACGTCTTTCACGTCGCCCTGCAGAACGCCGGCCTGAATAGCCGCACCCATGGCAACAACCTCATCAGGGTTCACACCCTTATGGGGCTCTTTGCCGAAGAACTTGGTCACTTCGTCGATAACCTTGGGCATACGTGTCTGACCACCAACAAGAACGATCTCGTCGATGTCGGATGTGGACAGGCCCGCATCTTTCAGGGCTGCCTGACACGGCTTCAAGGATGCCTTGATCAGATCGCCAACCAGGCTTTCCAGCTTGGCACGGGTCAGTTTCATGACCATGTGCAGCGGCTGACCGTTTGCACCCATCGAGATGAACGGCTGGTTGATTTCTGTCTGGCTGGAAGAAGACAGTTCGATCTTCGCTTTTTCTGCCGCTTCCTTCAGACGCTGAAGCGCCATCTTGTCTTGCGTCAGGTCGACCGAGTGCTCTTTCTTGAACTCGTCTGCCAGGTAGTTGACGATGCGCATGTCAAAGTCTTCACCACCAAGGAACGTGTCACCGTTGGTGGATTTCACTTCGAACAGACCGTCGTCGATTTCCAGAATGGTGACGTCGAATGTACCACCACCAAGGTCATAAACGGCGATTGTGCGCGTTTCTTTTTTGTCCAGACCGTAGGCCAGAGCAGCAGCTGTCGGTTCGTTGATGATCCGCAGCACTTCCAGACCGGCAATCTTGCCGGCGTCTTTGGTGGCCTGACGCTGTGCGTCGTTAAAGTACGCAGGAACGGTGATGACCGCCTGTGTCACTTCTTCGCCCAGATAGCTTTCTGCGGTCTCTTTCATCTTTTGCAGGATGAAGGCCGAGATTTGCGACGGGGAATATGTTTCGCCACGGGCGCGTACCCACGCGTCACCGTTGCCGCCGTCGACAACTTCGAACGGCATGTTCTTTTTGTCTTTGGCCAGATCAGCGTCGTCGAACCGGCGGCCGATCAGACGCTTGACGCCAAATACTGTGTTTTCGGGGTTTGTAACCGCCTGGCGTTTCGCCGGCTGGCCGACAAGGCGTTCATCTTCAGCAAACGCGACGATGGACGGGGTTGTCCGTGCGCCTTCTGCGTTCTCGATAACGCGCGGCTGCGAACCATCCATGATGGCGACGCAGCTGTTAGTGGTGCCGAGGTCGATACCAATCACTTTGCCCATTTTTGATCCCTTTCTTCAGGCGATGCATTGGCCCTGACCCGCTGCTGCGGCACCAAGGCCCATGGTTATTTAAGGAATGACGTCCTCCTGACGTGCTCAGGATTCCGTGATCGAGAAGTATATAGGAGCCGACAAATACGCCTGCAACCGCGTTGGGTAGGCAGAATTGGCAAAAAATCTAAACTAATCCCAAAGAAATGCATTTTGTGGGCTTGAACCGTGGAAAAACCGCCAAAACCGCACCTCATTCGCGATTTCGCGCTGTATCCCACCTATCTGAATCGCTCGGAACAAGAGGATTTGGTGGCAGATTTACGCGACATCCTGAAGGTTGCACCTTTGTTTCAGCCGATCACACCCCGTGGACAGAAGATGTCGGTGCGCATGTCGGCTGCCGGACGGTTCGGCTGGATATCGGACAGGTCCGGCTACCGCTATAGCCCGATACATCCCGGCGGCACGCCTTGGCCGGATATTCCCGACAGCATTCTGAACATCTGGAACACGGTTTCAGGCTGTGACCGGATGCCGGAATGCTGTCTGATCAACTGGTACGGCGAAGGCGCCCGCATGGGAATGCATCAGGATCGCGATGAAGCGGACTTTGACGCACCGGTCTTGTCGATTTCGCTGGGCGATGACGGGCTGTTCCGGATGGGCAACGACACCCGAGGCGGCAAGACCGAGTCATACTGGCTGAAGTCGGGCGACGTTGTGGTCATGGGTGGGGCCGCGCGCCTGCGTTATCACGGCGTGGATCGCATTCGTTTCGGCTCATCTACGTTGCTGCCCAAAGGCGGGCGCATCAACCTGACTTTGCGGGTGGTAACTTAAGCCGTTAGCGGCGCGCGAACCAGGATGCGGACACGTGCTTGCGTGTAAAGAACTCGCCCATCAACCCGATCATCATGAATACAAGAGTGAACCACAGCGCATATTCCCAGCTCGAATTGCGCGGGAAGTAATTGATGAACGCATAGCCGCGCGCCTGATCGATAGTATGGAACAAGGGGTTCCAATCAAACAGCGCCAGCATTTGAGGGGTAAGCGAGTTGGCGACGAACATCTTGCCGGACGCAATCATATTGGCCCGCTGATAAATCGTGCGCAGAACGCCCACCGGCGTCGGATACCAAGGGGATGCCGCCAGAAAGACCAAGCCAACCGCACCGCCCGACAACCATGCCAAAAGCAGCATACCAAAGGCCTGAATTGGGTTGTGGATTTGCCCGATTACACCGGGTGCGAACAGCATGTCATAAAAGAACAGGATCAGCAGTAAGCTGGAAACCTGGATATAAAGCGTCGACAACATCCGCGACATGATCGAAATCGCCGTGTTCATCGGCGCGTGCAGCATCATACCGCCAGTTGGCCCTTCGGCGCCGGACACCGCGGCAACGGATTTGGTGTGCGTCATGAACAGGAAGATGCCCGACATGATATACACCATGAAATCACCGCGGATGGCGGCCGCGCGCATTCCTAGAAGCTGGAAGAACATGAAGAACGCCAGCGTAAAGATCACCGACTGCAGGATGTTCGTGAACAGCGCCATAAAGGCGTTGCCGTGCTTGGACCGCACGGACTGCACCGCGTTCAGATATGTCAGCTCTAAAATATTAAGAGCCGAACCGAACTTGGTCTTCGGGACATTCTTTTCAAACATCAGCGCCTGCTCCGATTTAGCGGGTTAAGTTTTCTTGCTGTTCCCGCTATGCCCGATCATAAGTGACCAAACACTTCTAAGCAATGAACGCACCAAATGTGCCAAGGGAAGGGCAAGAGTTTGAATTATTCTGACCTAACCACGATTTTTCGCCGTCTCGCGTTGGAAGCGGGCGATAAAATCATGGAAATTTACGAGTCCGACGATTTTGAGGTTAAATCGAAGTCTGATGAAAGCCCCGTCACCGTCGCTGACGAAGCCGCCGATGCTTTGATCTCGGCCGGTCTGCGCGAGGCGTTTCCCGACGTCGCATTGGTCACAGAAGAACAAGCCGATAGCCATGAGCAGGACGTGTCCACCTTCCTGATCGTCGACCCGCTGGACGGCACCAAGGAATTCATCAACCGCCGCGGCGATTTCACCGTGAACATCGCGCTGGTTGAAAACGGTGTGCCCACGCGGGGCGTCGTCTATGCCCCTGCCCGCAACCGCATGTTCTTTACCGACAGCGTCGGCAACGCGGTCGAGGAAATGGGCCCGTTCGACAAAGACACCGTGGGTGAGACGAAAAAGATCAGCGTCACCAATCCCAACAATGACGAACTAATGGTTGTCGCGTCGAAATCGCATCGCGATCAGGCGACCGATGACTACATCAACAAATACAACGTCAAAGACATGAAAAGCGCGGGTTCCTCGTTGAAGTTCTGTCTGGTTGCAACGGGCGAGGCAGACATCTATCCGCGCGTCGGTCGCACGATGGAGTGGGACACCGCCGCAGGCCACGCCGTTCTGGCGGGTGCCGGTGGCCGCGTCGTGCGTTTTGACGACCACACACCGCTGGTCTACGGCAAGGCGGGCTTCGCGAACCCGTTCTTTATCGCCTACGCGCCGGGCGTTGATCTGAAAGACGCTTAAGTCATGACATGCCTCCCGGTCAGCGTTGTCATCGTGAGCCGGGAGCGCCCAGACGCGCTTGATCGTTGCCTGACGGGCATTTCCCAACTGGACTATCCCGACCTTGAGGTCGTCGTTGTCGCCTGCCCCGCAGGCATGACGCGCATTCGCACGCGTTTTGACGCCCGACGCATCAAAACGGTTCCCTTCGACACGCCCAATATCTCAGAGGCGCGCAATCTAGGCATCGCCGCCGCCGCAGGCGAGGTCATCGCGTTTATCGACGATGATGCCGTGCCCGAACCCCTGTGGCTTCGACATCTGATGCCAGCCTTCAATGACGCCGAGGTGATGGCGGCAGGCGGGTACGTTGTCGGGCGCAACGGGATTTCGTTGCAATGGGGTGCGCGCAGCGTGGATCACGGCGGACACACCGCCCCCATCAAAGTGGCGGACAATGCCATAACCATCCTGCACCCTACTTCCCAGCGCGCAATCAAGACCGAAGGCACCAACATGGCAGTGCGCCGCGATGTTCTGGCGTCCTTCGGCGGGTTCGATCCGGCCTTCCGCTTTTACATGGATGAAACCGATCTGAACCTGCGATTGGCACGTGAAGGGCTGGCCACGGCCATCGTTCCACAGGCGCGGGTGCACCACGGTTTTGCCCCCAGCATCCGGCGGCGGGCCGACCGCACGCCAAAGGATCTGACGGAAATCGGGGCGTCTTATGCGGTTTTTCTACGCAAACATTGCCCAAAAAATCAGCATAATGCCCAAATTGCCGATTTTATCAGCAACCAAAGGCAGCGCTTACTAAGGCTGATGCAGTCAGGGCAGCTGGATCCTTTAGACGTCCACCACCTTATCAAAGGGCTGAAATCGGGGATCGCAAAGGGCAACGAACGTCCGCTGACCAACCAGCCCCCGCTACCAAAACCAAGTACAGGGTTTTTGCCCTACCCGACCAAAACCGGCGTGCGGGAAATCCTGATCTCGGGGCGGCGCCATCAGCGTGCGGCCCTTCTGGACAAGGCCAGAACAGTCTTGAAGACGGGTGACATCCCTGTCGTCCTTTGCCTGTCACACACCGCGCTTTACCATCATCTGCGCTATCTGCCCGAAGGCATCTGGCTGCAAACGGGTGGCTTGTTCGGACGCTCGGACCGCGCGGCCCCACTTTTGCAAATGACACGGCTTCAATCGCGCGCCGACGCCGAGAGGAAAAGAATGAACCAATCGTGGAATCTTTCCCCTGCCCTGTGATGCAGAACTTGCACTACACGACACAAATAAGGCCCATTGTGCAGACAAGGTTGCACGGAGTGTGTTAAACCGAGTGCAAAAGGCGATGTAGGCCTAAGCCATCGCCTGTAACGAGGAGCAGACTATGAAGCATAAGGTGTCCAAGGCGATTTTTCCGGTGGCGGGTATGGGGACACGTTTCCTGCCAGCGACCAAATCTGTGCCTAAGGAGATCATGACACTGGTGGACCGCCCGCTGGTGCAATACGCCATCGACGAAGCCCGCGCCGCTGGCATCAAGGAATTCATCTTTGTAACTTCGCGCGGCAAAGGCGCGCTTGAGGATTACTTCGACCACGCCCCTCAGCTGGAACAAGAGCTGAAGAAAAAGGGCAAGACCGAGCTTCTGGAAACGTTGAAGTCCACCAACATGGACTCTGGTGCCATCGCCTACATCCGTCAGCACAAGGCGCTTGGCCTTGGTCACGCCGTTTGGTGTGCGCGCCGCCTGATCGGGAACGAACCCTTTGCGGTTATGCTGCCCGACGACGTTATCGCCGCGGAAAAGCCCTGTTTGCAGCAGATGGTCGAAGCATACGAGGAAACCGGCGGCAACATGGTCGCTGCGATGGAAGTGCCGCGCGATAAAACATCGGCCTACGGTATTCTGGACGTTAACGAAGACATGGGTTCTTTGGTCAGCGTCAAAGGCATGGTCGAGAAGCCCAAAGTTGAGGACGCACCTTCCAACCTTGCGGTTATCGGTCGTTACATCCTGTCGCCCACCATTCTGAAAAACCTGAACAAAATGAAGTCCGGTGCCGGCGGAGAAATCCAGCTGACCGACGCGATTGCTCAGGAAATCGGTGGTAAAGAAGGCGTTCACGGCCTGCGCTTCCGCGGTCAGCGTTTTGACTGTGGCTCCAAGGCTGGCTTCCTGCAGGCAACTGTGGCCTTCGGTCTGGCACGCGACGATCTGAAAGACGATCTGCGCCGCTACATCAACGAGATTGCTGCGGTCGACAAAGCGGCGGAGTAAACCAGTGACAAACATTCTGGTGACAGGCGGAGCGGGCTATATCGGCTCGCATGCCTGCAAGGCACTGGCGCAGGCCGGGTTCACCCCGGTTGTTTACGACAATCTGTCGACGGGCTGGCAGGATGCGGTCAAGTTCGGTCCGTTCGAACATGGCGACCTG
>CATNDK010000054.1 GCA_950096585.1 Thalassococcus halodurans | reverse complement strand
CATGGCACTGTCGGCAATCACGCTATACGCCAGCGGCCGCGATCTGATCTCGGTCCTGTGGGTGGCGGGGATGTATGTGCTGTGTTCCTGCATTTCGACCACCAGCTGGACGGTTCTGGGCACGGGTATCCGCCATCTGCTGGCCAATCCCGTGCGGTTGCGCATTTTCAACTGGTCGATGGCAGCACTTCTGGTGCTTTCGCTGGTGCCTGTGTTGCTGAACCAATCCTGAACGGTTGCAAAGTAGGCGACGCAGGGTCATATAGCCGCAAGACCAAGATGGGGCCTATACATGCATTACCTCGACTTTGAAAAACCGCTGGCAGAAATTGAAGGCAAGGCTGAAGAGCTGCGCGCAATGGCCAAGGTCAATGAGGAAATGGATATCGAAGCCGAGGCAAAGGCGCTGGACGCCAAAGCCGACGGGCTTTTGAAAGACCTGTATTCCAAACTGACACCGTGGCGGAAATGTCAGGTGGCGCGCCACCCCGAACGCCCCCATTGTCAGGACTATATCGAAGCCCTGTTCACCGAATACACGCCCTTAGCAGGTGACCGGAACTTTGCCGACGATTTGGCCGTCATGGGCGGTTTGGCGCGGTTTAACGATACGCCTGTTGTTGTTATCGGCCATGAAAAGGGCAAAGACACCAATTCTCGCCTGAAGCACAACTTCGGCATGGCCCGTCCCGAAGGCTATCGCAAAGCGATCCGCCTGATGGATATGGCCGACCGTTTCCGCCTGCCGGTTGTGACGCTGGTCGACACCCCCGGCGCCTATCCCGGCAAAGGCGCGGAAGAGCGTGGCCAGTCCGAGGCCATCGCCCGCTGCACGGAAAAATGCCTGCAAATCGGCGTGCCCAGCGTGACCGTGATCACCGGTGAAGGCGGGTCCGGCGGTGCTGTCGCCTTTGCCACCGCGAACCGTGTCGCGATGCTGGAGCATTCCGTATATTCCGTGATCTCGCCCGAAGGATGCGCCTCGATCCTGTGGAAAGACGCCGAGAAGATGCGCGAAGCTGCCGAAGCGCTGCGCTTGACCGCGCAGGACCTGCACAAGCTGGCTGTGATCGACCGTATCATCAAAGAACCGATGGGCGGCGCCCACCGCGACACCGAAAGCACGATCGCCGCTGTTGGCGCGACGATCGCGGCGATGCTGGCCGATCTGGAGGACAAGAAACCCGCCGATCTGATCAAACAGCGCCGCAAGAAGTTTCTGGATATGGGCAGCCGCGGTCTGGCCGCCTAAGCAAAGTTCACCAGACTACAAAACAATAGGGCTGCACGATGGGCAGCCCTTTTTCGTATCGATGTCGCGGCGATTATTCGTCACCGGCAACGCCTCGATAGACCAGTTTCCCTGCACCAACGGCACCTTTCGCGGCAAGCTTGGTCGCACCGGATGCCACATCAACGGTGTTGTCGATCACCTGGTTTGTCGAACAGGCCGACAGGCCCAAAACCAATGCGACAGCGATAGCTTTGCGTGCGGAAAATACAGTCATCAATTTCACTCCTTCACCCAACGTGGGTTTCTCTGGCGGGGCGCGTTTCGATCTGCGCCTTGGCCGTTGAGAGATAGATAGGCGCTTTCGTTACAACAGAAAAACGAATAAGAAATATGCTTAACCGGACTATTTCTTATGGATATGCGATATGGACATCCAGCTGATCCGAACCTTCCTTGAAGTCGCCGCAACAGGGTCTTTCGTGAACGCCAGTGAACGGCTGTATGTCACGCAATCCGCCGTCAGCCTGCGCATCCAACGCCTTGAGGATTCGTTGGGCAAACTGCTTTTCATCAGATCCAAGGCCGGTGCCGAACTGACCTCGGCAGGGCGCGAATTCGAACGCTACGCCCTGTCGCTGATCAAGATCTGGGAAGAGGCCCGCCAGCAGATCGGCGTGCCTGATGGGTACACCAAGTCCCTGACCATCGGCGCGCAATATTCGCTGTGGCCCCGTCTGGGCTTCCGCTGGATCGACCAGATGCAGACCACCATGCCAACCCTGAATATCCGTGCAGAGCTTGGAATGCCCGACCGCATCACCCGCTTTCTTGTCGAAGGCGTGGTTCAGGTCGGCCTGATGTATAACCCTCAATTGCGCCCCGGACTGTCCGCCAGCAAGGTTCTGGAAGAAGAGCTGGTTCTGGTCGCATCCTGGCCCGCCACGCTGGATGAAATCCCTGAAAACTATGTCTTCGTCGATTGGGGCCCCGAGTTCCTGCACGCCCACGCGCTGGAATTGCCCGATCTGACGAACCCCGGTTTGACCCTGTCACTGGGCGCGATGGCTGCCGATTACATCGTGAACCGTCGCGCAGCCGCCTATCTGCCAGCGCGCTACATCAAACGGTATCTGGACGAGGGCCGACTGCATCTGGTCCCCGATGCGCCGATGTTTCCCTATCCAATCTGGTCCGTCTGGCGGGATGATCTGGACGAAGAAATCCGCACCACCGCAGAACAGACGCTTACCACGGTCCAGTCACAGATGGACGAACTTCAAAACGCTGTTCTGGATGATTTGAACGACATCAGCAGTGGCGACAGCATCGAAGTGCTTGGGCATTCGGACGAATTTCGCAATCATAAGTGAAACTCGGATTATACCTAATTATTTTGAATTTTTCTTGGGGAAAATCTTTTCCTACATCAGTCCCAGCAGAAATGCTCCCGGCCGATCCGGTCGGGGCAAGCTTTTGTTGGGAAAGGAAAACCAAAACACAAATCAGCGCGATCGCCCTGATCGCAGCAATGTCAGCCACAGCCGCAAGCGCTCAAACACTGATCGGCCGCGACACAGTTGCGGAAGACCGCAACGAAGACCTGATCGAAGCCATCGAAGACGACGCAGAGCGCACACTAGACCGTTTCGGCAACGAAGGCCGCCCGCAAGGCTTCAACGGCTCGTTCGCCTTGCGCGGTATTGCTGAAAGCGGCAACAACGAAAGCATCAACGTCGGCATCGGTTCGGACATCAACTATGTCTGGGGTCAGAACGGCATCGAACTGCAGCTGAACTACGCCTACACCGATGACGATGACTCTGATCCGGAAGAAAGCCTGTACTATGGTCTGGAATACACACGCGATTTCAACCCCGTCACATTCGGCTTTGCCAAAGTTCAGGGCTCGGCTGACAGCGCGACAGACGCACAGTTCGAAACAGACACATTCGTCAGCTTCGGCGCGGGCTACCGCTTCTTCAACGAAGGCAACCGTCAGTGGTCTGTTCAGGCCGGCCCGGGCTACCGCTTTGCCGAACTGAACGACGTGACAAAAGGCGACGTCAGCGAAGGCGCGTTTGGTCTGTCCTCTGATTTTGCCCAGAAACTGACCGAAACTGTCGCGCTCACTGCGGACACAGACGTGATCTGGTCTGAATCGGACACCGTGGCCTTCAACGATCTGGCGATCAGCGTCGCTATGACGGACGCCCTGTCGCTGCGCACAAGCTTGCTGACCGAATACCACACCGAGCCCGGCACAGCGAAACACACCGACAACACCTTCGGCGTCTCGCTGGTCTACTCGTTCAATTAAAAACCCCACCCCTCATGAAAGCCGGAGGCAGAAACACTGCCCCCGGCACACTTCTGATCCGCTGTTTCATCTGTCCTGAAATACTCCGGGGTCCGGGGCAGAGCCCCGGTCAGAAACCCGTCACACCAGACGCGCACCACAAGGTCATTGCACCTGCTACGAAATTGCGGGATTTTGGACCTATCGCCGACATTCCCCCGCGCGGCTGAAAGGACCCAGAATGACCGATACGCCGCCCCTGCCGGACTTCGACCTTTACGGTTTCACACCCTACAGACTGGCCGTCGCGGCAAAACACACCAGCGAACAACTCGCCCGCCAGTACCGCGACCGCTTCGGTATTTCGATCCCCGAATGGCGCGTTCTCGTGCACCTTGCCCACTCAGGCAACACATCCGTGCGCGACATCGAAGCCCGCGTCGCGATGGAAAAATACGAAGTCAGCCGCGCCGCCAAACGCCTGCGGGAAGCGGGCCTGATCGAACGCAAGGAAAACCCCGAAGACCGCCGCCTGATCATCCTGTCCCTCACCGCCGACGGTCAGAAAATGATGGCCGAATTGCTCCCCATGGCCAAAGCCCATCAGGCCGAACTGGAAAAACGTCTGGGAGATGCGTTCAAGCAGTTGGAAGCAGGGCTAGAGGCGCTTTTGAACGAAGCGAAATGAGAGAATAAAAAATTACAATGACCGTTAAGAGCCCAAATTGAACATGCTACGCAGCGCGCGAATGTCGGCTACTTCAGCGTGTATTGTCTGTTGTTTCAGTTCGCAAATGGTGAAGTCTTGCTCGCGAATTCGGTTGTGATTGAAACGGGGGCACGGAAGTGAACGAACGGGACTTGAGAGTAGGCGATTTGATCGCTTTTCGAATTGGTGAAAACCCCGATTTCAGCGCGCCCAACAAGGATTCTTGGGGGGTGGTAAAAATCCTTGATCTTGGTGACCAGAAAGACTGGTCTTTTTCTCTCTCAGTGAAATCGGGACTGTGGGCAAAAAAGCCAACCAAGTGGCAGGCTTTTCGTACCCGTTTATTGGTTGAGAAAAGATTCAAAAAGCTAGGGACAAGCGGGCTTGAGCCCGAGGTATTGATATTCACAATGCCCGTCGATTTCGCGATGAATTTACAAGAAGCTGAGGTGATTGGTCGAGAGTTTTGGCTCACTTGTAGCGAAAGAAAGGCTCGGCGCAAAATTAGAAGAGATGGCTTTTTCTATAATATCGCGGCTATCGATCTTGCGCCACTAAGCATCGACCATGAACACAGAGCAAAGTTTGATGAAGTACGGTGGAAATCCGAGAGCACGGCCTACAGTGAGAAGCAGAATCGCATTCGTCGAGAGCGAAAACAACGAGAGCAGCAGCGGCTTAAGAAGGTAACGATTTCAGCTCTTATTGAGGAGACTCAATTCGAAGACTGGGGCAACAGAACGCAAATCGTACCGCCTGAATTTACTTTAGGTGTTCGAAAACGATCTAGAAAACTATTGAATGATTTGGAAGCTTTGGGGGCTAAACCTCGCCGCAAAGACGTGCGGGCCTTACTCAAGGCATACATCTCATGGCTCAATGAGTTTGATGGGTCGTTTGGGTATTCAATCGAAACTGGAGAACGCGAAGATTTAATGGTCTTTGTGGAAGAGTTGTGCTGGGCGACGAAGCAAAAACCACTGCTAGCGGAAGCGGACGCTTGGCGCGAGTGGTAGGCTACCCGACCTATCTTTTCCTAAAGTAGCCGTTCGACCGCCCGATACGAAATCACGTTTCGTCCGCACAGCAATCGCTCGCAGTGCGGGTCATCTCTGGCAGTCGCATTGGTTCCGAGAAACTGCTGCAGACGAGCGGCGCGCTATTCTCTATAAAAACAGGGAAGTTTGGTGGAGCCTAGGGGGATCGAACCCCTGACCTCTTGCATGCCATGCAAGCGCTCTCCCAGCTGAGCTAAGGCCCCATCATGTCAGTGCGTCGCACTGTGCGGCGTCACTTACGAAAAGCCACGGGCAGGTTCAAGCGTAAATCGCCTGCCCGTGACGAAAATCTTTAGTCTTCGTTGTCGTCCGCAACGTCGGCGATTTCGTCCAACGAGACGTTATCGTCGTCATCGTCGTCCAGTACATCCTCGTCATCAAGGTCCAGATCGACATCATCTTCCAGTACATCAACATCATCTTCGTTGTTGACGTCGGCTTTCATCTTCGCGCCATCGGCGGCGTCGGCTGCAATCATGCTGCGCTTGCCGGTGTCGATTTCCACGACTTCACCGGTATAGGGGCTGACGATTGGGTTGCGGTTCAGGTCGTAGAACCGTTTACCTGTCGTTGGGCAGACGCGCTTAACGCCCCATTCTTCCTTGGGCATGGGAAGTCCCTTTCAATCCTGTAAGTCTTGAGACAATCAGGGCCACCTGCCATAAGGTGACAGCCGTGTCAAAGGCTTTGACAGCATCACGGGCCCTGTGCCTGTTTCGGAGACCGATATGGGCCTGATTGCGCTTGAGGGCAACCCACCAATTCCCGTTATTTTGCGGCGTTCAGCGCGGGCCAAGCGAATCTCGTTGCGGCTGTCTTCGCTGGACGGGCGCGTGACGCTGACCCTGCCCCGTTTTGTCCCCGAAGCCGAGGGAATCGCCTTTTTGCGGGCGAAAGAGGACTGGCTGCGCGGGCATCTGGCGAAACAGGTGTCGCACGTTGCCATTTCCGCCGGTTCCGTGCTGCCTGTCGAAGGACGAGATTTAACACTGCACCCTGCGCAGGGCCGTAGGATTTCGGTGGAAGACGACAGGCTTTTGATTCCCGGTGAACCGGATCGCATGGCCACACGGGCGCGCACCTTTCTGAAGACACTGGCGCGCGAGCGGCTGGTCACCGCATCGGACCATTACGCGGACCTATTGGGCAAGCCCTATAGCCGCATCACGCTGCGCGATACGCGGTCGCGGTGGGGGTCGTGCAGCAGCACGGGCGGGCTGTCTTATTCGTGGCGACTGATCCTCGCTCCGCCTGACGTCCTGCGGTATGTGGCCGCGCATGAGGTGGCGCATCTTGCTGAAATGAACCACTCGGATAGGTTCTGGCGCGTGGTAGAAGAGCTGTACGGTCCATGGAAGGCACAACGCCACTGGTTGCGCCAAAACGGGCCGCGTTTGCACGGCTACCGTTTTGACGATTGACCTTGTTCTTATTTGTGATCACAAAATAGCCGATGCTGCCACCTGTGTCCGATCCTATCCGCCAACCGGCCCGTCAATCCGACGCTGCAACGTCGGCGCATGACCGCGTGTATCGTGGTCTGCGGTCGCGCATCATGTTTGGACAGATGGCACCGGGTGAGTCATTGACGCTTCGCGGCATTGGTCGTGATTTCCATTGCTCCATGACGCCTGCGCGCGAAGCGGTCCATCGGCTGGTAGCCGAGGGCGCATTACAGATGTCGTCATCGGGCCGCGTCGCCACACCCGAACTATCAGGTGAACGGATCGAAGAATTGGCATCCTTGCGCGCGCTTCTGGAAGTGGAATTGGCCAGCCGCGCCCTGCCCCGCGCCCACATGGCGCTGATCGAACGTCTGCAAAGCATCAACAACGCAATCACCGAGGTCGTGTCGAACCGCGATGCGATGGGCTACATCCGCGCCAATCTGGAGTTCCACCGCACGCTTTACCTGCGTGCTCAGGCCCCTGCGATGCTGGCGATGACGGAAACGGTCTGGCTTCAGCTGGGGCCGACGATGCGCGCGCTTTATTCGCGCCTGCGCCGGTCCGAGGCCCCCTATCAGCACCGCCTGATCATCGCGGCCCTGAAAGCGGGCGATGAACCGGGCCTGCGGTTGGCGGTACGTTCGGATGTGACCAACGGGCTTAAGATGCTCGCTGATCCCTAGGCTGGCACCTGATCTGGCCGGGTCCACACCAAACAATCATCATCAACGTATACAGAAATCTGGAACCTTTCCGGATTTTCTGCGTTATCGTCTGATCACACATCCGGTCGCCTTGCCTGCGAAACCGGAACAAACACAAGGGGCGACGGCCCCGACAACCAGAGGCACACTAATGATCCGCAGCCGCATGCGCGCATTGCACCCCGTTCGCTTTTTCCTGATTTCCGCTTTTGTCACTATCTTCTCGGTGCTTGCTGGGTTGGCACAGGCACAAGGCCTGTCGCTTGGCACGGATACATCTTCTTCCACGACCGAAAGCAGTTCCGAGAGCAGCACTGAAAACGGAGCGCTTCAAAGCCTGCTGGACGTGTTGCAAGACGATGCCGCGCGCGCTGAGCTGATCGAGAAGCTAGAAACGGTGGTTAATGATGGTGCGCAGGCCGCAGATGACGCTGCAGACACTGTCGCAGACGCCGTAGAAAACCAGGAATCCATCGGCACCCGAATCGCCCAGTTCACGCAGGCCACGGCCGAGACAATCGCCGCTCGGGTGACATCCCTTTATGACACACTGACCGGATCTTCCGGCGTTCTGCGCGGTTTGACGCGCGTTGATACCGATGTGCTGTGGCAAGCGGTCCAATCGCTGTTTCTGGTCATCATCATCACAGTCGCCGTCTTTATGGTGCTGCGCCGCCTGATGATGCCCTTCTTCCGGTCCATGGGCGAACGCGCCGAACACCGGAACATTCTGCACCGTGCTTTCCTCTTCCTTGGGTCGACCTTTATCGATGCGATGATTGTCGTTGTGGCGTGGGGCATCGGTTATGCCATTACACTGTTGGCACTGGGTGAAACCGCCCAGATCGGTTTCCGCCAGACATTGTATCTGAACGCCTTCCTGATCGTTGAACTGATCAAAGTGGCGATCCGTTCGGTGATCTCGCCGTCCGCAGGCGGCTTGCGCCCTGTGAACCTGTCGAATGTCGCGGCCAAGCGGATCAACCTGCACAGCAATATCGTGGTCTCTATCCTGGGCTATGGCCAATTGCTGGTGATCCCGATCATCAACCGCAACGTTGGCTATACAGCCGGTCTTGCGGTCTCAGCGCTGCTTTCGTTGATCGTGCTGTTCTACGTCGTTTTCCTTGTGATCTATCACCGCGACACAGTGGCCAACTGGATCGCGCGCCGGATGCTGACGGAAACCTACGAAGAAGAAACCGACGACGCACCGAAGCAGCCCGAAAAGTACCGCCTGCGCGGTGTGTTCGGCACGCTTGTCCGTAGCTGGCACTGGTTCGCCCTGATCTATCTGGCCGTGATGTTTACCGTCATTGTGTCCAGCCCGTCTGACGTGGTGGTCAGCTATCTTGCCGCCAGCGGCAAGGTCCTTCTGGCCGTGCTGGTCGGTTCGATGATTGTCAGCGTAATCGGTCAGGCAATGCTGCGTGGTATCAGCCTGCCGGATGACATCAAAAGCATGCTGCCAACGCTGGAGCCGCGCCTCAATTCGATCGTTCCGAAAATCCTACTGGGCCTGCGTATCATCGTCACGATTGCGGTTGTGGCCTACGCGCTGAACATCATGGGCCTGACGTTTATCGGGTCGTGGCTGTCGTCAGCATCGGGTCTGCAGTTCTCTGGCGCAGTGGTGTCGGTAGGTATGATCCTGCTGGTCGCCGCGGCCATCTGGCTCGCGTTCAACTCGTGGCTGGAATACAAACTGAACCCCGATTACGGCCGCGCGCCGACGGTGCGTGAGAAGACGCTTCTGTCGCTGCTGAAAAACGCGTTCTCGATCGCGCTGTTTGTTCTGACCGCGATGTTCTGTTTGTCCGAAATCGGCCTGAACATCGGACCCTTGATCGCCTCTGCCGGTGTTCTGGGTCTGGCCATCGGTTTCGGTGCGCAAAAGCTGGTGCAGGACATTATCACAGGTGTCTTCATCCAGTTCGAAAACGCCATGAACGTTGGTGACGTTGTAACCGTCGGCGGCACCACCGGTACGGTTGAGAAGCTGACTGTCCGCTCTGTCAGCCTGCGCGACGTACAGGGTGCGTTTCACATCATCCCGTTCTCGTCGGTTGACATGGTGACCAACTTCATGCGCGAGTTTTCGTATTTTGTCTGCGACATGGGCGTGGCCTACCGCGAGAACGTCAGCGACGTGAAAAAGGCGATGTTCGATGCCTTCGAGGAACTAAAGTCGGATCAGGAAATCGCCAATGTCCTCCTGGGCGATCTGGAATGGTTTGGCTTGAATAGCTTTGGCGACAGCGCCATCGTTCTGCGCGCACGGATCAAAACGATCCCTGGCTCTCAGTGGTCCACGGGCCGTGCCTACAACGAAATCCTGAAGCGTATCTTCGACGAACAGGGCATCGAGATTCCGTACCCGTACCAGACAATAGTGTTTGGCGAGACGAAAGAAGGCGAAACCCAGCCAATCCGCCTGTCGCCCCCGTCCGAGGACAAGGACGAAGGCGCCAAAGTGGATCGCAAGGAGCAGCTCGATGCACCCTTGGCGGAAGATGCCGGAGATACAAACGGCGACAATCCGGACGGCGGCGTCGACCGCTAACGGATCCCTTTAACAAAGAGGAACGCGAGGTTTTCACCTCGCGTTCTTTTTTATCTCGTCCTTCGCCTCCGGCTACGTCCTCGGGCTGGCGCTGACCCCGATGGTATTTTCTGTCCGGAAATACCTCGGGGGAATCGGCCGCAGGCCAAGGGGGCAGAGCCCCCTAGCCCTTATCAGCCGTCAACGCGGATCGTTGCGTTTTTCGGATCGTACGGGCTGTCCTCGGTCACTTCGGCATCCCAAAGTTCTTTGAACAACCGCACCTTCAGCTTGGTGCCCGGCTCTGCCAGTTCCGGTTTGACATAGCCCATACCGATGGACTTGCCGAAGGCCGCAGACCAGCCACCGGATGTCAGACGACCCACACGTGTTCCGTCCTCTGTGTACAGCGCCTCGCGGCCCCATGGATCCGCGTCCTCGGGTCCATCAATCAGAAGCGTCACACATTTGGAGCGGATACCGGTTTTGACCATCGCGTCCTTGCCGTAGAACTCTTTGTCTAGATCGACAAAGCGGTCCAGTCCGGCCTCGAGCGGGGTCGCATCGCGGCCCAATTCGGTGCCAAAGGCGCGGTAGGATTTTTCCTGACGCAGCCAGTTCTGCGCGCGGGCACCGACCAGTTTCAGGCCATGCTTTTCGCCCTCTTTCAGAAGCAGGTCCCACAGATAGTTCTGCATTTCGATCGGGTGATGCAGTTCCCAGCCAAGCTCACCGGTGTAGGCCACACGGATCGCGTTGACGGGGCACATACCCAATTCGATTTGACGGTAGGACAGCCACGGGAAGCGTTTGTTGGACAGGGCCGTTTCCGGATCGGCATCCTTGATCAGGCCTTTCAGCAGATCCCGCGCTTTCGGGCCTGCCAGTGCGAAGACACCGTATTGCGATGTCACGTCCTGAAGATTGATGCGGCCGAACTCGGGCTCTTTGTCTTCAATCGCCTTCTTCAGATAGTCCTGATCGTAGGCGTGCCATGCACCTGCCGAGACGAGGTAGTAGTCGTCCTCGCCTTCGCGCACGATGGTGTATTCGGTGCGCGTGGTGCCCGCGCTGGTCAGAGCGTAGGTCAGGTTGATGCGGCCAACCTTGGGCAGCTTGTTGGTGGTGAACCAGTCAAGGAACGCTGTCGCCCCCGGACCGCTGAGGCGGTGCTTGGTGAAGGCTGTTGCGTCGATCAGGCCCACACCTTCGCGGATCGCCTTGGCCTCATCCGCCGCGTATTGCCACCAGCCACCACGGCGGAACGAGCGTGCGTCATGGTCAAAATTGTCGTCGGCATCCAGCGGGCCGTAGTAGTTGGGGCGTTCCCAACCGTTGACCACACCGAACTGAGCACCTTTTGCCTTCTGACGGTCATAGGCCGGACCTGTGCGCAGCGGGCGGCAGGCGGGACGTTCTTCGTCAGGGTGGTGCAGGATGTAAACGTGTTCATATGCTTCTTCGTTCTTACGAGCAGCATATTCGGTCGTCATCCAGGCCCCGTAACGTTTCGGATCAAGCGACGCCATGTCGATCTCGGCCTCGCCCTCGACCATCAACTGGGCAAGGTAATGGCCCGCGCCACCAGCAGCAGTGATCCCGAACGAGAAGCCTTCGGCCAGCCACATGTTGCGCAGGCCCGGCGCAGGGCCGATCAGCGGGTTGCCATCGGGGGTGTAGCAGATCGGGCCGTTGAAATCGTCCTTAAGGCCGACCGTTTCCGACGACGGAATACGATGGATCATCGACATGTATTCCTCTTCGATCCGGTCCAGATCAAGCGGGAACAGATCGGCGCGGAAGCTGTCGGGGACGCCGTATTCAAAACGTGCCGGCGCGTTGCGTTCATAGGGGCCAAGGATCCAGCCGCCGCGTTCTTCGCGGACGTACCATTTCGCGTCGGCATCGCGCAAAACGGGATGCTGTTCATTACCTGCTTCGCGGTAGGCGACAAGCGCCGGATCGGGTTCGGTGACGATGAACTGGTGTTCGACCGGAATTGCAGGGATCTTGATGCCCAGCAGCTTCGCCGTGCGCTGCGCGTGGTTGCCTGTGGCCGTGACCACATGTTCGGCGCTGATGACGGTCTGTTCGTCGGACGGCACAAGGTTGCCGCCTTTTTCGACCATCTTGGTGACGGTCACGTCCCAGTGGTCACCCTTCCATTCATAGCCATCAACCTGCCATTTGCGTTCGATGGTCACGCCACGCTGGCGCGCGCCCTTGGCCATCGCCATGGTGACGTCCGCAGGGTTAATATAGCCATCGGTCGGGTGATAGATCGCGCCCTTCAGGTCTTCTGTGTTGACCAGCGGCCACCGTTCTTTGATTTGATCGGGCGTCATCCATTCGTACGGAACACCAACGGTTTCTGCCGTTGTTGCATAGACCATGTATTCGTCCATGCGTTCGTCTGTCTGCGCCATACGCAGGTTACCAACGACAAAGAAGCCCGCGTTCAGGCCGGTCTCTTCCTCAAGCGTCTTGTAGAACTTGATCGAGTAGTCGTGG
>CATNDK010000053.1 GCA_950096585.1 Thalassococcus halodurans | reverse complement strand
CCGGCACGCTGACCCCCGATGCCCCGGCGGTTCTGGAATGGACAAGCCCCGCGGGCCTGCTGTTCCGCCGCACCATTGCGGTTGACGACAACTTCATGTTCAACATCACCCAAGAGGTGGTCAACGAAGCCGCCGGCACAGTCGCACTTGCCCCTTACGGCATCATCGCCCGTCACGGCGAACCCGCCGACGCCAAGAACTTCTTCATCCTGCATGAAGGCGCAAGCATCATGGCGGACGGCGAACTGACGGAAATCGGCTATGGCGATATCGTCGATCTGCCGGTTGTCCCGTCCGAAGGCGCGCAGGCCGAAGTTCTGCAGGTTACCGAAAACGGCTGGATCGGCTTTACCGACCACTACTGGATGTCCACGCTGATCCCCGAACCGGGCAGCGCGTTCCGTGCCGCGTCGAAGTACAACGCGACCCGCGACATCTATCAGACCGAAACCGTGCTGCCGACGGTTACAGTCGGCGCGGGCCAGACGACCGAAGTCACCACACGCCTGTTCGCCGGTGCGAAGGAATGGGAAACGATCCGTGAATACGAAAAAGCGGGCGTTGACCGTTTCGTAGACGCGATTGACTGGGGCTGGTTCTTTTTCCTGACCAAGCCGATCTTCTGGGTTCTGCACGAGCTGAACAAGCTGATCGGCAACATGGGTGTGTCGATCATCGTGCTGACGCTGATGATCAAAGCCATCCTGTTCCCGCTGGCCTACAAATCCTACGTCTCGATGGCCAAGATGAAAGAGCTTCAGCCCGAGATGGAGAAACTGAAGGAAAAGGCGGGCGACGACCGTCAGCAGCTTCAGCAAGGCATGATGGAGCTATATAAGAAGAACAAGGTGAACCCTGCCTCCGGCTGTCTGCCGATCCTGATGCAGATCCCGATCTTCTTCTCGCTCTACAAGGTGATCTTCGTCACGCTGGAACTGCGTCACGCGCCGTTCTTTGGCCCCTTCCAGGACCTCAGCGCGCCGGATCCGACATCGATTTTCAACCTGTTCGGCCTCCTGCCCTGGGGCGCACCCGAGGCTGGTTCGATCGTGGCGCTGATCTTTATCGGTATCCTGCCGCTGCTCTTGGGTATCTCCATGTGGCTGCAACAGAAACTGAACCCGGCCCCCGCCGATCCGACACAGGCCGCGATCTTTGCGTGGATGCCGTGGGTCTTCATGTTCATGCTGGGCGGTTTTGCCTCGGGTCTGGTTGTGTACTGGATCGCGAACAACACCATCACCTTTACCCAGCAGTACCTGATCATGCGGTCGCAGGGGTACACCCCCGACGTGTTCGGCAACATCAAGTCGAGCCTCAAGTTCGGCAAAGGTAAGGACAAGGCCTAATGGGACGCGTTTCCGCGCTTTGGCGCTATCCGATCAAAGCGGTCGGTCGCGCAAGCGCGGACCGCATATCCTTTGAAGCTGGCAAAACAACACCGTGGGACCGCGTTTGGGGCATCGCCCACACAAACGCGGTCTACGACGGTGAAGGCTGGCAGCGCTGCAACAACTTCATACGCGCGGCAGGATCGCCCAAACTGATGGCCGTCACTGCGGACCTGAACGAAGACACCGGCACACTGACCCTGTCCCATCCGGACCGACCGACACTCACCGTGAACCCCGACGCTGACCAAGACGCGCTGATCGACTGGGTTACGCCGCTGGTGGCAGAAGGTCGCCCTGCCCCATCTTCGGTCTACCGCACCACACGCGGCATCACGGATTCAAGCCTTCAGTCGATTTCGGTCGGCAACTTAGCCTCGCTACGTGGGCTTTCGGACAAACTCGGTCGCCCTGTGTCCGAAAACCGTTTCCGTGCGAACATCTGGCTGGACGGCCTTGCGCCTTGGGAAGAATTCGACTGGATCGGCAAAGACATCACCATCGGCGGCGCGACTTTTGCTGTCCGTGAACCAATCGGACGCTGCCGCGCGACCGAAGCCAATCCTGACACGGGCGACCGTGACATCGCGACATTGGCGCTGCTTCAGACTTGGGGCCATCAGAATTTCACGGTAAACGTCGAATGTACCCAATCCGGCACCGTATCAATCGGGGATGAGATTTCACTATGACACAACTCCCGTTCCCGCTGGCGGAAGAGCCTGACGAACTGACACTGGAAAAAGCACGCAAGCTTTTTGCGGGTGGCGCCGACTTTCTGAAAGGCGTCGTCGCCATGGACGGCCTGCCGCCAGACGACCGGATCGAGGTTTGCTTTGCAGGCCGTTCGAACGTTGGCAAATCCAGCCTGATCAACGCACTGACAGGTCGCAAGGGTCTTGCCCGCGCGTCGAACACGCCGGGCCGGACGCAGGAAATCAACTACTTCACGCTGGGCGATGAACGCTTTCTCGTTGACCTTCCGGGCTATGGCTATGCCAACGCGCCCGTCGCCGTCGTCGAAAAATGGCAGCAGCTGTTGAAGCGGTATCTGTCAGGCCGCCAATCCCTGCGCCGCGCCTTTGTGCTGGTGGATTCGCGTCATGGCATCAAGGCCGTCGACCAAGAGATCATGAAGCTTCTGGATCGCAGCGCGGTGACCTTTCAGGTGGTGCTGACCAAGGCAGACAAGATCAGCGTCAAAGACCGCGAGAAAATGCTGGTTCAGGTCCGCGAGAAGCTGTCGAAACATCCTGCGGCCTTCCCTGAACTGGTGCTGACATCCTCAGAAAAAGGCTACGGGATTCCGACGCTGCGCAGCATCATTGCATCGCTGACCTAAGACGCGCCCCTTGCACCCAACATCGCCACGTCCGATAACCGCCAAAGAACCCTTTGTGCGGACCAAAACATGAAGACGCAAAAAATGAACGCTAACTGGCACGAAACAGCACGGACCCTTTCCGAGGCGCTCCCCTACATGCAGCGCTATTCCGGCGCGACGGTCGTCGTAAAATTCGGCGGCAATGCCATGGGCGACGCCGAAGCCATGGCCACATTCGCCCGAGACATCGTGCTGATGAAGCAGGTTGGCGTGAACCCCGTCGTTGTCCACGGCGGGGGCCCCATGATCAACGAGATGCTGGATAAGCTTGGCATCAAGTCGGAATTCGTGCGTGGCAAGCGTGTGACCGACAAAGCCACAGTTCAGGTCGTCGAAATGGTGCTGACCGGTCTGGTCAACAAGCGCATCGTGCAGGCGATCATGGATGAAGGCGGCCGTGCGGTTGGTCTGTCTGGCAAAGACGACGATCTGATGGTCTGCGAAGCGGATGATCCCGAACTGGGCTGGGTTGGTCGCCCTGTTGAAATGAACGTGCAGGTGCTGCGCGATATGATGGACGCGGGCATTATCCCCGTTGTGGCCCCGGTCGCCACAGGCCGCCTTTCGGAAGAGACGTTCAACGTGAACGGCGACACAGCCGCAGGTGCCATCGCTGGCGCGCTGAAAGCCGCGCGGCTTTTGCTGCTGACCGATGTGTCCGGCGTCAAGAACGCGGCAGGCGAGGTTCTGACCGCCATGACGCCCGAAGACGTCCGCACCATGACCGAAGAAGGCGTTATCGCAGGGGGCATGATCCCCAAAACGGAAACCGCCCTGAAAGCGCTGGAAGAAGGCGTGCGTGGCGTTGTTATCCTTGATGGTCGTGTTTCAAACGCTTGCCTGCTCGAGCTGTTCACAGCCCATGGTGCAGGCTCTCTGATCCGCGAAAAAGACCTGCCCAAATACTCTGCGCAGGAATGACACCAGACGCGTTGGAACAGGAGGCACAGGCTGCTGGGCTGCGCCTGCGCGGCCTGTTTGCCCCTGATCCCGACGCGGTTCTACCCGAGGGCACGGAAACTCTGGTCCTTCTGGGGCCGGATGAGCCGCGCTTCTGGCCATTATTCGCAGCTTCTGATGAATATCGCACGCGCGTCGCCGATCCGATGGACGCGTGGTCCAAGCGCGTGATCGGAGCGTTGGCCCATGACTGGGGTGGCTCTGCGATCTTCCCGTCAGACGGCCCGCCGTGGCCGCCCTTTATCAAATGGGCCACCGACTGCGCCGAGGCGTGGGAGGCCCCTGTCGGCCTTTTGGTGCACCACCATGCGGGTCTGTTCCTGTCGTTCCGGGGGGCCATCGCCCTGCCCTTTACCGTTACGCGGCCCAACACATTCCGACGGCCTTGTGATACCTGCACCGACCAGCCTTGCGTCACCGTCTGCCCTGTGGGCGCGATGGCACCAGGACAGCCCTATGATGTGCCGCGCTGCAAAACCTATCTGCGCACAGACGCAGGTCAGAACTGCCGCGAAAACGGCTGTCTTGTCCGCCGCGCCTGCCCCGTTTCACAAGAATTTACGCGTCACCCCGAACAGGCCGCTTTCCACATGCGTGCCTTTCTGGGAAACTAACCGAAACCAAGGGGACGAGGTATGAAACGACTGATCCTGATGCGTCATGCAAAATCCGACTGGAAAATGGATCAGCCCGATTTCGACCGGCCTTTGAACAAGCGCGGCCAAGCCAGCGCAATCGCCTTGGGCCAATGGCTGAAAGACAATGATCTGCACCCAGATGAGGTTCTGTGTTCGCCATCGGCCCGCACCAAGGAAACCTTGCAGCGCTTGGATATACCCGATGCGCCGACGCATTTCCCGAAACCGCTGTATCTGGCTGAACGCGCCGATCTGCGCCATGCGCTACAGGCGGCGACGGGCGACACCGTTCTGATCATCGCACACAATCCGGGCATTGCCTATTTTGCATCGGATATCGTTGAAGAAGCCCCCAACCATGACCGGTTCGAGGACTATCCGACAGGCGCAACGCTGGTGGTTGATTTCGACCTGAACAGCTGGATCGATTTCGACAAAGGTATGGTCAAAGACTTTGTCGTGCCGCGCGAGCTGACATAGCCCGCGCGGCCGATACTTATTACCCCACAACAGGGTACTCGCTACCGGAAACCGGTTACTGAGCGGTTATGACGGTCATCACCAGTTCGCCGTCGACACGTACGGGGCCGTCTTCCTTGGCACCCAATGTGTATTCGAAGATGCCTGTGCTCATGCCACCGTCTTCGCCGTGGATCATCAGCATCAGCTTATCACCAGCAGCGACCTCTTCTGTCAGGATCGCGGCGACATCGGCGTTCTCGCCCTTGCGCAGCGGAGCGTGGCCAACCACGGGACCGGGCTTCATATCGTCGCCTGTGCGGTGAACAACCAGCCAACCATTCTGGCTCGCGACAACGCTTTCCGCGCTTACGACACCATTTTCAACGGATTGATCCATGGCATCCACGGTCTGCATCGCGTGGCCACCTGCATAGGCTGCACCTGTAAAACCAGTCATCAAAGCGGCAATCATTGCAAATTTCATTAGTGAACTCCTGTGTACGTTCCCCGGTCACCATCGACCGGCTGTATTCAAGACACGGGAGCCCGCGGAAAAGAGTTTCAGAAAAAATGAAAAAGTTTTCTCTTTAATTTTGGTGGGTCGACTGGGAGCCACTTCAAGTCACTCAAATTAAGGTGACATGTGCCGTTCTTCGTTGTCCGCAAAAAGGCGTTTGCTTAACTGGCGGGATATTCAGATCAAGTGGACATTCAGTTGAAGCACGACATTACGTTTACAAGATTAACCGAGATTGATCCGACCGAGATCATTCATCACATGTCCGATCCTCGTGTGGCAGAACATATGCCGCTTTTGACTTTTGAATGGGACGAGGGCACCACCGCGAACTTTGTCACAGCTAAAGACGCGTGCTGGCACCGAGACGGCCTTGGACACTGGGCTATATTGGATAACGGCCAATATGTCGGGTGGGGGGGGTTTCAAAAGGAAGGGGATGAATGGGACTATGGACTTGTGCTCAAGCCTTCCGCTTTTGGGTTGGGATCCCGCATTTCAAAGCAAGCAATCGAGTTTGCTAAAGCCGATGATCGAATTCCGTTCGTAACCTTTCTGCTTCCACCGTCGCGCAAGAACCTCAGCGCGCTCAAACGGCTTGGTGCCACGTTTGTCACCGAAATCGTTTATGACGATTCGACGTTTCTGAAATACCGGTTGGATACCGCGTGACGTCTTGGCCCCGACAGACACGAAGCTGAGACACTTCCAAAAGAAAAATCCCGGCAACATGTGCCGGGATTTCTGTATTGTATGACGTGCCGGTAAAGGCGCGTGCAGATGATCGGATCAGTGACCCAGGATCTGGCTGAGGAACAGTTTGGTCCGTTCGTTCTGCGGGTTGTTGAAGAACTCTTCGGGTTCGTTCTGTTCCACGATCTGGCCCTGATCCATAAAGATCACGCGGTTCGCCACCTGACGGGCAAAGCCCATCTCGTGCGTCACGCAGAGCATTGTCATGCCCTCTTCGGCCAGTTCGACCATGGTATCCAGAACTTCTTTGATCATCTCGGGGTCAAGCGCCGATGTCGGTTCATCAAACAGCATGATGCGCGGACGCATACACAGCGAACGGGCGATCGCCACACGCTGCTGCTGACCACCGGACAACTGGCCCGGATACTTGTTGGCCTGATCGGGGATCTTCACCTTTTCAAGGAAGTGCATCGCCGTTTCTTCGGCTTCTTTCTTGGGTGTCTTACGAACCCAGATCGGAGCCAGCGTGCAGTTTTCCAGAATGGTCAGGTGCGGGAACAGGTTGAAGTGCTGAAAGCACATGCCAACCTCGGACCGGATCTTGTCGATGTTTTTCAGATCCGACGACAGGACCGTGCCGTCCACGGTGATCCGCCCGCGCTGGTGTTCTTCCAGCGCGTTGATGCAGCGGATCAGGGTGGATTTACCGGAACCCGACGGGCCCGCGATAACGATCCGTTCGCCACGATAGACGGTCAGGTCGATATCCCGCAGCACGTGGAACGTGCCGTACCATTTGTTCATTTTCTCGATTGAAATCGCAACTTCATCCGAGACGGTCATTTGAGTTTGGGCAGCTTCAGTCATGGTTGCCTCCTTAACGATGGTCCGTGTTGAGCTGCCGCTCAAGCCACTGGGAATATTGTGAGATACCGTAGCATGTGATGAAGAACAGGAAGGACGCAAAGCCCAACAGTTCCCAATACACGCCGTTCCATTCAGTCGACGCAAGGATCGGTCCGCGGATCATACCGACAAGATCGAACATCGAGATAACGGAAACCAGTGTGGTGTCTTTGAACAGACCCACCGCAACGTTCACGATACCCGGGATCGAAATTTTCAGAGCCTGCGGCAGGATGATCAGACGCATGGACTGCGCATAATCAAGGCCAAGGCTGTCGGCGGCCTCGTACTGACCTTTCGGCAGTGCGGCCAGACCACCACGGATCACCTCGGCAATGTAGGCCGATGCAAACATGGTGATCATGATGATCACGCGCAGGATCAGGTCAAAGTTCGTACCCGGCGGCAGGAAGTAGGCCAGAACCACGCTTGCTACGAACAGCAGGGTGATCAGCGGCACGCCGCGGATGAACTCGATAAAGACCACGCAGATCCACTTGATGAACGGCATGTCCGACTGACGCCCCAGCGCCAGCGCGATACCGAAGGGGATCGACAAGGATACACAGACTGTACCCAGGATCAGGTTCAGCATGAACCCGCCCATGTCACGGGACGGAACCGCCTCCATCGCCAGAACACCTTCGACCGGGATCATGCCTGTCAGCCACCATGTGACCAAGGCACCGGCGATCCCGCCGAAAAAGCCCATCGCAAAGCTTTGCGCGACGTATTTGCTGTAGACGATGTAGCCCACACCAAAGCCGACCAGCGCAAAGATAGGCACAAGGATCGAACCGCCCCAGATCAGCCAGTAGGCCACGAACGGGTAAAGCGCGGTAAAGATCAGCATCTGACGCGGGAACGTGTTGTAGAACAGCACGGGCGCGATCGCGATGAACAGCAGGATGAAGGCCACTGTCGGACGCCAGTACAGATGCGTCGGGTATTTGAACCCGAACAGAAGCTGGTTCCAACGCTCTGTCAGAACGGCAAAGCAGCCCCCTGTCTGACCGTCCAGAATTTCACGACAGGCGCGAATGGACGGTGCATCCCAGATCCCGTTCAAAAGCCACGGAAGCAGGCCGGACAGGATGGCATAGACGGCATAAAGCGCGATCAGTGTCAGGATGCCGTTCGGAATGCTCGAGAACATGTTCTCGCGCATCCATTTGATCACCCCGCGTTCCGTTGCCGGCGGCTCTTGCTGCGGCAACATGGATTCACGCACGAAGCGGATTGAATGCTGGTGTGTGTCGGACATATCAGCGCTCCTTCAGCTTCATTTTCGAGTTGTAGATGTTCATGATGAACGAGATCGCGAGGCTGATCGCCAGATAGAACGCCATCAGCAGCAGGATCGCTTCGATCGCACGGCCCGTCTGGTTCAGCGTGATGCCGCCCAGCGTGCCAGTGATATCCATGTAACCCACCGCAATCGCCAAGGATGAGTTCTTGGTGATGTTCAGGTAGTTGGAAATCAGCGGCGGAATGATCACACGCAGCGCCTGCGGCAGGATCACAAGGTTCATGATCCGGCCCGGACGCAGACCCAGCGAAGCAGCGGCTTCGGTCTGGCCACGGCTGACGGCCTGAATACCGGCACGCACGTTTTCCGCGATAAAGGCGCCTGTGTAGATCGCCAAGGCGAACCACAGTGCAATCAAGGACCCGAGAATGTTGATCCCGCCCTTAAAGTTGAAGCCCGCCAGAACCGGCATTTCCAGCGAAATGGGCTTGCCCAGAACGAAGTACGTCAGCAGCGCAGGCACAAAAAGGATCGCCAGTGTCGGCCAGCCTGTCGGCAGCATTTTACCTGTCGCATACAGCAGCTTGGTTGCGTAACGGCGATAGGCAAAGACACCCACGATGGACAGCAGAAAGACGATGACAACCGCCATACCGCCGCTTTCCAGCACGGGTTTCGGGATATAGACGCCGCGGTTTGTGAAGGCGACTGCATCGAACCACATAGACGCTGTTGCGTTTTCACCGCGGAAGTCACGCGGCTGCGGAAGAACTGCGGTCATCACTGTAAAGATGATGATGATCCAGATCAGAACCGGAACGTTTCGGAACGCTTCGACGTACACCGCCATAAGTTTGCTGATCAGCCAGTTCTTCGACAGGCGCAAAACGCCCGCAACCACGCCGATGATCGTCGCGGTCACACAGGCCAGAAACGCAACAAGAAGCGTGTTCAGAACCCCGACAACCGCCGCCCGCCAATGGGTGGATTGGGATGAATAATCGATCAGCGTCTGGTTGATGTCGTAGTTCGACGTCTCACCCAGAAACTTGTAGCTGATGTTCAATCCTGCGGCCTGAAGGTTTTTGACCAGATTGTAGCCAAGGAAGGAAAACAGCGCGATCACGCACAAAAGCGCAATGAATTGGAATGTGTAAGACCGGTACCGCGTATCGTTCAACAGCATTGATAGCCGGAACGACTCGCGAGGCGGGTCGCTGAGCGTTGTCATAATGGTATCCCTGAGATGCCCGGCGGTCATTAATTCCGATCGGTTAATCCGATCATCTGCCCCCGGTTTTGACAGTGTCCCTAAACGGGAAAAGAGCGCAGGTTTCCCTGCGCTCTTTCTTAGGTCTTAGCGGAACGGCGGTGCGTACAGCAGACCACCATCTGTCCACTGTGCGTTCAGACCACGCGACAGCGCGATCGGAGTGTTTTCGCCGATGTTCTTTTCGAACAGCTCGCCGTAGTTACCACCCGCTGCAATCGCTGCTTTACCCCAGCCAGCGTCCAGGCCGATCATCTCGCCCAGGTTGCCTTCTGTACCCAGCAGACGGTTTACTTCGGGGTTCTCTGTGCCTGCGGACAGCTCTTCGATGTTCGCAGATGTGACGCCCAGCTCTTCAGCTGCGATCAGCGCGTTCAGAGTCCAGCGAACGATGTCGCCCCAGTCGTTGTCGCCGTGGCGAACAAGCGGGCCGAGCGGCTCTTTGGAAACGATTTCCGGCAGAACAACGTGGTCACCGGGTGCTTCGAACGCCGCACGTGTCGCAGCCAGACCGGATGCGTCAGTCGTGTAAACGTCACATGCGCCAGCCAGATACTGCTGCTGCGCTTCGGCGTTTGTTTCGATCGGAACCGGTGTGTATTCCATGTTGTTCGAACGGAAGAAGTCCGCCAGGTTCAGCTCGGTTGTTGTACCGGTCTGAATGCAGACAGTCGCGCCGTCCAGTTCTTTCGCGGACGATACGCCCAGCGCCTTGGGAACCATGAAGCCCTGACCGTCGTAGTAGTTTACGCCTACGAAATCGAACTTCAGGTCTGTGTCACGGCTGAATGTCCATGTGGTGTTACGTGCCAGCATGTCGATTTCGCCGGACGCCAGCGCTGTAAAGCGTGTTTTGCCGGTTGTCGGAACGAATTCGACAGCAGCCGGATCGCCCAGAACAGCAGCAGCAACAGCGCGGCAGACGCCTACGTCAAAACCGTCCCATTCCCCGTTTGCATCAGGAGCAGCGAAACCAACCAGACCTGTGGTCACACCACAGTTCAGCTTGCCGCGCGCCTTGACGTCATCAAGTGTGGCCGCACCAGCAGCACCGGCAGCCAGGCCAGCGACAGTCAATGCGCCAAGAATTACGGATTTTTTCATTTTTACCTCTTCCTGTTTGGCCCGTCCCTTCGTGGAACGGTTCAGTGGGCCAAGCGGCCCAAAGGATTCCAAAGCGGTTTGATCCGCTTAGTGGCGACAAGTTTGGTCGGATTCCGTTTCGAAGGTCAAGGCAAAGGCTTTGACCAGTCGCTCAAAAGTTAATTTTCCTGAAAAGGCTGCTTTTATGAGCCGTTTGAACCGCGTGTAAGCTGAATAAAGCGCAAAGCGTCTTCGAAGGAGCGTTTCTTAACCTGTTCAGTAGCTTGCGCCTCTTCGTCTTCGCCCCACTGTTCGATTTGCCAGTTTTCATCGACGCGCGACGCGCTCCAGATAGACGAGGATTCGGCCCACGTCCGTTCAGCTGCGAATCCCAAAATCAGCGATCCGGTCAATGCCACAAGGTCATGAAAGGCAGTCAACTCAAACGGGTCAAAGGCATGAACAGCCTCCGACAATCGTGTCAAAGAGGCTGCGTCCTGACCCGCATGGATCACCCCGGTCCGGGGTTCAAGCTTGGCGCCCAACGCCTCTTCGGCCCACTCAAGATAGGGATCCCAAGTCTCGGCTTGACGTGCCACCAGCTCTTCGGGACTGTCGGCGCGGTAACACAAAAGATCGCTGTCACCGTATGCCGCGATCATGGCAGCCACCTCGGCATGCTGGATGCGCACCTTATCAATGGCGGCATTCGCGCTGCGGGTGACTGGCATGGTGTTTGGATCGATCTTATCGGTTTGGGCCTGCCATTCTTCGGCAATTGCCTGCGCCATCGCCTGTGTCGGTAGGATCAGCGGCGCTTTGGCGGGTGTTTTCACCGCGCGTTTGTCCAGCAGAACGGTGAAGCCACCCTCCGCATCGGTGACAGTTGCATCGGTCCAGAAACGTTTCGGGGCCCATTCGCTCATGTTCGGTCACTCCATATCGCGTGCACCAGTTCGGGCAGGTCCTGCACGCGCTCGGCGATGCGGTCTGCGGCGCTCAAACTGGCGGGGCTGTGATAGCCCCAAGTCACACCAAGCGCGGCAACGCCTGCCGCCTTGGCCATATCCATGTCAAAACTCGTATCGCCGATCATCACGGCCTGCTCGGGCGCAACACCGGTTTCCGCCAGAGCGGTCATCACCATCGACGGGTCCGGTTTCGACGGATGATCATCGGCGCATTGCTGGGTCACAAACAGATGCCCCATCTGGTGCCCGTCCATCAGACTGACCAAACCACGACGGGATTTGCCGGTAGCGACCCCCAACAGTACCTCGGGCTGGCCATGCAACGTATCCAGCACATCGCGGATACCGTCATACAAAGGCGACGATTTCTGCGTGCCACCCGTGGCCCGCAGGCGCTGATACTCTGTCTTATAGGCCTCGACCGCGGTCGAAATGCCGGTGTCATCCACGTCAGGTGCAAGGGCGCGGATGGCACGATCCAAAGACAGGCCCACAATACCCAGAACCGTCTGGCGTTCCGGCACATCCAGGCCAATCGCCCCGAAAGCCGCCGCCATCGAGGCAAGGATATCGGCCTGGCTGTCCACAAGGGTGCCATCCACATCAAAGATGACAAGCCTCAGGTCCATGGTCATTCAATGTCCTCGAAGGGATCGGCGGGCACGTCGCGCACATCCCACTGCACATAGTCCCACGTGCGGGTCATGTGTTCGGGCAGCGGCGCTGTGATCACCAGACGTGCGCCCGTCACAGGATGCACCAAAGACAACGACCGCGCGTGCAGATGCAGTTTGCGGCTGATTTCGCCGCCCAACTGCGCGCCCCATCCATCGCCAAGGTTTTCCTGACCCGAGCCACCGTATTTTCCGTCGCCAATGATCGGGTGCCCCATCTCGGCCATGTGCGCGCGCAACTGGTGCGTCCGGCCCGTGATCGGAACCAGCGCCACCCAAGCGGCGCGTTTCGCAAGGCTGGTCAGAACGGCATAATCCGTGGTCGCGTGCTTCGCGCCCTCAACCTCGGTCACGCGGTTGGGATGGACGCACAACATCTTTTCGCCTTCGCCACCTTTGCCATGACCCGGCGCCTTGACC